>CAYMWP010000002.1:46611-140579 GCA_964393895.1 uncultured Anaerolineales bacterium | reverse complement strand
AAGTTCACAGGTCAACTGACACGTTTGGGAGCAATTTTGGATCTACTGAGACTCGAGATCCGGTGCTGGAGCGCTTTTCGGCCTATGTGCGGGCCTGACGCTGCCTCTTTGGGACGGCGTGGGCCAGCGTAAGCAGAACGAAATTTCGCATCACTGTACTTGGCAAAAGATTGGAGGGTTAAAATCGCATGGCGCGTGGTAAATGGGTCGTTGTCTCGTTGGTGTTGCTGTCATTCGGAGCGGTCATGGCTGTCTTGCTGGTAAATAGCGATCTTGGCTCCGTGGTGTTGCCTACGTTGGTTCCCTCCTTGCCTGTCCCTACTCAACCTGCCGATGTGCCCACTACAACTCCCACCGGCACGCCAACCCCCCTCCCGCCCAAAGAGCTCGCTATATGCCAGGCCTTTGAACCGAATACGCTTTTCATTTATGGCAGTCCGTCGCGCGCCGCCCGCAATGTACTGGAGGCGATCTACGATGGTCCGATTGACACCCGCTCGTACCAACTCCAGCCCGTGATCCTGGAGAAAATCCCCAACCTGGACGACGGAGACGTCGTCGTGCATACCGTCGAGGTCAGGGAGGGTGAACGAGTGCTGGACGTCAATGAGGACGTTGTGGACTTGCTCCCCGGCGCTGCCGTATACAACGCCGCTGGCGAACCGGTTTCGTTCGAGGGGGAAGTGGTCACGATGACGCAGGTGGTAGTTACGTTCACGCTGCGGAGCGACGTTACCTGGGCGGACGGTCATCCACTGACCGCCGATGACTTTCTTTACTCCTTCGAGCTGGCCGGCGCATTCGATAATCCCAACCTGCGCTTCTTTCGGGAGCGTACCGCCAGCTACGACGCTGCGGGTGAACATACGCTCGTCTGGAGCAGCGTGCCCGGTTATCGCGATACCGCTTACTCCTATCTTTACTTTTTGAACTTTTACCCCCCGCTGCCCCGGCACGTGTGGGGCGTGGCCCAGGCTGACCAGTTGCTCAGCGCCGAGGTCGCGCACCGCAAGCCGTTGGGCTGGGGCCCTTTCGTCGTCGAGGAGTGGGTGGAGGCAGAACGCATCACGTTGGTGCGCAACCCGCACTACTTTCGCGCTGCGGAGGGCCTGCCTTATCTCGACCGCATCATCTTTCGCTTTGTGCCTGACCTGCGGCAGGCGCTCGACATGCTCACGGTGGGCGAGTGCGATCTCGTCACCCAGGACGTGATAGAAGGGGAGGAACTGACACCGCTTCTGGAAGCTGCCGAAACCGGCGCGGTGCAATTGGTCGCGTCGTCCAGTGGCGAGTGGGAGCATTTGGACTTTGGCATCGAGTCAGCGACGTGGGATAATCGCTCGAATTTCTTTGGGGAAGAGCGGGTGCGCCAGGCCATCGCGATGTGTATTGACCGCGAGCGCATCGCGGGCGAGGTGTTCTCCTACGGCGACTCTGCCGTTGCCCACAGTTACGTCGCCGCCGAGCATCCGCTTTACGCTGGCTACCAACTCTACCATTGGGACTATAATCCCGCCGGAGGTCGCTCTCTGTTGGAGGAGGCGGGCTGGCTGGACGAGGACGAGGACGGCGTGCGGGAGGCTCGCGGCGTGGCGGGTATCTACGACGGCGCACCTTTCACCGTCACCCTCTTCACGACCGAAGGCGACCCGGCTCGCGAGCAGGTGGCCGGCATCCTGGTCGAGAATCTGGCTGACTGCGGCGTTGGGCTGGCGGTGCAGTATTTCCCAGATGAAGAGTTCTTTGCCGACGGCCCCGACGGTCCTGTGTTGGGGCGGCAATTCGACCTGGCGCTCTTTTCTTGGCTGAACGGTCTCGACGCACCGTGCTGGCTATACCTTTCCTCCGAGATCCCTGCTCCTGAGAACTGGTGGGCCGCGAGCAACAATCCCGGCTATGCCAACGCCGAGTACGACGCAGCTTGCTATGCGGCGTCTGACGCGCTTCCGGGAACGGACGACTATATCCGCTTTCACAACGAGGCCCAACGTATCTTTTCCCACGATTTACCCGTTCTGCCGTTGTACTTTGTGCCCAAAGTGGTCGCCGTGCGCCCAGGGATGAGCGGCGTGGTTCTGGATCCCGGCGAGTACCTCGAGTTGTGGAACATTGAGGCGTTCGATGGAACTGGGATGGCAGGACAATAATGGCTTGAGAGGCAGTAACCATACCGCGCCGGGCAAAATTGGCGGTCACGCTAATTCCGAATAATCGGTTCTGTCTATCTCGGACTGGAAAGGGAGAACAGCAATGAGGGAGAGCAAATTACCATAATAGTGCAGCGATGCATAAATTCGTTCCGCTTTGCGCCGCCCTGAAGAGGCGGCGCTAGGCCCACAAATTGGCCGAAAAGTGCCCTAACACCGGCTCTTTAGGCCGGTGTGAGTGTGAAAAACTCGGCACGAATTTACGGCAGTCTGCAATAGTCATAGGTGCTGTCAAGAGCCACGCAACGCACGAGTATCAAACCGAGCACGAGTATCAAACCGAGATTGGACAAACCCGCCCAATCCGCGTCGTTCGTCCGTCGTCAACCGCGCCAGCCGACCGCATCATTGTACCGCCGCAACGCTCCCCCCGGCCCCACCACTTTACTCCGCCTCCTCGGCCTCCTGGCACAGACGGATGCCTTCCAGCGCGTTCGGTTCCTCGGGATATATCTGTAGCGCCGCCTCAAAGAGCGGGTACGACTTTTCACACTCGGCCATGTAAAAATAGGCCAGCCCCAACGTGTAGAAATACTCGATCCGCGGCCCCTCGACCCAACCCGCTTCAAATTCCGCCTCCAGGCTCCCATCGGCCTGCAAGTCGAGCGGGCCGGTGCTCAGGGGGTCGCCGGATAGCGTATTCACTCCCTCGAACCAACCTGTGTAGGCCAGGCCGGGTCCCAGGCCCGGCAGCCCCTCCAACTCCACCGTGTAGTTGCCCGTCTGCGCGTCGAGCGTCGCCGCGCCGCGCGCGTCGGCCCACGCCTCCTCGTCCTCATTCGTCGGCGCGAGCGTGGCTTGTAGCTCATCCCGGTCGCCCTCAGGCGTGGGGGCAAAGTCGCCCCGCATCACCGCGCCCGGCGACGGGCCGGCGGATTCGTCGTTCAAGTTTTCTACGGTGACGTAGAATGTCTCGGCCTGGCGTCGCGCCTCGACACAGGCTACCTTGATGGCGTGCTCTAGGCTTTCGATGGCCGCCTCATAGTTGCGGCGGCTCCAGTAGGTGAAAGCCAGGTAGCCGAACGCTGGCGCGAACTCGGTGTCTTCCTCGGTCGCTTGCTTGAGATAAGTCTCGGCTCGTTCGTATTCTCCGGTCTCGTAATACGCCCGTCCCAGTCTGTAATAAGCCTCCACGTTGTGGGGGTCAATCTCGATGGCGCGCTGAAAGCTGCTTTCCGCCGCGCTGAGGTTCCCCAACACCTGATAGTTCCGGCCGGCGGCGATGTGGATGTAGGCCAGGTTGGGGTGAATCTCTAGCGCCCGTTCGTACTCTTCCACCGCTTCCCAATAGTTTCCCTGTTTCTCCAGCACATATCCATAGTTGCGATGGGCGTCCACGCTGCCCTCGTCGAGTTGCAGAGCGGTCTGACCGGCATCCGTCGCCTCTGCCCAACGCACCGCGTCGGCGTAGGCTTCGGCCAGGTAGGCATACGCCTCGGCGTAGGTGGGATCGAGCTCAATGGCCCGCTTACAAGCGTCAATTGCCTCCGGCACGTTGCCGTTCCAATCATAGGCCATGCCGAGAACGGCCCAGGCGCGCGCGTTCTCCGGCGCTATCTCGACCGCCCGGTTGGCGCGCCGCACCGCCTCGATCGGCCGTCCCTCCAGGGCCAGGAGCCGCGCCTGGGGGATGTACAGCAACACGTCGTCCGGCTCGAGAGCGATAGCCCGCTCGTAAGCGGCGATGGCGCCCGCCAGGTTGCCCTGCAAGTACAACTCGGTCGCCTCGTCGGCGTAGGAAAAGGCCGAGCGCGTGGGCGTAGGGGGAAGCGGGGTGGGGACAAAGGGATTCTCGATCTGCTCCTGTTTGATCATAGCGTAGACGTATATTCCGGCGCTGATCAACATCAGCAGGAACAGTATGCGTATGGGGGAGGAGCGAGGCCTCCGGCGCTGTGATCTAATGTACATTGTGAGGATTACCTTTCGGATTTCAGGCGAATTGGTGTAATGATAACATCTTCGTATCACAAAGGCAAGTTGCCCCAAGCGGTGGTTGTGGTAGAATAGCCGGGCTAAATTCTAGACCCAGGAGGTTTACGTGCGCAATCTGATGATCACCGGTGGAGCCGGTTTCATTGGCTCCAATTTCGTCCGCTATATGCTGAAAAAGTACCCCGCTTACCACGTCGTCGTGTACGACAAATTGACCTATGCCGGCAATCTGGATAACCTCAAAGACGTGGCCGAACGTTTCGCTGGCCGCTACGTTTTCGTACGAGGCGACATCTGCGATACTGCCACGGTGCGGGAAGCTATTCAGCAGCACGAGGTTGACACCCTCGTGAACTTTGCTGCCGAGACGCACGTAGATAGATCCATTATGGACCCCGACGCTTTTATCCAGACCGACGTCTACGGCACCTACGTGCTACTGGAGGCGGCCCGGGAGCTTGGCCTGGAGCGTTACCACCAGGTTTCGACAGATGAGGTATACGGCCACGTACCGGAGGGAGCATCCAAAGAGAGCGACCCTGTTGCCCCGCGCAGCCCCTACGCCGCCAGCAAGGCCGGCGGCGACTTGATGGTCAACGCCTACTACATCACTTATGACCTGCCGGTCACCATCAGCCGGGGCGCCAACAACGTCGGCCCCTACCAGTATCCCGAAAAGGTCGTGCCGCTCTTTGTCACCAACGCGATTGAAGACCTGCCGCTGCCCCTCTACGGTGATGGCTTGCAGGTACGCGACTACCATTACGTGCTCGATCACTGCGAGGCGATTGACCTGGTGCTGCACAAGGGCAAGTTAGGCGACATCTATAACGTTGGCACCGGCGCCGAGATGCGCAACGTTGATATGACCCACCTGATCCTCGATCTGCTGGGCAAACCGGAGAGCCTCATTCAGCCGGTGCGCGACCGGCCCGGCCACGACCGCCGCTATGCGCTCGACGTGACCAAGATGCGCTGTCTGGGGTGGGAGCCGGCCCACGGTTGCGAGGAAGCCATCAGGGAAACAGTGCGCTGGTACGTCGAGAACGAGTGGTGGTGGCGGCCCATCAAGAGCGGCGACCACTACCAGGAGTATTACAAGCGACAGTACGAGGGACGAGAGGTATCTACTCGATAATCCGGCGAAAGAAACCAGATTTTTGGCGCTTCGGGCGAAGCAGAAGAGCCTTTGCTTACATTTCTCATCTACCAAACCCCAGTTCACCGGTGGGGCGGGCGGTATCGGCGCGGCGACGGCGGCAACTGGAGGCTTGGTCAGCCAGCCCTGAGAGTAGAGCGGGTTTCTTACCCGCCATCTTGACATCCCCCCCGTTTGCGGTATCCTTCTCCCACGATGTTCTACGACGAGGCCAAGATCTATGTCAAAGCGGGCGATGGGGGCGACGGCTGCGTCGCCTTTCGCCGCGAAAAATACGTTCCCTTTGGCGGGCCGGCCGGCGGCGACGGCGGCAAGGGGGGCGACGTGCTGCTCTACGTGGACACGCACCTCAATACCCTCTACCGCTTCAGCCGGAAACGCCACTTTCGGGCTGAGCGAGGCCAGCACGGGCGGGGTAAGAACCAACACGGCGCGTTCGGCCAGCAGCTACGCGTCCCGGCGCCGCCCGGCACCCTCGTCTACGACGCCGATAGCGACGACCTGCTGGGCGACCTGACCGGGCCGGGCCAGGAGTTGATCGTGGCGCGGGGAGGGCGCGGGGGAAGGGGGAACGCCCGCTTTGCCACCTCTACCAACCAAGCTCCCAGGATGGCCGAGCACGGCTTGCCAGGAGAGGAGCGCTGGCTGCGCCTGGAATTAAAGTTACTGGCCGACGTGGGGTTGACCGGAATGCCAAACGCGGGTAAATCCACCTTGCTGGCGGCGACGACGGCCGCCCGGCCCAAGATCGCCCCCTATCCCTTCACTACTCTTCAGCCCAACCTGGGCGTCGTCGTGCTCGATGATGAGATCGAGTTTGTTATGGCAGACATCCCTGGCCTGATCGAGGGCGCTTCCGAAGGCAAGGGGCTGGGGCACGAGTTCCTGCGTCACATTGAACGCACCCGCGTGCTGATCCATCTGCTGGATGGCCTCTCCGCCGACCCGTTGGCCGACTTTGCCGCCATCAACCGCGAGTTGGAAATGTTCGGCCACGGCCTGGATCTGAAACCGCAGTTGGCCGTGCTCAATAAAATGGACGTGCCGGAGGTGCGAGAGCGCTGGCCCGAGATAAAGGCGGCGCTGGAGGCGCAGGGCTGCCCGGCGCTGGCGATCTCTGCCCTGGCGCGGGACGGCGTGCGCGAGTTGCTCTACCGCGCGGCCCAGATGTTGGCCGAATTGCCGGATGAGGAGACGCTGTCGGAAGAACTGCCCGTCTTTCGGCTGGGCGAGGATGAGGAAGCGTTTCGCATCCTGCGCGAGGAAGAGAACGTCTGGCGGGTGCGTGGCCGGCGGGTGGAGCGGCTGGCCGAGATGACGATCTGGAATTTGGAGGAGGCGGTGCGTCGTTTCCGGCGGGCGTTGGAGCGTATGGGGGTCACGGACGCGCTGGAGGAGGCGGGCGTGCAGCCGGGCGATACCGTCCGCATCGGTGAGAAAGAACTGGTGTGGGAGGTATGACAAATCTCCAATCTCTGGGCATTCTGGGCGGCACGTTCGATCCGCCCCACTACGGTCACCTGGCGCTGGCCGAGAACGCTCGCGTACAGCTCCGGCTCGACCGTGTGCTATTCGTCCCGGCCGGGCGGCAGCCTCTAAAGTCTGGCAGAGCAATCACACCGGCCCGTCATCGCGCGGCGCTGGTCGAGGCGGCCATCGCCGATAATCCCGCCTTTGCCATCTCTCGCGTGGACCTGGACCGGCCCGGTCCGCACTACACCGTCGAGATGCTGGCCCTGCTGCGACGAGAGCGCCCGGAAGCGGAGTGGTTCTTCCTGATGGGAGGGGACAGCCTGGCCGATTTCCTCGCCTGGCGCGACCCGGCCGGCATCGCGCAGCAGGCCCGGCTGGCCGTGATGGCCCGCCCTGGCTACGAACCTGACCTGGAAGTTTTGGAGCGGGCTGTGCCCGGCCTAGGCAGGCGCTTGGTCTGGCTCGACGCGCCGCGCCTGGACATCTCTGCCTCTGACCTGCGACGACGTGCCCGCGCGGGGCTGCCGCTGCGCTACCTGGTCTCGCCGTCGGTCGAGGGCTATATCAACGAACATCATTTGTACAGGAGACCCTGAATGGAACGTACTTGCACCCTCTGGCTGCTGTCCATCGTTCTCTTGCTGACCTCCTGCGCCGGTGGAGAGGCGACTGTTCCCTCGACGCCGGTTTCCATCCCGACGCCAGAGCCTCCCACGCCGACTCCTCTACCAGATGATGCGACGACCGGCGCACGGGTGCGCGCCCGCGGCTACCTCGTCGTCGGCGTGCGCTATGACCTGCGCCCCTTCGGCTACATAACCGACGAAGGAGAAGTGGCCGGCTTTGGCGTGGACGTGGGGCGCGAGCTGGCCCGCCGTTGGCTGGGGGACGAGCAGGCGGTCCGGTTCCGCCAGGTGCGCTCCGATACGGCCCTCGAGCGTTTGCAGGCGAGGGAGGTGGACATTCTCCTCGCGGCGCTGGTTCACACCCAAGAGCGGGAGGCGGAGGCCGACTTTGGCCTGCCTTACTTTAACGACGGCCAGGCGCTCCTGGTGCGCGCCGCCGACGCGGACGGAATCAGCGGCCCGCTGAGCCTGGAAGGGCGACCGGTGGGCGCGGTCGCCTGGGGGGAGGCCCAGTACGCGCTGTGGGGCGCGGTAGAGTTCACCCCCACGCTCCAGACCTACAGCCGCTTCGACGAGGCAGTGGCGGCGCTGGGCCGGGGAGAGGTGGACGCGGTGGCCGATGTGCGTCGCCGCCTCTTCTGGGGAGCGGACATGCTCCCCGATGCGGCCATCGTTGGGCAGTACACGGCGGCTCCTCTGGCGATTGCCTTCCCGCAGAACGATCCCTTCTTCGCCGATCTGGTCAACCTGACCTTCCAGGAGATGGTCAGCGACGGCGCGTATGCGGACCTGTACGGGCGCTGGTTCGCGCCGGAGCCGCCGCCGGCCGTCGAGCGTTGGCCGGGTGACGAGATGCTCTCCCTGAACGACGCCACCCTCCTGGCGGACGCGCCGGACACCATCGGCGCTATCCAGGCGCGGGGACGGCTGGCCGTGGCCCTGATCTCTGGTCGCGCCCCTTTCGCCTACGCGGACGCGGCCGGCGTATCGGTGGGGTACGACGTCGGTTTGGCGCGCTTGCTGGCCGAGCGCTGGCTGGGCGACGGTGCGGCGGTGGACTTTTACCCCACTACGGTCGAGGAGGGGAAGGAGATGGTGCGCACAGGTCAGGCCGATCTCCTGGTGGGCGGGTTGGCGCATACCCGCGCCGCCGAGTTGGAGCTGGACTGGAGCCTGACGACCTATGTGGCGGGCGAAGGATTGCTGGTGCGGGCCGGGACGGCTATCACCGACGTCACCTTCCTGAGCGGGCAACAGGTGGCGGTGGTGGAGGGGAGCGGGAGTCGGGAGGCGTTGCTCGCGGCGGCGCAGGCGGCGTCTGTTTCGCTGCTGGTGTTGCCGCGTCCGACGATGGAAGCGGCCCTGACCTTGTTGGAGGAGGGGCAGGTGATAGCGGTCGCGGGCGAGCGGGCCGATCTGTTGAGGCTGGCCTACACCACACCGGAACTGGACGTGCTCCCGTTGCGGCTGACCCAGTCGCCGCTGGCGCTGGGCCTCCCGCCCGGCGATTCCGCCTTCCGCGACCTGGTCAATTTTACGTTGCAGGCGCTAAAGGCGGACGGTCAATTCGACGCGCTCTATGCCACCTGGTTCGCCGACCGGCCACCGGTGCTGGAGGTCTGGCCGGGCGCGCCCTACCGCTCCTTGCGGTTGGAAGTGGCTGCTCCGGAGGGTGAGGGCTAACGGAAACCGCGTTTCCGTCATCTCAGGCGCGGCATTGCCAGCGCCGCAGGCGCCAGCGCCAGTCCTCCCAGCGCAGTGCATTTGAGCTCGCGCGGCAACGCCTGACCCACACTGTACACGGCGTCAATCGTCTCGTCCAGCGGGATCGGGTTGGCGTATCCGCCCAGGATCAGGTCCGCACAGAGAAACGCGCCCGAGGCCGCCGCCGCGTTGCGCGTGTGGCAGGGAATCTCGACGATCCCCTGGACGAGGTCACAGATCAAGCCCATCGTGTTTTGGAAGTAGATGGCGGCTGCGTCGCTCGCCTGGCGCGGGTTGCCGCCCGCCGCTTCCACTACTCCGGCGGCCGCCATCGCGCCGGCGGCGCTGATCTCTACCTGGCAACCCGCTACCTCGGCCGCGAAAGTGGCCCGCGTCGCCACAGTCAGCCCCACCGCCGAGGCCGCCAACAGGGCCAAAGCCGTTTGCTCTCGGCTCGATCCTTTCTCCTCCGCCAGGGTCACCATTACGCCGGGGATGACGCCCGCTGAGCCAGCCGTGGGGGCCGCGCAGACCACGCCCATGCCGCCGTTGACGTGCATCACGGCCATCGCCCGCGTCGCGGCGCGGGTGTGGATGCCGCCAATCGCCACCCGTTCCTCCGCCTCGGCCTGGTGGATCTGGCGCGCGCTTGATTGGAGTAGTTGCATCGGCGGCAGGTCGTCTTCCAGGCCACGATGCACGGCCGCCCGCATGACGTCGAAGCGGCGCGCGATCTCGTCGAGCACCGCGCTCTCCGGGAGGCCCAGCAGCGTCGCCTCGTATGCCAGCGCGATGCGGCCCAGCGAGCAGCCGCGTTCCTCCGCCAGGGCGACCATTTCGGCGGCGCAGGAGAAGAGAGGCGCTCCGCGCTGCACGGCAAAGATCGGTGCCGCCGCCCAGATCTCCCGCACGCCTGGCAGTCCCTCCAACTCGGCCAGGACGTCGTTCCCTGGCGCCGTCCGACGCCGGGCGTGCAGCAATACCCGGTCGCCGCTGGCCTGGCGCGCCGGCTGGCCTATACTCTCCCCGTCCCGTGTCAAGAGTTGGCGCACGGTCTGTTCTGCCCGTTTTTCCGTCTCGACCAGCACCTCGTGGGCGTCGCCGGTCAGATGCACCGCCCAGCCGGCTACCTGGGTAAAGACCACCGCTCCGCCGCCGATGGATTGGGCTGCGGCGCGCAGTCGTCGCCCGTTTCGTGAGAGCATCCGAATCTCGACGGCGTTGGGGTGGTCGGAGTGGGGCAGCCGTTCGACGGCGAACTCGATCTCTATGCCGAGTTGGGCGGCCCGGTCGAGGGCCTGGGGAAATCGCTCGTCGGCGATGTCCCAGCCCATCACGCCGGCGGCAAAGCCGAGGTCGCTGCCTTGCTGCCTGTACACTTTTGCCAGGGAGCCGCCGGGGTCGAAGGCGAACGTCACTGTTGCGGGTTCGTCGCCCAGCAGGGCGCGGGCCAGCGCGCCGATGTGGAACGAGCCGGCCGTGTGGGAGCTGGAGGGGCCGCGCATCACGGGGCCGAGTACGTCGTTAAGGACGCTGATGGGTTTCATAATTCTGCTCTTTCGTCTGGGGTGGGTCGGTCTGGCGTTCGGCTTGAGAAGCGATGCCGACGCCCGCCAGTATCAACGCCCCGCCCAACGCCGCCCAGGGTGAAGGGGCTTCGTTCAAGATCCACCAGGCCAGCAACGTGGAGACGATCGGTTCTCCCAGGATGGCGATGGTGACGTAGGTGGCCGAGAGGTAGCGCAGCGCCCAGTTCAGTGACGAATGGCCGAGAATCTGTGGGCCTAGCGCCATCAGCAGCAACCACAGCCAGGTCTCTGCGCGCCGAGGGGCTGGCGCAAGATTGGATAGCAGGAGAATGGTCATCAGCGCCAGGGCAGCGACGGCGTAAACGGGAAAGACGTAGGCCAGGAGTGAGAGCCGCGTCCGCAAGCGGCGTCCTATGAGAAAGTAGCCGGCGATGGCTAACGCACCTACTAGGGCGAGCGCGTCGCCTTGCAGCCGGTGCGCGCCTTGCCCCAGATCGCCCAGGCCGATGATGACGCTGCCGGCGATGGCGGTGAGTAGCGCGAAGGTCATTCCGCGCGCCAGTCGTTCGCGCAGCACTAAGTGGGAGGCCAGACCGACAAAGATGGGATGAGTCGTCATTAGCACGACTGAAGCGGCTACCGAGGTGTGGGCCAGAGAGGTGATCCAGGCGGCAAAGTGGAGCGCCAGCAGCAGCCCGGCGCCGAGGATACTGCCCCACTGGCGGGATGTCAGCGATCTTATTTCGGAGCGGCGGGTGGTCAGGGCCAGGGGAGCGAGAACGATGGTTGCCAGCGTCATGCGCCAGGCGGCTACTGTCAGAGAGGGGGACTCGGCCTGGGCCAGGCGGATGAGAATGGCGGCTACGGAGACGGTCGTGACGCCTATTCCTACGCTCAGGTATGGAAGCCAGCTCTCGTTGTGAGTATTGGTCATTATCTATTTGCCTTGACAAAGATTGAAATATGGCTAAAATGGGCGTCGGCTATTGGGCGATGATTTGCTCGTAAGAATCGTCGTATCTTGTAAATGAACCGGGAATTGGCCTTTTCCCGAATTATTGAATAGATCATCTATTACGTCAGGAGGAAAGAGCTAAATGGCATACGTGATCACAGCCAGGTGCGAGCGTCGTGGCTCGTGCGTAGAGGTTTGCCCGAGCGACGCCATTTTCTTCGTCGAGGATGATCCGGAATGGCCGACTTTTTACATTCATCCCGAAGAGTGCATTGAGTGTGGTTCCTGCGAGGAAGAGTGCGAGCAGGGGGCGATATTCCACGAGGATGATGTACCCGAAGAGTACGAGGACGACGTTCAAAGGAACATTGATTTCTTCGAGATTGGGCCAGGCCAGGATCTCGTGTAGCCTGTGAGTATTTGTTAGTAATTGCTCGTTGATGAAATGTCCCGCCTCATCTGTGAGGGCGTGGGGCCTTTTCAAATCTTTTGAAAGAAGGGAGGTGAACCAGATGGCTATGAAGATCACTGACGAGTGCATTGCTTGTGGTTCTTGCGAGTTCGAGTGCCCCGTCGAAGCTATTTCCGAGGGGGACGAGATTTACGTGATTGACCCGGACGTGTGCGTCGAGTGTGTGGGCTACCACGACGAGCCGCAGTGTGTCTCGGTCTGTCCTTCGGATGCAATTGTGAAGGCGTAACAGTTTGGCGCCGAATTGATGGTCTGACCCGCTCCCGCGTTAGCGAGGGCGGGCCTTTTTGTGTGTAGGGCAATTGGCAATTTGCCCTACGTGACATAGATCGGACTGCTAAAGATCCAGCCCCGGCGCTCCAGGCGATAGTTCCGGTAGGCCTCGACGCGATATACACCCGGCTCGGCGGTGGTGAATTGGAGGTGATCGCCCCTGGTGCGCGCTATTATTTTACCGTCGAGGAGCAGGCGGATGTCGGCGCTTTGGGGTGTCTGGATTTCAAAAATAGTCGCTCCGACGCGCGCCAGTCCATCTCCCATCAGTGCTCGTTTGGCGCCGCTGCGGGCGTGGAAGCGGAAGCCGGTCGTCGAGGCCGGCAAGTCGTAGCCCACCCAGGTGTGGCCGGCCCGCAGGGCGTCGTAGATCAGTTGTTTGTCCTGCTCCAGGTGGCCAACTAGGGGGCGCTGGGTGACGATGTGGGTGTTTACGCAGCGGAAGAGGTATTCGTAGGGGAACAGTTGGCGGCGGATTGGTCCCATCGAGTAGGTGTTGCCGTGCGCGTCGGACCCGCCGATGGCAGAGACACGCTGGCCCTGCGCCAGTAGTTGGTCCCAGCGGCGCAGTGTGGCCCGGAATGGCCCGCGGATGCCCAGGGTCGGGAAATGGGCGTAGAACAATGCCGCCACTTTGTTGCGTATGCGGGCCTTGAACTCGGACATATAGTTCCAGATTTCGAGCCCGGCGTAACCGGTGACGTCCCAATCTTCCCACGGAATGGCGTCCAGATCGGGGCTGAGGGGGCTGCCGTACTCGTCGGGGTGGGCCAGGTAGCAAAGGCCGCCGCGCTGGTTCACTGCGTCAATCAGTCCTTGCGGGTCCGAGGCCAGCGGAGACAGTTCGCTCTCGGCGTTGTAGACCAGGAGGTGGTTGGCCTGGGGCTGGCGGCGCACGTCGTGAATTTCCTCGCCCACCAGGAGCAGGACGTAGTCATAGTAACCCTCACATTTGTCCACCCACACGTTGTGGTCGGTGACGATGACGAAATCAAGGCCGGCCTCGGCCGCTGCCTGCACGACTTTTGTGTGTAGCGCTTGCCCATCGGAGTAGGAGGTGTGCACGTGTAGGTTGCCGGTGTATTCGTAGGTGTTGTTCATCCCAGTTGCTCCAGCAGTTTCTCAAGTTCGCTGTATTTTTCAAAGGTTCCGTCCGCCAGCGGTTGCCCATCGCGGCGCTGGCTCTCTCCCAGGAACAGCACGGTTTTCATGCCCACGGCTCTGGCGCCGGCCAGGTCGGTCTCTGGCAAGTCACCGACGTGGGCGGCCTCTGTTGGACGGACCTGGAGCAGGGCCAGGGTGCGCGTGAATTGTTCCGAGCGAGGCTTCGTCGCTCCGGTTTCGTCGGAGAAGGTCAGTGCGTCAAAGTAGGGCAGCAGGCCATCACGGCGGAGGAGTGTGCGCAAAACTCGTCCAGGTGTCAGGCCAGTATCAGAGATGAGGCCCAGGCGATAGCGTCGGGCCAGGCGGGGCAGGGTTTCTATCACTCCTACGACGGGGTGGGGTCTGCTATTTCCGTGCAGGAACACCTCTTCTATGGAGCGGCCCAGGTTCGCCAGTGTATCCTCGGGTAAATTGGCATCGAGAAAAGTCAGCATGTCGCGCAGCCAGAATGTGGTGGCGAGGGGGCGGTGCTCCTCACGCCAGACTTGTTCCCACAGCGAGTGGGCGTGGCGGTAGGCTGCTTCCAGGTCCGCCTGGGAGCGTGTCTGTGAGTGACGGGATAGCGCTTCGTCCAGCAGGCGCAACCGCTCGTTGTGAGCGAATGTTCCTTGGTATAGGGTTTGCCAAAAATCGAACGTCACGGCGCGCAGCATTGTCTAGTAGCCATCCATCTCGGCCATTTTGGCGAAAAGGTTGAGGAATTCCTCGTTGTTCTTGGTGCTTTTGAGGACGCGGAGTAGTTCCTGCATGGCCTGGACGACGCTGTAGCCGGATGAGTGGGAATCCAAAAAGCGCTGGCGCATCAGCCATATTTTCTGGAGTGTGTCCTCGTCAATCATCAGTTCTTCTCGGCGCGTGCCGGAGCGCTCGATGTCGAAGGCGGGAAAGATGCGCCGTTCTTGTAGCTTGCGGCTCAGGTGAAGCTCCATGTTACCGGTGCCTTTGAACTCCTCATAGATCATGTCGTCCATGCGACTGCCGGTGTCAATCAGGCAGGTAGCTATGATGGTGAGGCTGCCTCCTTCCTCGATGTTGCGGGCGGCGCCAAAAAAGTGCTTGGGTGGGTAGAGAGCGGCCGGGTCGAGTCCGCCGGAGAGCGTGCGCCCGCTGGGCTGCACTACCAGGTTGTAGGCGCGCGAGAGACGGGTGATGCTATCCAGGAGGATGACGACGTCTCGCTTCCCCTCTACCAGCCGCTTGGCCCGGGCCAGCGCAACTTCTGCTACTTTGGCGTGGCTTTTAACCGGTTCGTCGAAGGTGGAGCTGATGACTTCGGCATCCACCGAACGATCCATGTCGGTGACTTCTTCGGGGCGCTCGCCGATCAGGGCGACCATCAGGTGCACTTCGGGATGGCTGCCCGAGATGCCGTTGGCGATGTGTTTAAGCACGGTGGTCTTGCCGGCTTTGGGCGGCGATACGATGAGGCCGCGTTGTCCTTTCCCGATTGGCGCGACCATGCTCAACAGCCGTGTAGTTGGATGACCGGGAGAGGTTTCCAGGACAAAGCGTTCCTCGGGAAAGATCGGGGTCAGTGATTCGAAAGAAGGCCGTTGCTTGGCTGCCTCTGGATCTATGCCGTTCACGGCTTCCACGCGTAGCAGGCTGAAATACTTTTCGTTTTCCTTGGGTGGCCGCACTTGACCGACCACCATGTCGCCGGTGCGCATTCCGAAACGACGGATCTGGGATTGGGAGACGTACACATCCTCAGGCCCAGGTTTGTAGCCTTTGCGGCGCAGGTAGCCTTTGTTTTCATCTACGATTTGCAGTACGCCGCCGCCAAATATGAGGTCCTCTCTCTCTGCTTTGGCTTGCAGCAGTCGCAGGATGAGATCCTCTTTTTTCAGGCGGCTGTAGCCGGAAATCTCCAATTCTTTGGCCAATTCGCGCAGTTCGGCCAGTGTTCTGGTTTCCAGAGTGGCTATGTCTAGCTCGCTCATAGTGTTTTCTCCTATTCGTCGTAGCGGGATATGAATTTCTCCGCTTGCTCGACCAGTTCCCGATTGCCGATGAAGAGAGGAGTGCGTTGATGGAGGCTTTCGGGTTGGATGTCGAGTATGTTACGGTGTCCGTCTGAGGCGTAACCTCCGGCGTGCTCCGCTATAAAGGCCAGTGGGATGGCTTCGTAAAGCAGGCGTAACTTGCCTTGGGGTCTCTTGGCGTCTGCGGGATAGTAAAAGATTCCCCCTCTCAACAAATTGCGATGAAAGTCGGCTACTGAGGAGCCGATGTAGCGGCTCGAAAGGGGCTGGCGCGGCACTTCTTGATCCTGCCCTTGCAGCCAGTGGGTCAATTTCCTAACTCCTGTGCTCCAGTTTTCCTCGTAACTCTGGTTGACGCTGTAGTATTTTGGCTCTGCCGGCATGCGAATGTTGGGATGGGAGAGCAGGAACTCGCCCATACTGCGTTCGAGCGTAAAGCCATGCACTCCATTCCCGGTCGTGTAGACCATCATCGTGCTGGCGCCATAGATCACATAGCACGCCGCGGCTAGTTGCCGGCCTTTCTGAAGGCAATCCTCCAACGTGCCTGGCCCTTTTGTGCTCAGACGACGGTAGATGCCAAAGATGGTGCCGATGCTGACGTTGACGTCAATGTTAGACGAGCCGTCGAGGGGGTCAAAGACGGCCACGTATTTGCCGAATCCGTATTCCTCCGGTATAGTGACGATGTCTTCCATTTCCTCTGAGGCCATTACTGCCAGCCGGCCGGTGTAGTTGTTCATACGGATTATTATTTCGTTGGCAAAGACGTCCAGTTTCATCTGCTGCTCGCCCTGGACGTTCACCTTACCCGCCAGGCCCAGGATTTCGGCCAAGCCGGCGCGGGTGGTCTCGCGGGCGATGATTTTGGCCGCCAGGGCAATGTCGTACAGCAGATTGGATAACACACCGGTTGCCTCTGGGAAGGCCCTTTGCTGCTCCACGATGTGCCGTTCTATGGTGATGATTTTGTCAGGCATGATTTGTCGTCGCTCTTTTTTGCTGGTGGTTGTGTGCTATTGAGGCACGAACATCTGTACGTAATAGTATCCAATCACGGCTGCCCAGAGGACGCTGTCAACTCGATCCAACGCTCCGCCGTGCCCGGGGATGATGACACCGCTGTCTTTGGCGCCGACCTGTCGTTTTATCATTGAGACGGCCAGATCGCCCAGTGGGGCAAAGATGGCTATCAGTATCCCCAGAGTCAGGCCGTGCGCGCTGGTAGTGGTTGCCGCCCCTGCCCAGTGCCAGAGGGAGGCTAACAGGTAGGTCAACAGTCCGCCGACTATCACGCCCGCCACGTATCCTTCCCACGTTTTGCCGGGGCTTAGCGTTGGGGCCAGTTTGTGTCGTCCCCACGCTCGCCCAAAGAAGAATGCGCCGCTGTCGGCGAACATGATGGCCGGTATAGTGGTCACCGTCCACCAGAGTCCATCGGGTTGCAAGCTGCGCAATGCGATCAGGGAAGCCCCGCACAGCCCCAGATAGAGGCCTCCGGTGACTGTCAGCGCCCAGTCGGTCACCGGGGAGCTTTGGCGGTGAAACATTTGCCAGCCAAGGGAGCCTATCACGAGCAGTACCATGCCAGGGCGCAGCAAATCTAGTGTCGGAAAGAGTGTGTTTAACTGGGCGTCCATCAGGAGCAGCCACACCATTCCAAGCCCAAATATTGCAGTGGGGCGAAAGCCGCCCCGGGTCATCAGTTGGCAAAACTCTATCTCTGCCAGCGTCAGCAGCAACGTCACCAGGATCAGGAAAGGCCACGCGCCCAGGTAGATGCACCAGAATACTATTGGGATCAGGACGATAGCGCTGAGAAAGCGTGTGCGCAGCATAGGTCGGAAGTGTCCGGCTCGACGATTGGAAGGTTGCTCACTATATGGTTCTGGGGTGGGTTTATGCCATTGTGGTAAGGGTGAAGCGTGGGGCAGGCTTTCGGGCCTGCCAGCAGACCGCAAAGTCTGCTGTTCCACGTGCGACTTTTGCCCTGATGCGTTTTATGTTCTTACTCGGTTGCCAGACCAAAACGGCGCTCCCGTTTGTTGTAGGCTTGCAGTGCTTGGTATAGTTCGTCTTTATCGAAATCGGGCCATAGGATGGGAGTCGTATAGATTTCGGCATACGCGGCTTGCCAGATGAGAAAGTTGCTGAGTCGCATCTCTCCACTGGTGCGAATTATCAGGTCGGGATCGGGGCAGCCGGCCGTATAGAGATAGTTGCTGACGAGCGATTCGTCTACTTGCTCCGCCGGCACACCGTCTGTAATGATGCGGCGTATCGCGTTCACCAGCTCCGCCCGCCCGCCGTAGTCGAAGGCTACGTTGAGGATTAGTCGTTGGTTGTCCTTGGTCAGTGCGACAGCGTTCATGATTTTACGCTGGAATCTTGCAGGGATGTGCTCCAACCGGCCGATATGGCGCAGTTGGACGCCCTCCTCGTGCAGTTCTGATAACTCGCGGTCAATCATTCGTTCAAAGATGGATAGCAGGCCTTGGACTTCGCTCTTGGGACGCCCCCAGTTTTCTGTCGAGAAGGCGTAGAGGGTCAGGACTTGGACGCCGAATTCGACCGTCGCCCTTAACACACGTCGTAGGTTCTCTGTCCCAGCGCGATGTCCGGCCAGCCGAGGTAGGCCTCGCGCCTGCGCCCAGCGACCATTGCCATCCATGATGATGGCGACGTGGTGGGGTATTTGCTCCAGAGGAGAATACCGCTTGTTCTGTGATTGAGAGGGCATTATTGTAGATTGTCTGAGAGGCAGCGCCCCAAATGTGATTTTGAGCGAAGTTTACCCTGCCAGAATTTCTTGTTGTTTACGGGAGTTAATCTCGTCCATCAGCTCGGTGTACTGATCGGTGAGGTCTTGAAGATCGTCCTTGCCGCGGTAAAAGTCGTCTTCGGGGATAATTTTTTCCTTCTCGAATTCGCGCAGGTCATTCATTGTCTCGCGGCGAATGTTTCGTAACGATACTTTTCCTTCCTCGACGCGCTGGCGCACTAGTTTAGCCAGTTCCTGGCGTCGTTTCTCTGTCAGGCGTGGGATGGGGAGGCGAATGATCCGCCCGTCGTTGGAGGGGGTGAGTCCTAACTCAGATTTGAGGATGGCCCGCTCAATATCGCCCAGCGAGCCTGGATCGTAAGGGCGGATGGTGAGCAGTTGGGGTTCCGGCGCAGATATGACGGCCAATTGCTTGAGAGGTGTAGGCGTCCCGTAGTATTCCACCACTACTCGTTCCACCAACGCCGGGGAAGCTCGTCCTGCGCGCAAGCCGCGCAGATCCCCCTCCAACGCCTCGATGGCTTTGCGCATGTTGCTCTCGGTTTCGCGCAGCAGGTCTTTTACCATGGTCATTGAGAGATCAGAGTTCCTATTTCTTCTCTTTGCACAGCTCTCTCCAGGCTGTGGGGCTGCCATAGGTTGAGCACGAGGATCGGCAGGTCGTTTTCCATGCACAGCGAGATGGCCGTGGCATCCATCACGCCTAACCGCAGTTCTAGGGCCTGCATGTAGGAGAGGTGATTGAATCGCTCGGCATTGGGGTTTTCGTGTGGATCATCGGTGTAGACGCCATCCACTTTGGTGGCCTTGATCAGCAGGTCGGCATTGATCTCCACTGCCCTGAGTGCGGCCGCCGTATCGGTGGTAAAGTAAGGGTTGCCTGTCCCACCCCCGATGATGACCAGGCGTCCCTTTTCCAGGTGGCGGATCGCCTTCAGGCGGATGTATGGTTCGGCAATGGCCCGCATTTCTATGGCCGTCTGCACGCGAGGGGCGATTCCCACGCGCTCCAGGGCGTCGGCCAGGGCGAGGGCATTCATCACAGTTGCCAGCATACCCATGTGGTCGGCTGTAGCTCGGTCCATTCCGTGCTCTAGGCCGTCCCGCCCGCGCCAGATGTTGCCCGCTCCCATGACGATAGCGATCTCCACCTCGAGGTCGCGCACGGCCGATACCTTGGCCGCGATCTCTTCCGCCATGTGAGGGCTGATACCAAAGCCCCCCGGCCCGGCCAGTGACTCGCCGCCCAGTTTTAGCAGGATCCGTTTGTACGCGGCAGCCATACTTCTACAGGCCTTCTCCTACTTCGTAACGCACAAAGCGGCGCAGGACAATGTTCTCACCCAGTTTGGCGATAGCGTCGTTGATCAGGTGCTCTATAGTTTTATCTTCGTCTTTTACAAAGGACTGTTCCATCAGGCACACTTGCTGGTAGAATTTCTCCAGCCGTCCATCAACGATGCGGGCCACGACGTTTTCGGGCTTGCCTTCTTCCAAAGCCTGGGCACGATAGTCGGTTCTTGCGCTCTCGATCACTTGCTCGGGCACATCTTTACGGGTCATATAGCTTGGCGCGCCAAAGGCAATGTGCAGCGCCAGGTCGTGAGCCAGGTTCTTAAAGTCATCGGTTTTGGCGACAAAGTCGGTCTCGCAGTTCAGTTCCAACATCACGGCCATGCGGTTGCCGGTGTTGTCGCTGTGGACGTATGCTTCTATCGTTCCCTCGGAAGCCTTGCGTCCAGACTTTTTGGCGACTGAGGCCAGTCCTTTCTCTCTCAAGTAGACGACGGCCTCGTCAAAGTCACCCTCGCAGGCCTCCAGCGCCTCACGGCAGTCCAATAGGCCGGCGCTGGTTGCCTGCCGTAGTTCCTTGATCATTTCGGTGGTGATTTTCAATGTTGTTCTCCCTGTCATCCAAAGGTGTCAGTCGCTAGGCTTCTGGCTCTTCCACGTTCTCTGTCGCAGGTTCTTCCAAAGTCACTTCAGCCTGCGCTTTCTCCACCATGGTCTCTGCTTCCGCGCCGGTTGGCTCTGCGGCTAACTCGGCTCCCTCTTTATCCTCTTCGAAGGTCAGTTCCTTCAAGCGAGCCAGGGTGGCGGCGCTGAGGTACTTTTCGTCCTCGATCTCGATTTCTTCGACCTCGGGGACTTGTTCCTGGCCCTTCCGTTGAGCGATTCCCTCCAGCACGGCATCGGCTATTTTTGAGGTGATCAACTTGATGGCGCGGATGGCGTCGTCGTTGGCCGGGATCAAATAGTCTATGGGATCCGGATCACAGTTGGTGTCAACCATGGCGACGATGGGGATGCCCAGCTTGTTCGCCTCTTTGACGGCGGTGGTTTCCCGGCGCACGTCCGTGATAAAGAGCATATCTGGGACATCACGCATTTCCCTGATGCCGCCTAACCGACTGTTGAGTTTCTCTATCTGGCGTTGCAGGCCCAGTGCTTCCTTTTTCGTCAACCGTTCGAAATCACCCCGGTCGCGGCGGGCCTCCAGGTTGAGCAGATAGTCAATGCGTTTGCGGATGGTGCTCCAGTTGGTCAGTGTGCCGCCCAGCCAGCGCTGATTGACGTATGGCATTCCGCAACGTTGCGCTTCGTAAGCAATAGTTTCCTGGGCTTGTTGCTTTGTGCCGACAAAGAGCACTGTCCCGCCAGCGGCAGTTGTCTCCTGAACCAGCCTACAGGCTGTGTTCAGTGCGACAATGGTTTGTTGCAGGTCTATAATGTGCACCCCATTGCGCTCGGTAAAAATATAGGGCTTCATCTTCGGATTCCAACGCTGAGGGCGGTGGCCGAAGTGCACTCCTGTTTCCAGGAGCGCTTTCATGGAAACGACAGCCATAGAGGAACCTCCTTGTTATCGTTTTGTCCTCCGTCTCTGTCACCCCACTGAGGGTCCGGGAGGCTGTTCGCCCGGCACGCCCTCACTGGTCTAGAGACGTGTGTGATTAGGGTCAAACTCAATACGATTGTACCACAAAGTTGGATTTGGGCAAATCTGCTGCGCTACTCTTTTTCCGGCACTTCCAGGCAATATCCCTTTTTACGGACT
The DNA here is from genome assembly GCA_964393895.1 of uncultured Anaerolineales bacterium. Classification (GTDB taxonomy): domain Bacteria; phylum Chloroflexota; class Anaerolineae; order B4-G1; family B4-G1; genus B4-G1. Next base: position 119,257 of record CAYMWP010000002.1, on the reverse strand, counting down.
GTCTGCAAGTATACGGGTGATTTGTGGTCTTTTTCGATTGCCTTGCGCACCCAATGGATGTGAACGTCGAGGGTGCGCGTGTCATCCAGATAGTCGGTGTCCCATACTTGCTTCATCAAAAAGGCGCGCGACAAAATCTCTCCGGGGTGACGCATGAAGGTTTCCAAGAGCAGGGCTTGTTTGGGAGTTAAGTGGCTTTCGCGTTTGCCTTGGATGACGTAGCGATGTTCGATGTCGAGAGTTATTTCGCCCACTTTAAGCACGGTTTCGTCGGGGGCGGGTAGAAGCCTATCTATGTGGTGCGCTAATTTCTTGGTGGAAAAGGGGTAGCGCAAATGAGCGCGCGCGCCTGTGCTGCGGCCAATCTTTTCGCCCTTCGGTAGCAACAGCAGCACTGGGATTTCGAGGTTGGCGTCTCGCAAGGTTTTACAGAATCGTTGGTGACTGAAGCGCAGTGAGGGAGAATCCAACACTATCACCGCAGGGGCATGCTCCTGTACTGTGGCTAGAGCATTCCTGCGTGTGCGGGCTGTGTTGATATTGTACCCTTGAGCGGTCAGAGCAGGAGCCAAATACTCTGCCGCGGGCTTCCTGCCCTCTACGAGCAGGATTGTGTAATCTGCCACCAACTACTATATTCTCCCTTCCCATGCTGTGGCTTGGAACGACCACATTATACTTTATCCCTGAATTGAGTGCAAATCGCGGCGAACGGCCAAACGGCGACGTTATCCTGGTGATTGCCCACATCTCACCACAGAGACACAGAGAGCACAGAGAAAACACAAAAATGTCCTATCTCAGCGTCCTCCGTGCCTCTGTGGTGAAAAAACGATCACCTCGAATAGAAACCTGCATACTTGTGGGTAATCACCAAGATGTTATCCACTGGACAAATTTTTCAAAATCGTGTATCATTCTAAAGTTGTGTTCTCGCTAGCAGCGATTAGGCTTGTGCTATACAATGAGAGGTAGACTATGATCCAGACCCGTGATATCTTGCAAGATTTGGCAACCACGTTACAAGAACAGATCGAGGAGTTTCAGCCGGTTGTCGAGACGGTGGATGTTGGCACCGTCATCGAGGTAGGCGACGGGATTGCACGGGCTTCGGGGCTGGCCAACGTGCTGATGAACGAACTGGTCGAGTTTGAGGGCGGCGCCCCGGGCATCGCCTTCAACCTGGAAGTGGATAGCGTCGGTATCATCATCACGGGTGACTATGCAGAGATCGAGGAGGGCCAGACTGTGAGGGGCACGGGGCGCGTCGTCTCTGTTCCTGTGGGGGATGGGCTTCTGGGCCGTGTAGTGGACGCTTTGGGCCAGCCTGTGGATGGAAAGGGGCCCGTCGTCGCCGACCGCTACCGTCCCATTGAGCGCATCGCGCCGGGTGTGGTTGAGCGGCAAAACGTGGATACACCGGTGCAGACCGGTATCAAGGCGGTGGACTCGATGACGCCCATCGGGCGGGGCCAGCGTGAGTTGATCATCGGCGACCGACAGACTGGCAAGACCGCCATCGCGCTGGATACAATCATCAATCAGCGGGACAAGGACCTGATCTGCATCTATGTGGCTATCGGTCAGAGGAAGGGGCAGGTGGCCCAGGTGGTGGCGACGCTGGAGCGGTATGGGGCGCTGGATAACACCATCGTCGTCGTCGCGTCGGCCTCGGAACCGGCGGCCCTGCAATACATCGCCCCCTACACCGGTTGCGCGATAGGTGAGGAGTTTATGGAGCAGGGCCGGAACGCGCTCGTCATCTACGACGATCTGACCAAGCACGCTTGGGCTTACCGGCAGGTCAGCCTCCTGCTGCGCCGCCCCCCCGGCCGTGAGGCTTACCCCGGCGACGTTTTCTACTTGCACTCGCGCTTGTTGGAGCGAGCGGCCCGGCTGCGCGATGACCGGGGAGGTGGTAGCCTGACCGCACTCCCCATCGTCGAGACCCAGTTGGGTGATATTGCCACCTACATTCCCACCAACGTCATCTCCATCACCGACGGCCAGATTTATTTGGAGGGAGACCTGTTCAACGCCGGCATCCGCCCGGCGATGAACGTGGGCGTCTCTGTCTCCCGCGTGGGTGGTGACGCGCAGACCGAGGCGATGAAGCAGGTGGCCGGACGGCTGCGGCTGGAGATGGCCCAGTTCCGCGAACTGGCTGCCTTTGCCCAGTTTGGCTCCGACCTGGACGAATCCACACAGCGTCGTTTGGAGCGAGGCCGCCGGCTGACCGAGATACTCAAACAGCCGCAGTACGAACCGGCGCCTTTGGAAGAGCAGGTGATGATGATCTACGCCGGAACGCACGGCTTTTGCGACGCCGTGCCGCTGGATAAAATGCGCCAGTACGAGCAGGACATGCTCGCCTCTATGCGCGCGAAACACCCCGCGATAGGAGCCGCCATCGCCGCGCAGGGAAAGATCACGGAGGAGACCGAGGAAGAGCTAAAGGCCGCGCTGGAGGAATTTAACCGAGCATGGGACGTGCAGGGCGAGTCAAGTGAGGAGATGAGCAGTGGCGACAGCGCGTGAGATTCGCCGGCGCATCCAATCCGTCCGTAATCTGGGGCAGGTGACGCGGGCGTTGCAGGCCGTCGCTGCCTCGAATGTGCGCAAGGCGCAGGTGGCTGCTCTGGCGACGCGCCCTTACGCCAGTGCGGCTTGGGAAGTCATCGTCAACCTGGGCACAGCCACGGATGAGAGCTTGCACCCTTTGTTGGCGCGTAGGACAGAGGTGCAGCGCATCCTGGTCGTTCTCGTGGCCGGCGACCGGGGACTGTGTGGGGCGTACAACCAAAACGTCACGCGGGCTGCCCAGGATTTTGTCGCCAGACGGGGGTTGCCAGCCTGCTATATCACCGTTGGGCGCCGCGGCCGGGATATGCTGTGGCGCGCGGGCGCAGAGATCATGGCCGAGTTTCACGACCTGCCGGCGGTGCCAGGCCTGGCCGACGTCTCTGCCATCGCCCGTACTGCTATTGACGAGTTCTTGGAAGAGCGAGTGGACGAAGTCTATCTGTCCCGCACCGACTTTGTCAACATGCTGGTGCAGCGCCCCGTTGTTCAAAGGTTGCTTCCTCTTTGCCCCACTGACTTTGCCTCACCCCTCGAGGGTGAGCAGGCGATGCGAGAGTACCTGGTGGACGTGCGCCCGGCGCAAGTTACAGAGTACATCTACGAGCCTGACGCCTCCACCGTCCTGGACGCGATCCTGCCCCGCTTTACCGAGCTGCAGGTTTACCAGGCGGCACTGGAGGCGCACGCCAGCGAGTTCGCGGCCCGCATGGTCGCCATGCGCAACGCGACCGAGAACGCAGCCGGGTTGGTTGATGACCTGACCCTGGTTTACAACAAGGCTCGCCAGCGGGCCATCACCCGTGAATTGTTGGACATTGCGGGTGGAGCGGAGGCGTTGGAGCAGGCGCTGGCCAGGGCTGCATAGGTGTTGAGGCCGTTGATAGAGGGAAGGAATAGAGAATCAGGAGAACGAATCCTATGAGCAGCACAGCAACAGGTCGAATTGTACAGATCAAAGGCGCTGTGGTGGACGTGGTGTTTCCACCGGAGCATTTGCCAGAAATTTACACTGCCCTCGAGGTGCCCGTTGATGGGCGGAAAATGGTACTAGAGGTGGAGCAGCAATTGCCCAATAACTGGGTGCGCTGCGTGGCTATGGACACTACCGATGGGTTGCAGCGCGGAATGTCCGTCGTCAATACCGGGCAACCTATCTCTGTGCCGGTTGGAGAGAGCACTCTGGGTCGCTTGTTCAATGCCCTGGGCCAGCCGATTGACGGCCAAGGAGCGGTAGAAGCGGCCGAGTATTCCCCCATCCACCGCCTGGCTCCTTCCTTCGAGGAGCAATCCACCCAGAGCGTGTTTCACGAGACCGGCCTGAAGGTGATTGACCTGGTGGCCCCCTTCACCCGAGGCGGAAAGACGGGTGTCTTTGGCGGAGCCGGCGTCGGCAAGACCATCATCGTCACCGAACTGATGTACACGATGGCCGAGTACCACGAAGGTGTCTCTGTCTTTGCCGGTGTAGGGGAGCGCAGCCGTGAGGGTACCGAGTTCTACCACACGCTGAGTGAGATGGGCGTGATTGATCGGACGGTGATGGTTTTTGGGCAGATGAACGAGCCGCCGGGCGTGCGCTTCCGCGTCGGGCTGACGGGCGTGACCCAGGCCGAGTACTTCCGCGACCAGGGCAGGGATGTGCTCCTGTTCATAGACAATATCTACCGCTTTGTGATGGCCGGGATGGAAGTGTCGGCGCTCCTGGGGCGTATGCCCAGTGCGGTCGGCTACCAGCCCACGCTGGGCACTGATATGGGCGAGCTACAGGAACGCATCACCAGCACCAAGCGAGGTTCCATCACCTCGATGCAGGCGGTCTACGTGCCGGCCGACGATTACTCGGACCCCGGCCCCGTGACGACTTTTGCCCACCTGGACGCGACCATCGCGCTGGAGCGGGCCATCGTCGAGAAGGGCATCTACCCGGCCGTGGATCCACTGACCTCTTCTTCACGTATTCTCGACCCGAATATCGTCGGGGAGGCGCACTATAACACTGCTCGTGAGGTTCAGGAGGTGCTTCAGCGGTACAAGGATCTGCAGGACATCATCGCCATCCTGGGCATTGACGAACTTTCGGAAGATGACAAATTGGCCGTGCACCGGGCGCGGCGGGTCGAGAAATTCTTCTCCCAGCCGATGTTCGTCGCCGAGCGGTACACTGGTCAAGCCGGTCGCTACGTCTCCATCGCCGACACGGTGCGCGGTTTCCGCGAGATTCTGGAAGGCAAGCACGATGACCTGCCCGAAGACGCATTCAGTTACGTAGGAACGATTGACGAGGTGGTGGAAAAGGCGCGGCAGATGCAGGCGGCCTAGTCGGGGGGTGTGTGTGACTGGCTTAAAATTGACCATCGTCTCTCCAGAGCGGGAGCTATACAGCGGCGAAGCGGACATTGTTCTGGCTCCGGGCGTTGACGGACAGTTGGGCATCCTGCCCCATCACGCGTCGTTGATTACCGAGTTGGCAGAGGGAGAACTGTGCGCCAGGGCAGGGGCGGAGGAGTACTACTTTGCCATTCACGGCGGCTTTATGCACGTCTTGCCCGACGAGGTGATCGTCCTGGCCGACGTAGCCGAGCGGGCCGACGAGATTGATGCCGCGCGAGCGGAAGCAGCGCGCCAGCGCGCGTTAGAGTTGCTGAGTAAGGCTCCGCCCGAGGAACGGCGCTTGACCGAGTTGGCGCTGCGGCGCTCGCGGGTGCGGCTCAAGGTGGCGCGACGTCGCCGGCGCCGGCCAGTTCCCCCTTCGTATTCGGGGGCGGGCGATGGCGAGTAGGGCGAGGGGAACCTGAATGTTTGGAAAGCAACTGGGGATTGACCTGGGCACCGTCAACGTACTGGTGAACGTGCGGGGGCGGGGGATCGTTCTGCAGGAACCATCGGTTGTTGCTATCTCGGCCGACGAGTACAAGATCATGGCAGTGGGCGAGGAGGCCAAAGCCATGCTCGGCCGCACGCCCGGCGCAATCGAGGTGGTGCGGCCATTGCGTGACGGCGTCATTGCGGATTACCAAGTGACCAGGAGGATGTTAGAGTACTTTATTCGCAAGGCTGCCGGGGGATTGGGTCTGTTCAAGCCGCGCGTGATGATCAGCGTGCCCTACGGAGTGACGAGCGTGGAAAAGCGGGCGGTGCGAAAGGCGGCGATGGAGGCGGGCGCCAGCCGGGCGCACCTGATACCGGAGCCTATGGCCGGAGCGCTGGGGGCTGGCTTGCCGATTGGCACGCCCGCCGGCACTATGGTCGTGGACCTGGGTGGGGGCGCGACGGAGGCGGCCGTCTTTGCCATGAACGGGATCGTGGTGGCAAACTCGATCCGCATCGGCGGTCTGCGTATGGATGAAGCAATTGCGGCCTATGTGCGCCGCAAGTTCAACCTGATGATCGGCCAGCCGACGGCGGAGGCGATCAAGATCAACATTGGCTCTGCGCTGCCCCTGGAGGAAGAGCTAACGATGGAGGTGCAGGGCCGGGATCAGGTCGCCGGATTGCCGCGCACCATCACTGTCAATTCCGAGGAAGTGACCGAGGCGCTCACCGAGCCTCTAGCGGCGGTGATCTCGGTGATTCGATCCGTGTTGGAAAAGACACCGCCGGAACTATCGTCAGACATCATTGACCGGGGTATGGTTTTGCTCGGCGGCGGGGCGCTGTTGCGCAAGATAGACGAGTTGATCGCGCGCGAGACGGGGGTGCCGACTTATACGGCCAACGCGCCCGTCGCTTGCGTGGCCTTGGGGGCGGGACAGGCATTGGAGCAGTACGAGATCCTCAAACGCACCATGCCTGGGTTGTAGCGTGGAAGAATCCGACAGGACGGACGGCGTCAGGGCAAGCCCCCTGGCGCCGTTTTGCTTCGCTCCAGTCAATCCGCCATCTCTATCCGCAGGCCGTCCCGATCCACCCGTGCTCGCCACACTTGTGCTCTCTCTAGCCCCACGTCGGCGGCGGCGGCGCGCAGTGCGTCAACCAGTTCCTCCTCGCGGCCCGCTTGGGCCAGAGCAAAGACGGAGCCTCCACCTCCTGCGCCGGTCAGTTTGGCCCCCAGTGCGCCGGCCTCCAGCGCCGCCGAGATGAGCGTGTTGTTGGCCGCTCCTGCCCCGTCCGAAAGGCCGCAGTAGTTCATCATCTCGTCCACCAGGCGGTGGTTTTCTCCCATCAGCCGCCCGAACTCGGTCCAATCCCCGCGCAAAAGCGCCATCTTGCCGCGCCAGGCGGTGGCCCCCACTCGCTCCATCACCTCGATCATAAAGGGCTTGGGAGCGCCGCGCTCATAGCTGGCCTGTTCCTCCAGGTAGCGACCGCGCATCACGCCGTGCACGTCGCCCGAATCGCGCGCGATGCCGGTGGAGGCGATGACGAGCGGCAGGTCTGGCGCCCAGGCGTCGAGACGCTCGTAGGTGGCAAAGGGTTCATCACCTAGAGGTTTCTGGTGGAGCTTGCCGCGATAGTCCAGGTAGGCCAACCCGCCAAAGAGGGGCACGTACCGGTCGGCGTAGCCGCACGTGATGCCCAGCTCGCGCGCCTCGACGCGCTGGCACAGTTCGGCCAGCACATAGTCGTTGTGGACGTGCGGGTCGAGCTCGTAGCGGGCGCGCAGGCCCGCCAGCGCCAACAGCACCAGCAACGAAGAACCCCCCAGCCCGGATTGGCGCGGCACCTCGGTCCAGGCGGCGATACGCACGCCGCCGCGCTCCGCCATCCGCCGGCGGAGTTGAGGGCTGTAGGTGTGTAAGCGGTTGATGGCTCCCTTCAGCAGGTCGAGCTTGCCGTCGTAGGGGTAGGGTGGGGGGGTGTGCAAGGTCTGGCGGACCAGAGTTTGGCCCTCAGGGGTGATCATCTCCAGCGCCAGCCTCTCGGCCGGCTCGACGCTGGCTCCGGCGTAGGTGTCAATGGCGGCCGAGATAGTGGCGTGGTCTCCCTCGGTGGCGTCGGAGGGGTTGCCGAGGATATTGACGCGGGCGGGGATGGTCAGTTGGTAGCGCATTCGAGGCCACAAACGGCGATCAGCTGTTCTTTGGTTTCCTTCACAATTCATCCACGTCTTTTGAACGCCTACCTCCCGAGAGACAGGTAAACACCGTTCTTCACAGTAGCGCAGTAAGGAGGTTGGCCAAAAGCCCTGAAATGGGCGGAACGACAAACGTAATACCATAACGGATGAGGGCTACCTTGGGATCAACCAGGGCGATTTCTACGGGTAGACGCGACACTGACCATAGCGCAAGCTGAGAGAAAGCCCACTACCGCGCCCAGACCTGCCCCAGACTGATGCAACACCGCTGCAAGGGGAAAGACGGCGTATGGCGCGCCAGGCATCAGCCCACCGGCCACGCAAGCGATAAAGACGCCCTTGACCCCAGTCTGGGTGCCCAGCCAGCGCGAGATCACTTCTTGAGGAACGAGGACCTGGACCAGACCTGCTATCACAAAGCCCAGCAGCAATATGGGCAGGTTGCGCCACAGCGTACGCCCAGCAGTTAGTAGTCCAATAGTGGCAAGTCACGCTGTCGCGAAAAGGCTATTGTCAGCAGTAGCACTGCAACGGCGCTCAAAATCAAAGTCGTTGTGTCCATAGGCTTGTTCTTCCTACGTTGTCGGTTCATACTGTGTCCTTGTTGAAGTTGCTCGACGGTTTGCGGTTCAGCCGTCGGGTGGGCGTGGGAAAGGGCCTCCGCCACGAAGCCAACTACAAGCGAGTGAGGCTGCCACGCGCCCATCCAACGCGCACGAGCATACCGTCGGACACTGGTCACCGGTGCACGGCGTTGCCGGTTCCGTCGGGGGAGAAGGTCAGACCTTGTACATCCCTTCGGTCGAGGCGAGAGAGGAAGCGGATGGCATAATGATTCACTCGTGGACACAAGTGTCGTAGCAGGCAACTGCACGAGCACCGCTGTACTCGCCGGGCGTGGCCTGGCGGGTCCGGACCTGCGTCCATCGCAGTGTAGCTCTCTAGGCTGATTGTGCCGCTGCTGCTCGGAATGGCGGGCTCAGGGTGTGCTGCACCGGCCTGCACCTCCCTGCCATCTGTTCTCAATTCTTGGTCGAACCGAACGCACCCCGTCTGTCTATCGTTCTTCAACGGACATATGATAAGTGTCGCTGCCTTTGCCTGGCGCTGTGCCTGCGCTCACGAGGACAAAGTAACTCTTGCTGGCATTCAGGGTGCAATCCTTGTACTTGTCCTGGTCGCCAACGGTGGCGATGTGGCAGGCCAGTGGATAATCGCTGGCGTCCTCGTAAATCATAGCATCCCAGTTGGTGCCGGATGGAAGATCGTACAGTCTCAGGCGAATGTTCCTCACGCCATCCAAAGTCAGCGAGTAGTAGTCCTTGATGTCTGTGGCGCTGAATGAGCCATCACAAACAGCATCTATCCTGGTAGCTCCGCGTTGGGTTGCTGAATCCGGTTCGTAAGGTGAGCAAACAGGACCCGTCCACGCCGGCTGCCTTATTGTGAGAGGTAGATAGACCTTGTTCGCGCCCGTCGTGTAGCATAACTCCACCTGTGCGTCGTCCAACCAGATGACCTCGCTTGGGGACGTCCTGTCGCTGATCAGGTAGAATGCGAGCGCAAGGGGCTTGCCAGACGCCTGGGCTAAACCGCTGGTGGACAGCGGCGCCGAATAGCGATCGTCCCAACCCGTTCCTGAGCCAATGTACCAGAGGTCTACTATCTCGTCCAGGTAACCATCGTTGTCCAACGTCCACAAAACGTAACTGGCATCGTCGTCGTCATTCTCATTGCTATACCGTCTGCTGTACGAGATTTGGAGGAAGGTCAAATTGCTGGGAGCCTGGAACCCTTGCCCAAACGCATCCCGGTCTGTGTCGGCATCAAGGATAACCGTATCCGATCCATCGGTCTCGTCTACCATGACCAGAGAGTGGTACGGCGAATTGTAGTATTCTGGGTCGTTGTCGTAGTATACTTTCTGGTCCATGATTGTCCAGTAATCTATTGTACCGGTTCCGTCGCCGAATTCTGTGACGTCCATCTGGGAGTTCAGGAGCATATTTCGGCACGTCTCTGCTGATGGAGATTGGGGTGATACGCTTCTGGCGATTTCTGTTCCAAAGTTCGTCGCTGAGAAACGCACCCCCGCCTGGCGCATAGCCTCGGCGTGTTGCAGCAGCGCTTGCCGAATCTGGATGTCGCCCTGCATCAGTTGGTCGGCGGCTGTGTCTCCCGAGTGTGCTAGGTTCGGTGTATCTTGTTCATTCAACGACGATGGTACCTGGCTGATGATGGATTGAACATCTTCTACTGGGACAGGTGTATTGGTTGGCAGAGGCAATGGCTTTGCCCCCAAGGCGTTCCGCGCTAACGTTAAGCCGATCAACAACATTCCGGCTGTGACAAGTAATATGGACTTTTTCATTTCTTACTCCTCGTGTTCCTAACTAGAATCCAAGATTCTGGCCTGTTGAGAACGAAGTAAACTATGGTGTACCTGCCCTACGGCGGTGCCGGTGTATTCTCACCGCCATCATCACCACCACCACCACCACCGCCGCCATCACCGTTGCCACCGGGATGTGGGTCAAACCAGAATGTCCATTCGGACGAGGTAGCCGCTGCGCTGTCGCCTCTGAGCACCGAGACATACCAGCGCCACTCGCCGAACTTGTCACCAGGCAGATCGGTGGTCCAGGTTGGGGTTGTCAGCAAGCCGCTCTGAAGCGTATGGCCGCTTCCGGTGTGATAGGCCGTGACCTGGTAGGTCTGGCCTGCTCCCAGCGAACCGGCCCATTGGAAGGTGATGGGGCTTCCGTACGTGCCTCCTTGATTCGGGGCCGTCAAGGTCGGTGGGACGACGGGAACCGGAGTCGGCGTGACCGGGCGAGGCGTGGGCGTGGCTGTCGGCGCCGACGTCGGTGTATCGGTGGGCGGCCCGGTGGGTGTGGGCGTCGCTGTAGCCGCCGGCGAAGGAGAAGGAGACGGGGATGGGGATGGGGATGGTGTGGTTGTTTCCTCTGCCGTAGGAACGGCAAGGGGGACTGTTGCCACGACTGTCGGAGTGGGTTGGGAGAGACCGAATTTGCCCGGCAGCCCGATCATTACGGCTCCTACCCCCAGCGCCAATCCTATCATTGCTAATACGGCCAGTCCCCCTATCGCCCAGCCCCAGAAAGGAATTCCGGTACGACGAGGGGCAGGCCGGGCCTGGGCGCTTTTTTCCATCACGCGCGTACCCCCTCGCCCCGATGAGGGAGGAGCAATTTGCTCAGTCACTTCTTTACCCCAGGCCCGAATGGACAGTCCCAGGCCTTGTGCCATCTCCGCCGCGCTCTGCCAGCGCTGCGAACGGACCAACTCTAACGACTTTATCAACGCTGTCTCGGTCTGTTTGCTGACCCCCGGTGCTACTAGTCGCGGCGGCAGGAATTGCTCCGGGTCTGCCATGCGCAGTGTCGCCGTCGGCGGCGCCTTGCCGGTCAGAGTGTGGTAAAGCGTCGCCCCCAGGCCATAGATGTCGCTGCGTCCATCGGTGTGCCCCGCTTTGACTTCGTATTGCTCCGGTGGAGCATACTCCGGCGTGCCCATCCCGCGCATCGCGGTCTTGGTGCGGGGATCGTTGGGATCCCACAGCTTGACCAGGCCAAAGTCCACTAATACGGCCCGTCTGTCTGGCCGAACGATGACGTTCTGCGGCTTCACGTCGCGGTGAATGATACCCTGGCTGTGGCAGTAGGCCAGTGCGTCCAAAAGCTGCCCCGCCCATTCCAACACCTGCTCTTCTGATAGTGCTCCCTCTCGTTTGATGAGTTGTGACAGGTTCTCCCCTTCGACAAAGTCCATCACCAGATAGGCGTTGCCTCTCTCCTGGAAAAAATCACCGACTCGCACCAGGTGGGGATGGGTCAGGCGGGCCATGATTTGTGCCTCTTGTTGAAACTGCTGACGCAGTTGTGTCAAAGTTTGGGAGTCCAAGTCCGGTTGGGGCACCATCTCTTTGAGGGCGACGGCGATGTCTAGACGCGTGTCCCAGGCGCGATAGACTGCGCCCATTCCTCCCTGCCCCAGTAGAGAGGCGATACGGTAGCGGTCTTGTAGCATTTGGCCAGTTGTGAGTGTCATATTATGTTTCCTCTCGCGCTTCTTGCCGTGCGAGTTTCCTCTCAGGTTAGAGTGGTTCTTTACGCTTACGTAATTTTGGTATCTACCTAGACAATAAACTTACATTGACCATTTTCGTCCTTGGTGGTGTGCCAAGGAACATGTTGACTTCTCAATGATTCGCGAGTGACGTAGGACGGAACGGCATTCCGGCCCCTGCTTTTTGAAAAGATACCGATTTTACGTATTACGCAGAATGGTAACTGAGTTTCACCCGTCCGAAGCGCACTTCGTCGCCGTCGTTGAGCGGGTGTGGCTGCCCGGGCGTCAGTCTCTGTTTGTTGACGTAGGTGTAGTTGGTGCTGTTCAGGTCTTCGACGAGGGTCTGCATGCCCTGAACAAAGATGCGGGCGTGTCGCCGAGAGACGCCGCCTTCGTCCCCGCCGTGATCGGTCAGGTCAATCTCCGGAAAGACGCCGCTGACCGGGTCCTCTCGCCCGACGATGAGCTCGGTCTTGCCGGGTGGGAAGGAGAGTGTGGTGTTGGTGTCTTGAACTAGCAGTCGCCCCTGGATGCCGGCCGGCGATGGATAGGCTGGAGGAGGGGCTGGGGCTACCGGCGGCGTGGGCATAGGCGGGGTGGGCGCGGGCGGCTGGACTGGTGTGGGCGCGGGCACAGGTACAGGGCTGGGCGCGGGCGCGGGTGCAGGGCTGGGCGCGGGTGCAGGGCTGGGCGCGGGCGCGGGTACGCTCACGGGCGAACCGCACATGTCGCAAAAGAGGCTGCCCGGTTCCAGTTGGGCTCCGCAGTTAGAGCAGGTCGGTGCGGCGTCCGGCGGTGGTGTGGGAGCGGGGACTGGAGGGGGAGCGGGTGCGGCGGCCGGCGGTGGGGCCGGCGCTGCCTGGCCCAACGCTGCGCCGCAGCTATCGCAGAAGGACTCGCCAGGCGTCACCGCCGCGCCGCAGACGGGGCAGTTGGCGGCCAGCGCAGTGGGGACAGGCTGGGCGGGTGGGGCGGCAGGAGGCGGCGCTGCCGGCGCCAGGCTTTCCAGTTTGGCGCCACACTCATCACAGAAGGCGGCTCCATCTGGTTGTTGTGAACCACAATTTGGACATGCAGGCATAATATCCCTCCTCTAAGGTCTGCAATTTACAGATCATCCAGTTTCTGTGTCAATTTGCGCGTCGCGTAGCGGAGTTTCTTGGCCCCTTGGGACGAGAGATCCTCGCCTTGCTCCAACCGCTCGGCTTCGCTCATTGCGGTCTGAGCCAGTTCGTCTTCGCCCAGTTCCAGCAGGCGGGTGGCGGCGGCGCGCAGCTTTTGCGTGGCCCCGGCGATGTTGCCCAGCGCGGCCTCATCCAGCGCGCGCGTTTGCAGCTTGTGGGCCGTGACTTTTTCGACAATGTTCATCACGTAAGGGTTGGTCTCGGTCGCCTGGGCCGGATCGCCGGAAAAGTCCAGCACGATGTCGCTTTTCGCTTTCTCTCCCACCAGGCCGGCGGCGGGTACATCATAGTTCACCTCGGCCTGGGCGATGCGGTAGGTGCCGGGCTGGCGGGGCGGAACCATCATCTCGACCAGTATGCTTTGTCCCTGCTCGCGGTCCATATCGCCCAGCGTGACTTGCACGTCGCGGTCCGAGAGGGCGCGGTGGCCCAGCTTGGCGATCAGGGGCGTCACCCGCCAGACGGCGCGTGGCATCATGCCACCCACCAGGCGCAGGATCATGTCCGCGTTCTGCACGACGGTGGCCTGGGCCGCCAGCACGTGTTGCTCGAACGTACTCCCGATGGCTTCGGGTTGGCCGGCGGGGATAAAGTCGGAGCTGCCGCCGCTGGCCTCGGCGATGTTGTCCAAGAGTTCTTCGTTCCACTCCTCGCCCAGACCGAGGGCGGCGATGGCGATGGATTGGGCTCCGGCGTCGGCGGCCAGGCGGCGACAGGCGTCATCGTCGCCAAAGGTCTCCCCGTCGGTCAGCAGGAGCATGCGGCTGACGCGGCCTGGGCCCACTCCCTTTTGCAACTCTTCCAGTCCCTGGCGCATGCCGCGCGACATTTCGGTGCCGCCGCCGTCGCGGATGCCGTCAATTTGCTGTTTCAGGCCGGCCGGGTCGGATACCGGCTGGCTGGGGGCGATGACTTTTACCTTGTCGTCAAAGACGACGATGGAGAGTATGTCCTGCGGCCCCATGCGGTCAACGGCCAGTTTGGCCGCTTCTTTGAGGTTGGTCAACTTGGCTCCGCTCATCGAGCCGCTATGGTCGAGCACCAGGCTAAAGTTGAGCGGCATCTGGACGTTGGCGACGGCGCCGGTGGGCATTGCTTCGATGAGCAGGTACACCAACTGTTGTCCCTCGGTGGCGGGGAAGGTGGTCTTGTTGGTCTGAACGGTCAGTTGCACTTCTCCGGGCATAAGAGTTCCTCCTCTTGCGTTTCCTGCGTTACCTTTGCGTTACCCTATTCACCTCGCTCCGCCTGGATCGCCAGATCCGGGTATTGGACGGCAGATACGGTGGTCTTGGCCTGCCAGGTCGCCGGATTTGGCAATCCGGCTAGAGCAAGCAAACAGTTACTTTTTACTCCTGTAGACTCAGATTGTCCACGTACGCCCAGGTATTATAGTAGGCGCGGTCGTTGTAATATGGCGGGTCGTACTCGCGGCTCCAGATGGAGAGGTACAATGTGATGTTTTGTCCCTGAAACCCGCTCAAGTCCAAGGTGACGGTCTCCCACCCCGAGTTCCACAGTGTCCCGGTATCCTCCTGGGTGCCAGAACGACCGCCGCAGAAAACCAACCCATCTACCGAAACGGTCAGAGTACCAGCAGGGTTGAGCGCCGTGCTGGCGCAGCCTGCGGCGTTCCGTTCAGCATCCGAGATCTGCTGGGGGGGACGGTTAATGGAAACCTCAAAGGTGTCAAAGTATCTTTGCCCGGTGCCTTGGATGATGTCGTAAGTGCTCACCCGGTATTGCAATTGCAGCCGGGGTTTCTCCACCGTAAAAGTTTGGGCGATGTAGCCGTAGCCGACGTGGATAGAGTCGTCTTGGGCGTTCGTTTCGCCGAGCAGGGCGCGGTTGCTTCCCTCGAACGAGACGACGCTCTGCGGCATACCGCTGCCGTGCCCATCGAATGGCCCTTGATCTGTGTCCCAGCCGCTCAGCCCACTCTCGAAACCGCCGTTGGCTAAGGGGCTGTAGTCGCGCAGGACTAGGGGCAGGTAGACGCGCCAGACCCCGACGTGGGTCTCTGTTTGCGCCTGGGCGCTGTTGCCGGCGTGGTCGTAGGCGGTGACGCGCAAGATATAATCGCTCTCTGTCGCCGGGACCGGGAACTCGGCCTCTGTGGAGATCACGCCCGTCAGCCAGGGTTGCCACGACGTATAGTCCGTGCCGCTGTACTCGACGGTGTGCGAAACGGCGTCGTCGGCCGACCAGGAGACGGTGAACTGGGTGGCAGAGATGTGCTTGGGAGCGGTGATGGCGACGTTAGTGGGCGACAGGGTATCTACCTGGAACGGGCCCGTGTAGCGGGGCGCGCTCCAGTTGCCGGCCGCGTCCCGGGCGGCGACGTGAAAATACCACTCGCCGTCGGGCAGCACCTCGGTGACGCCGGTCGCGGTGGTAAAGGCGGCTCCCGGTAGCGGCAGGGCGGCTATTGTGTCGGAGATAAAGTATTGGTAGCCCGCGACCCCGCCGCCGTCGGAGAAGCCGTTCCATTGCGCCTCGAGCGTGCTCTCGTTCGTCCACTGGGAGACGGGCAGGCTGGGGGTTAGGATCACCGTGCCGGTTGGCGACACATTATCCACGGTGACGGAAACTGTGGGCGGAACCTGTTGCCAGGCGCCCAGGTTATCCTGAGCGCGGGATGACAGGGTATAGACCACGCCGTCGGCGCTGGGCAGGGTCCAGGTGTAGGCCCAGGCGGCACCGCCAGTGGCGGCGTGCCAGGGGGCGGCGGTATCTGTGCTGACCTGCGTGCGTTGGACGCCGGAACCGCCCACACCGTCGCTGGCCGCGCCGCTGATGACCAACTGTGTGCCACTGACGCATTGACCGGCGGATGGGTAGGCGATGGATGAGGTGGGCGCGGTGACGTCCCGCGTGTAGGTGATGGCGAGCGTGGTGAGGCCGGCGGTGCTGGCGGCCGTGTAGGTGACGTTGGGTTGGGTCGTGTGCGTATCCGCGACCGAGTAGGTGATGGGGCGGGTCCACGTTTGTGCGGTCGAAGTGTAGACCCGTTCCGGTTCGTAGAAGGCAGCGCCGGCGGTGAGGGTCAATGTGTGCGTGCCGCTGATGTCGAACGTCATAGTGATGAGGCCGCTCACGCCGTTGGAAAAGTAGACGGTCTTGGCGACGCCGTCGTTGTTTGCGGGGTCGTAGTGGGGGAGGTCGGCCGTCATCGTGATGAGGTGGATCCTTGGATCGTCACCGGTGCCCTGGAGCGGGGCGGCGTGGGTGCGGGCAGCGGCGAGGAATATCAGCAGGTAGGCGAGCATCGCGACAGCGCCCAGGGCGGTCACGATACAGCGGGTTGTTCTAGAGATGTGGGTGTTTGTATCCATTTCATTTGTCCTTGTTCTAGTTCTAAATCTAACTGTGGTCGCTTGGCGGCTGAGAAACCCGCCCTACGGTTGCGCCTCAGATGTGGGCAGGGTTCCCGTATCTGCCTCAGATCGGTTCAGCGTGTCGGTCCATCACCTCCGCCGTCATCTCCGCCGTCCCCGCCGCCGCCGTCTCCACCTTCATCGTCGCTTGGATATGGACATCCGTCGTTTTCCGGTACCCCCTGAATAGCCGGGCATTTATCCAGGTTGTCTGGGCTGCCATCGCCGTCGCTATCTGGGCAGCCGTATTCCGGCGGGCCGGGCGCGTCGGGGCACGCGTCGTCGAGGTCGGGGATGCCGTCGCCATCGCGGTCGGGGCAGCCGCCCAGATCGTACAGGCCAAAATCGTCGGGACACTCGTCGTTAGCGTCGGGGATGCCGTCCCCGTCTCTGTCGGGGCGCGGGGTGGGGGATGGCGTGAAGGTCGGCGCTGGGGTCGAGGTCGCCTGGCCCGGCGGCACCGTGTCGGTTGGTTGGGGTGTCGCGGATGGGGCGACGGGCGCGGTGGTCGTCGCGGACGGGGCCCCGGCCGTTGGGGCGGCCGGCGTCGGCGTTTCCCGTGAGGTGATGGCTCCCCACGCAGCCCAGGTCGCCAGCAGGCAAAGGATCAGGGCTACCAGACCGGCCATTCCACCCAGGATGATCTTTTGTTGCTGTGCCATCTTGGGGATGTCGGCCAACAGTCCGCCGCCGGCCGCCGGCTTGCCACCCGCCTGGGCGATCACGACCGATATATTGTCCACGCCGCCCTGCTTGTTGGCCGCGGCGATCAGGCGCTGGGTCATTCGCTTGGGCGAGCCGCCGCTCGCCAGACGGGCGATCTCTGCCTCTTCCACCATGTCGGTCAGTCCGTCGGAGCAGAGGAGCACCACGTCGCCGGCGACCAGGGGCACGGGTTGGAAGAGGTCAGCCTGGACTGTCGGCCCGGCGCCCATCGAGCGGGTCAGCACGCTGCTATCGGGGTCCATTGCGGCCTGCTCCGGTTGGATGATGCCCCGGTCTATTTTTTGCTGGGTCAGCGTGTGGTCGCGGGTCAAGCGGGTGATCTGGCCCTCGCGGATGAGGTAAGCGCGGCTGTCGCCGACGTTGGCGACCTGGAGCGTGTTGCCGTAGATCACGGCTGCCACCATGGTCGAGCCGGCCTGGGTTACGCCGGTGGACTGGAGGTATTGGTAGAGGGAGGAGTTTGCCATCTCGATGGCGGTTTGCAGGTCGCTTCCCAGGTCCGGGCCGGCCTGGTCGTAGTATCGCTCCACGGCCACGCGGATGGCCCAACGGCTCGCTTCCGCTCCACCCTTGGCCCCGCCCACGCCGTCGGCGACGACGAGCAGGTGTCCCTTTTGGGCTATGCTATCCGGGCCGGGTTGGAAGGGAAAGGTGTCGCTGTCGGAATGGGGGTAGACAGAGTCCTCGTTCCCCTCGCGTTGGCGGCCCTTGTCGGTGGCGCCCCATATAGATATGGGCAGGGAGGGCGCAGGGGTCGGTTGAGGTGGATAGTTCGTGTTGTTCATCGGTCAATCTCCTCCTGGGGTGGGAACGGACGTTGGCGTTGGCGTGCGTGGTCGCGGCGTGTTGGTGGGCGTGAAGGTGGGCGCTGGCGTGGAGGTGCATATCTGCCTGGTGACCGGCGAGGCAGTGGGCGATAGTGTTGTGCTCGTCGCCAGCACGGCGGGGGCGGTAGTCTGGATGGCGGGTGTGTGTGTTGGGCCGGGAGCCGGTGTGGGAGTTTGCGTCAATTTGCCCGCCCCCCAAACTCCGGCGGCGACGCAGGCGGTCAATATAGCGCCGGCTGCGCCCACCGCAAAGGTGCGTCGCGCGCCCGCTTTCCAGTCCATTGGGGTTGGCACCCCTTCGAGGGCGTCCCGCATCTGTGACGCGGTCTGAAAGCGATAGCCTGGGTCTTTGGCCAGCGCCCGCATCACGATATCTTCTACCGATGCGGGGATGGCACGACGCAGTTGGCTTGGCGGTATGGGGGCGTAGGTTGGGTCGGCTATCATGGCGATGTTGGGGAATGGCAACTCGCCGGTGAGCATCTCGTAGATGGTGACGCCCAGGGAAAAGATGTCGGCGCGGGCATCCAGCCGTTGTTGTTCGTGGCCCAGTTCGCTGGTTTGCTCCGGCGAGAGATATTCTGGGGTAGCGACGCCCAGTATCCCGGCGCGGGGGTAGCGCAGGTCTCGGGAGATGCCAAAGTCGCACAGCACTGCCTGGGGCACGCTGCTGCGCAGATAGTTGAGCCGGCGGCGGCGGAAGAGCACGTTGCCGGGTTTGATGTCCAGGTTGATGACGTTTTGTTCGTGGATGTGTTCCAGCGCGGCGGCCATTTGGCGGCTGATGCCCAGTGTCTTTAGTAGGCTCAAGCGCCGTCCCTCGCCGGGCGGCGAAGAGAGCAGGCCGGTGGTGGTGGGCCGAGTCAGGATGTTTTCGAGGGAATCTCTGCTCAATAGTTCCATAGCATAATACCAGCCCCAGCCGAAAGAAAAGTGCTCGCGGGCGGCATAGACCGGACGGCGGTCGTCGCCACGGGGCAGAGGGAAGATGCGCACCACGTTGGGGTGGTCGAAGCGGCTGAGGAAATCGGCCTCGGCGACCAGCGCGGCCTGGTGGTCCTCTCTGGCGATCTTGAGCGCCAGGCGGCGGGGTAGATGGGGCTGACGATATTTCTCGCGTACCTCGGCCTCAAAGACGCGGGCCATACCGCCGCGTCCTTTGAACCCTCGCACAACGCGGTAGGGGCCGACGATGTTGCCGGGCAAGACGTGGCCTAGCTCCTCGCTCAACTCTAAAACTCCTTGCAACTACTTGGTCTCGAATGGCGGCGGCACTTGCCGGGTTGGCCCGCCCCGTTGACCGGGGGCCGGCTGTTGAGGTTGTTGAGCCTGTCCAGGCGGCGCGGCTGGCTGGGTGGGGGGATGAGTGTAGGCCTGACCGGGCGGCGGAGTGGGCGGCGGCGCTGGCGTGCCAAAGGCGGGAGTTGCCTCCGATGGTGCGCCCAATTGGCGGGTCGTGCCTCCCAGCCGTTTGAATTGCAGCCGCGTTTGCCCGACCTCGATGATGGCGTCCGGTTGCAGCAACATTCGTTGGCGCGGTACCATCGGCGTGCCGTTGAGTCGTGTGCCGTTGGTGCTGCCCTCGTCGGTGATAAAGAACTGGGTCTGATCCAATTGGACGGAAAAGTGTGGGTTGGAGGCGTATTCGTCGTACAGCGCAAAGTCGCAGAACTGTGGATCACGCCCCACCTTGATCATCTGGGCCGAGAGACGGAACTCTTTTCCCATATTGGCGCCCTGGATGACGACCAGCTTGCCGGGGGCTTTTTGGGGCGCGGCCCCCAGTCGCCTGGTGACCCCCTTGAGCACGCCGGTGGTGCGCGCGACCGCTTTGCGGGCCACTTCGCCGCGCGTGCGGATGAGGATGATCAGCAGGATCAGCATACCCAGTGCCATCACCGCCAGGATGACGAGCAGCCACCAGTTGGCGCTCAGCCACATGAGGATTTGCTCCTGGAGTGAGTGGGTCTTGGCTTCCCATTTGACGTGGATGGTGACCGGATCGCTTTCCATCCGTTCTCCCAGGTAAACGTCCTCGGCTGCGGCTATCAGGGTGTACTTTTGGTCTTGGGTCTGTTCGGTCGGCGTGTAAATGTCGCTCACGTCCCAGGTGAGGTCAAAGGTCGGCGCTGCACCGCTCGTGCCGATGAGCACTCCGTTGTAAAAGTAGGATACTGTGTCTGGATCGCGGGATACACCGTCCGACGGTGTGACTTGCGCGCTCAGTTGGATCGTCTCGGGCTCGAAGCTTTCGAGTGTCTGGGAATAGGTCACCGTGTAGGCGGTGCCATCGGCCGGTGAGGTCAGCGCAATACCGGGCAGTTGCAGTCGCGAGGAGACGGTCGTTTCGTCCGAGCCGTCGCCGATGGAGGTATCCACGACCTGGACGCTCACCGGGTAGCTCCCCTTGGGTTCGAGCAACTGGAACGTGATGAGATAGGATTGGCGCTGGGTGACAATGTTCTCGAACAGGTTGGCGGCCTCTGTGTCGTCCTCGTCGGCGTGAGTGACGTAGAGGCCGTTGGTCCGTTCGGCCATGATCTCCATGTTGTAGGCGTCGGTGGTGCCGCTGCCCATACGGACAGAGTAGAGCAGGATATCGTTGTCGGTGCATTTATCTATGATGTCTATTCTGCGGGCTTCGTCGCTAAAGTTCTTGTCAATGCCGTCGGAAAAGACGACGATGATGGGGCGGCGGTGGGCGAGTTTATCTCGGATCTCGGCGTCGGCGTTATCCGTGATCCACTTGATGGCCTGGTCTATGCCGTCGTACAGGGGAGTCACTTCGTTCACTACCTCGGTGCGCAGCGTGTCGAACTGGTTGCTCACGGCGTTGGGGTCGTAATCCGTGAACGGCGCCAGGGGGGTGAGGCCGCCGTCATCCCGGCCGCGGATACCGATGAGGGCCACCATGTCGGCGCCTTCGCTGCCGTCCACGTTGAGCCTGTTCAGGAGGTCGTCCGCCAGATCAACCGCCTGGCCGATGCGTTTGTCGCCCCGGTGGGCGATCCCGCCCCGGTCAATCACCATTACTATTGCCACGCCGGTCGTTTCCGACGACGATGTAGCTCCGGCGTCCTGGTCTGATACCAGGACGGAAAAGTTGTCGTCGCTCAGGTCGTCTATGGCGTGGCCCGTGGTGGGGTCAACGACCGAGAGGTAGAGGTTAACCTCTGGCTGGTCAGCGCTGGAAACCGGTTTGCCCAGGATGTCCACGACCGGGCCCGAGCTTTGAGCGTGGCCGATGCTCTGCCCGCCGGTGACGGCGACCAGGGTGCAGAGTGTGACCAGCAAGAGAATGGAGCGTTTCATCGTCATACCTCCTCGTGATTATGTGGCAACTTGTACTATCACGACTGTGATGTTATCCTCGCCGCCGGCGTCGTTGGCGGCTTGAACCAACCGGTCGCAGGCTTCCTGGGGCGAGGTGGACGTTTTCCAGATTTGCCACATCTGTTGGTCTGTCACCATGCCGCTCAGCCCGTCGGAGCAGAGGAGCAGGGCGTCGCCGGGGACGAGTGTCTGGTCGAACAGGTCTACTTCTGTGTGAGCTTTGTCGCCGATGACGCGGTAGATGACGTTCTTCTGCGGGTGGCGGGCGGCCTCTTCCCGCGTGATCTGCCCGGTGGCGACCAGTCGCTCGACCAGCGAGTGATCGGTGGTGATCTGGGTGATGCTGTCTCGATTGAGCAGGTAGGCGCGACTGTCGCCGACGTTGGCGAGGGTCGCATGGTTGCCGGCGACGAGCGCCATTACCAGCGTGGTGCCCATATCGGTGCCGGCGGCTCTGCGCTGATCGTGAACGGCCTGGTTTGCGGCCAGGGTCGCGTCGGTGAGCCACTGGCGGGCGTCGGGCAGGGGTTTGCCGGCAGCGGCTGGGGACAGCACTCCACTGACGGTCTGCTGGGCGATGGCCTGGATCGCCCCGTGGCTGGCTACGTCTCCGGCTTCGTGACCGCCCATCCCGTCGGCGACGGCGAACAGGCCCACGGGCGTGCTGGCGGAGCGGAACACGGCTGTGCTATCCAGTGTCAGCAGGCTGTCTTCGTTCAGCGAGCGCTCCTGCCCCACGTCGGTGCGCCGACCAACGACCAGAGTGACGCTGGCCGGGCGGCGGAGTTCTTGGAGCGCTTCTTCGAGGGCGGACGCAAAGTCGGTCACGGTGATCTTCTCCGGCGTGGTGAGGGCCTGGGAGAAGGCCATACTGGCCCGCTCGGGAAGCTCGACTTGAGTGGTTTGTTGTTCCCCGGTTGCCAGGTGCAAGAGTACGGCCGCCAACCCCTGGACGTCGTGGGCAAAGTGGCCGACCGCCATAGGGCGAGCGTCAGGGGGGATGACGTAGGCCTGGCTCAGGTGCGTCCAACGGGCCTCTTTTCCCTCCACCGCGATGTGTTCCAGGCCGATCTCGCGCAAGGCAACCTGGTGGCGGTGCAAGTAATCCAGTGTTTGCGCCAGAGTCACTCCCCACGTCAGCACACGGGCGAGTTTCTGGGGTAAGGGGAGGGAGGTCGCCACTGGGGGCGTAAATTCCGGCTCCACCAGATAATGGCGAGGCGGGCCGTAGGGGGCTTCTGTGAAGGCGTCGTGAGGCAGGAGCAGGCCGGGATGCTCCAGGCGCATCCCTAGTAGCTGGCTCTCGGCTGCGAAAGCCTGCTCGTTGCTGCTTTCGCGCACCAGGTAGCGGAGGTGTAGGGGTTCGATGTTGGATATGTCGGCCCCGCAGGCTGAGCAGAACCGTTCCTGGGGGTCGAACGTCTCCGTCCGGCAGTTGGGGCACAAGCGTACCGGCGTGTGCTCTTCTACCAGGTAGAGGTTTATCTGGTCGGCGGCTCGTATTTCTTCGACCGTGTATTGCCCGTCACGGAGCAGGGCGCCCTCCGGCAAGGGGGCAAACTCGGCGGTTGCTTCTGGGAGGGGGTGAGTGGAGGGCAGGTCGGGGGGGAGGGTGAGGGGTTGGGTGGGATGTTGAGACACGTCTTGCGGGCCGGGGTTGTGCGCCGGTAGAGCCGCGCCACAACTGTGACAGAAACGGGCGTTCTCGCGGTTTTCATAGTTACACTTGGGACATACTACCGTGTTCATCTTTGCGCCTCCCCGGGGCTGGCGTGGAAGGTGAATTCCACCCCGCCGATGCCCAGCCGCCAGCCGTCGCGCAGCAGGTTGCGGCCCGTGCGGTTCCCGTTCACATAGACGCCGTTCATCGAGTTCATGTCCTCGACGATCCAGCGGCCGGCCTGCTCGTAGACGCGGGCGTGTTGGCGAGAGACCGTCTCCCATCCGGCCAAGTCCTGGGTGACTATCAGGCTGTTTTCTGGCGCCCGCCCGATGGTGACCCCTTCAGGGGTCAGGTCGAAGCGACGCGGGCCGCCAGATGCGCCGACGCTTTCCAGGTATGGGCCGGCGGCGACGGTAGGCGGCGGCGGTGGTTTAGGCTTTGGTTTCTTCCGCATCGTCCATAGGATAGCCAGCAGACCCAGGAGCAGCAGTGGGATCAGGCAGATTAAGAGAGTAAGAGACCAGTCTTGGGATAATATGACTATTAGCTGCTCGACAGGTGAAGGGGTGGAGGTGGCTGATGGGGTTGAGGGAGGCGAGGGCGTGGCGGGCGGCGGCGGTGGCGTCGTTGGTGTGGCGGGCGGCGCTGGCGTATCCGTTGGCTCCGGTGCGATTGAGGGAGGCTCGGTCGCGGAGGGAGGAACGGTGGGAGTATGGGTGGGTGGGGGTGTGGGAGTATGAGTGGGTGTGGGTGGGGTGGGAGGGGCGATAGTGGTGATGACCGATGTCGGTATAGTAATCGGTGTCGTCGTGGTCGTCACGGTCTGCAACGCTACGCCTGGCGCTTTTTGGGAACCGGCCACTTGGGGCAAGGATGCGGCACTGAGGGGAAGTACTGTAGCGGTCACCATTAATAAAGCTATTCCTACCACAATGACTGATCGTTTGATCGCTTCGGATGTCATAATTGCTCTCCCTTGCGCGTGTGATGTACTACCCTCGTCGCTCTGCATAGTTGTCCGCGTATTTGAGCGGGCTGGTTCGTGGTGTTGTATCGAGTTGTGTTTGACCTATAGTTTACACGCTTTGTGCCAAAGCGCAAGTCGCCGAGAGAGGCCTGGTAGGCCGGTTGGGGCGATTTGCCTAGACTGACCATTATGTGTAGAATAGGTAGTATGGCGCGGCGAGCCGCAAATATTGTAGGGCAATTCTATAGTCCATCAATTCACAATCAGGAGGTAATAAAAATGTATCCTATTAACCCGTGGTACGTCACAGTTCTTCCCATGTTGCCGATTCTGCTGGCTCATCTGGCGGGGGTCGTGGCGGCGATCATCCTGCTCACACGTCGCGGTGGGACGCCCGCTATCCTGGCCCTGGTTGGCTTTGGCGTGTCGCTCATTCTGGATCTCGCCAGCTTTGGCAGGTCGCCGCTGGTTGGGTTCTTGGGCCGCCAGGTGGGAATGAGACGGTTCGTGGCGGTCAGCACTGGCGTGGGGTGCTGTTGCGGTCTCTTGGATTTGATCGCCGTCGTTTGTCTCATCGTCGCTATCTGGCAGGCTGTCTCGGTCACGGCTGAGGCGGCGTAGGACAAGATGGTGTATCGTCCATAGGCGTTGATGCAAACCTTCAGCGGGTTCCCTCCGGGCCAAGTCACTAGCGCCAACATCCCGGAGCAGGTTTTCATCGAGCTCGTCCCTGCGATTGATGACCTGGCCGAGCTAAAGCTCACGCTGCACGCTCTGTGGCGATTGGGGCAGCAGCGGGGCAAGGTGCGTTATCTGCGCCGCGCCGACTTGGTCTCCGACCGGGTGCTCTTGGCCGGCCTGGGCCGCGCTCCGGCGGAGGCTTTGAGCGGGGCTCTGGCGCGCGCCGTCGAGCGGGGGACGTTGCTGCAAGCCGAGACGACCGTCGCGGGGGCGAGTGAGACGGTCTACTTTGCCAACACGCCCAAGGGGCGCGCTGCCGTCAGAGCCATCGAGCAGGGCGGCTGGCCCGACGAGCTCGAATCGGCCGCGCGCCCCAACGTCTTTGCCCTGTACGAGGCGAACGTGGGCACGCTCACGCCCCTCATCGCCGATGAGTTGCGCGCGGCGGAACGGGAGTATCCAGCTGAGTGGATCGAGGAGGCGTTCCGTGAGGCGGTGTCTCTGAATAAGCGGAGTTGGAAGTACATCCACGCCATTCTGGAGCGTTGGCGCATCGAGGGAAGGGGAGCAGCCAAGCGCACCCCTGAGGCGGAGCGTCGGCGTTACGTCGAGGGAGAGTATGGCGAGTACATCGAGCATTGAACAGGAACAGGAGAGCAGAGGGGCGGAGGAGGTCTGCCCGGTCTGTAAGGGGCTGGGCTACCTGCGGGCGGATGTGCCTGTGGGGCACCCTGACTTTGGCGAGTTGGTCCCCTGCACTTGCCGCCTGGCAGAGTTGGCCGAGCGACGTGTGGCTACACTGCGTACGTTGAGCGATCTGGAAACGCTATCTCGCATGACTTTTGAGACCTTTGCCCCAGAAGGGCACGGTCTACCGCCCGAAAAGCAGGCCAATCTGCGCTGGGCCTACGAGGAATCCCAGACCTTTGCCGAAAAGCCGGAGGGATGGCTGGTTTTGAAAGGCGGCTACGGTTGCGGCAAGACTCACCTGGCTGCCGCTATCGCCAACGGGTGCGTCGAGCGCGGTCTGCCGGTGCTCTTTATCACCGTTCCTGACTTGTTGGATCACCTCCGCGCTGCCTTTGCTCCGTCCAGCCCCGTCGAGTACGATACTCGCTTCGAGGATGTGCGCTCGGCCTCTGTTCTCATCCTTGACGACCTGGGCACCGAGTCGGCAACGCCGTGGGCGCAGGAGAAACTGTTCCAGATTTTCAACTATCGCTACAACGCTCGCCTGCCTACCGTCGTCACTACCAACCGAGAGTTGGAAGAGATTCCCCTGCGACTCCGCTCGCGCCTGGTGGACCCCGACCTGACCCATATCGTCTCCATCATCGCCCCCGACTATCGGCGGGCGGGTGTCGCGCAGGATCAGTCTGATCTGAGTAGCTTGAGCCTGCATTCTCATCAGACTTTTGAGACCTTTGATCCGCGCAGGGGGGAGCTGGCCCGCGACGAGGAAGAGAATCTCAAACGCGCCTTTGATGTCGCCAGTGATTTTGCCGAGGATCCCCGTGCCTGGCTGGTCTTTACCGGCACTTTTGGCGTCGGCAAAACCCATCTGGCCGCTGCCATAGCCAACTACCGGGTGCAACGCGGCCACCCAGCTTTGTTCGTCGTCGTACCGGATTTATTGGATCACCTGCGGGCCACGTTTAACCCTCAGAGCACGGTCACTTTTTACCAGCAGTTCGAGGAGGTGCGCCGCACCCCGCTGCTGATCCTGGATGACCTGGGTACCGAGTCGGCTACGCCGTGGGCGCGGGAGAAGCTGTATCAAATCTTTGACTATCGCTACAACGCTGAACTGCCGACCGTCATCACTACGGCGACCCCCATTGAGGAACTGGATCCCCGTTTGGCGACGCGCATGTTGGACGTGAGCCGTTGCACTCCGTTTGCCATCCTGGCGCCCGCTTATCGAGGCGGTGCCTTGCGCCGGAAGAAAAAGTCCGCCCGCCAGCGCAGGGGATAGCAACCGTTCTTTTCTCACTCCCCAATAGAACAATTTGACGCGCCAGGCCGTTTTCGCCTCCTGGCGTATCTGATATGGGTGTGTTTCAAACAAGTTGGGCAAGACCTCAGAGGTCTAATGAGATGTGTTTTCAGGCATTGAGGCAAAAGTGGCACAAGTATGAAATTCTGGTATCATGAGCAGCAGACCAGTTCAAGGGAGGTCAGCAACTCGTGGCTAGAACGGCTAAGCACCTGGAAGTACAAGCGCGGCACATTTACAATTCAGAGATCGGCATTTGTCCGCACTGCAGGGAAGCGCTACAACCACAGGACTACTACCAGTGGCGCAAGACGGTTCAGCATATGGACGGGGTGGTGTATGTCGCCAGTCGGGCCAAAGAGTGCGTGAATCCCGAGTGCGCATATCAGGGACAGGCCTACAGTTCGGCGGCTGCTCAGATGGTTACCGTGCCGGAGTGCACCTACGGCTTGGACGTGATCGCCCAGGTTGGCTGGTGGCGTGATCGAGAGCACTTGAACCGACAACAGATTCACGCCTGTTTGGAGAACGAAGGTGTGCAAATCAGCGAGCGTCAGGTAGACTACCTGTACGAGCGCTATCAGGCGCTCCTGGGATGCGCTGAGCGCCTGGATAGAGAGCAGTTGGAGGCGGTGGTCAAGGAACGAGGGGGGATGATCATCAGCGTGGACGGCTTGGAGCCGGAGGGGGCGTCAGAGCAGCTCTGGGTGGTGCGAGAGGTGCAGATCGAACGCACCTTGGTGGTGGGCTGGCTACCCCGGGTGAATCACGAGACGCTCAAGACTTTGCTGGAGCCGGTGATAGAGTTCGGCTTGCCCGTTCTATCCACGGTGAGTGACAAGCAAGGGTGCGTTCGAAAGGCGCTGGAAGAGGTATGGCCGGATATCCCGCACCAATGGTGCCAGTCCCACTATCTGGGTCACGCCACCCGTCCCATCTATGAGTACGACTCGTCGCTCAAGGTCGAGATGCGGAAAACGATTCGCCAGGAAATCCGCGAGAGTATGGGGGAAGTCCTATCAGACTCGGAGGAGTCGGTTTTTTTTCCCTCAGCTGGTGACGGGACTGGCTCTCACCGAGGCGCCTGATCGGGTAGACTCGGAACGGCCGCCTACGCACTCTGAGGTTGTCCGAGACCTTGCGCTGGACTTGCAACTGGCGCTGTCCAGAACAGGCCGCGCCCCCATTGTTCTGTCGGGACTCCTCGTGTTCGAGGATCTACGCGCCATATGTCAGGCCTTGGAACGCTGCCTGGTGCGAAGGGAACATCCCCACTTGCGCCATTGGTACGCCGTGTTGGGCCAAACACTGCCCGTCTTCCAATCAGCCTTCGGGGAGGTCTCCCAGGCCCTCGAGTGGGTCGATGGTATCAGCGACATTCTGGATGCTCACCTGCCCACCGCTGATGCGCCAGGGCCTGGCGGCGACGCTGTTGCTCGGCAATTGGCTCACCACCTGGGGCGTCTGGCTGACGCTCCCGACCTGACGCCTTGGCTGACTCGGTTCCGGGATGACCTGTTCGCCTTGAGTGAGCGATATTGGTCGGGCCTTTTCCACTGCTACGACATCATTGGGCTACCATCCACGAACAACGACCAAGAGAGCCTCTACGGTCAGGTCAAGCGCCAACTGAGACGCCAACTGGGCGTCAGCCAACTGCGCGAGCCTTTGCTGAGACGGGGAGCTTGGGCGACCATCCAATTGGATGTAGATTCACCCGTCAACCTACAGAAGCGCCTGGCGCAGGTCAGTTGGGAGGATTATGCCGCCGAGCGCGCTCGTTACGAGCAATGCCAGGAGCAATTCCGCCGCCGATACCGCTGGCGGCATCATCGAGATGGTGTACTCCGGCAACGAATCGCTGATTGGTCTGCAGCTGTCCCTGATTGTTAATGTGCTACTTTTGCCTTAATGCGTTTTCAGGCTCAAAAACTGCCCAAATCAGCGGTTTTGGGCGAGCACGAGCTCGGCAGAGACCTCCGAGGTCTAGGGTCTCTACTGAAATGAAACACACCCATCTGATATATCTGCGCTAGGCGCGTGCGTTGCAGGGGTAGATTTTCTGTAGTATAATACCAGTCGAGTTGTTGTCAGACTTT
Organism: uncultured Anaerolineales bacterium; assembly: GCA_964393895.1. GTDB lineage: Bacteria > Chloroflexota > Anaerolineae > B4-G1 > B4-G1 > B4-G1. Next base: position 90,712 of record CAYMWP010000002.1, on the reverse strand, counting down.
GGATGGTCGTCCTGTCGAGTGTTGTTGGCCTATCAATTCCCGCTTGTGCTGTTCTATTCCCGCCGGATTGTCAGGTCCGGCGGCTTGGCGGCGGGATTTGGAGCAAACGGGTCCACGATACCCAAGGGGAGGGTTGCCAGGCTTGGGAGTTTGGGCGTCGAGCTTTGATTCCACATTGTGAACTAGTCTAGAAATGGCTATTGTCCATTGAACTGGAGGGGCCAAGGTTTATGCGTCAGCGCTTTACTGTCCTTGCCATAGACGACGATGCTGGTCAGCTAGAGATACTACGGCATATGCTCAGTGCCGAGGGTTTTGATACTATTGTGGCCCGGGACGGGCTTTCTGGGCTGCGTACTGCCTATCAGTCTCAACCCGATGCTATTTTGCTGGACGTGATGATGCCCAATATGGGGGGATTCGAGGTGTGTCGCCGGTTGCGGGAGATGACCGAGGTACCGATCATTTTTCTCACGGCTAAGGGCACTCTCGAGGACATCGTGAAGGGGCTCTCTTTGGGCGCAGATGATTATTTGGTCAAGCCGTTCGACCGCTCAGAGTTGATTGGTCGTCTTATGGCCTGCCTCCGTCGGGCGAAGGAGCGGACTGATACGGAAAGCGATCTCATTTTTGCTACTGACTCGATCATGCTGGATTGCGGACGCCACGAGTTGGTGATTGGGAAGCGGGTGGTGTATCTGACCCCTAAGGAGTTCGAGGTGCTCCGGCTGCTGATTCGTCACGTTGGCAAAGTGCTCAGCACCAATGCCATCCTGTCGCGGGTTTGGGGCGCTGAAAGCGTCGGTGAGCCGGACTTGGTGAAGCAGTGCATTTATCGGCTGCGGCAAAAGATTGAGGCTGACCCTAAATCCCCTCGCTATCTCCACACTGTTTGGGGTGAGGGATATTACTTCGATACGGGTGAGTTTTTGTAGGCTCGGCGGTAGTCTCTTCTGGCCTCCTTCTTGAGAAGGGGGCTTTTTTATTTTTTGTGACTTTTTATTCACCTACTTTATACGAACTTTTGTTATGTTAGTAAAGATTTAAGAATTGTTCTAGGAAATCCTTTTACATGACTGCTGCGGCTGTATCGGTGAATGTGTGCTGCCCCGTGACTGGTGCAACACAAAGTAGCTCACCCGGTATACTCAGTATTGATAGGCTTGATGCCGAGAATGGAATTTGTGGGTTGCCTCTGGGCGGGGTATTCCCGTTCTACTATACTCTCAGGAGCGACTATCCGGTTGTGACATTTCACAAACCGAGCTTAAACTTGCGCATGGTATAATTAGCAACAAAGAGAATAAAAATTTGCTAGAATGGTGGGATGATTCAAGCCTGCTGATAGTTTGTGAGATAGGAAGAAGAACTATTCTGTTGTAATCTACAGATTTGGTGGTTTGCCGTTGAGGTGGATATGATGAATAAAACGGTTCTGGTAGTTGATGACGATACAGGTCTGCTCACTCTTTTGCAGCTTGGCCTGGAGCGAGAGGGGTTCACGGTCGTCACGGCAGACAACGGCAAGGATGGGCTGCGGCGAGCTTACGAGAACCGCCCTGACGTTATTATACTGGATATCGCGATGCCAGAGATGGATGGCTGGCAGGTGTGCCAACGGCTGCGGCATATGTGCGATACGCCGATCATTATGCTCACTGCCAGGTCAGACCAGAAGGATGTCCTCAAGGGATTCTCCTTGGGGGTTGATGACTATTTGACCAAGCCGTGCAGTTTCGACGAGTTGAAGGCTCGCATTTACACCGTTCTGCGCCGCGCCGGGGCGGTCGCCCAAGATGCTTGGCGCGATATCTACGACGACGGCGCTCTTCGCATTGATCTGAGAGATGGGACGGTTACAAAGGAGGGGGAGGTAATTGACCTCACGCCGACCGAGGCCCGGCTGTTGTTGTATCTGGTTGGCCGCAAGGGGCAGATCGTGCCTCACAAGGATCTGTTGGTCAGCGTGTGGGGGCCGGAATATGCGGAGGAGGTAGGTTATCTCAGTGTGTATGTCCGCTATCTGCGGCGCAAGATCGAGGATGATCCTTCTAGCCCACACTACATACACACACGCTGGGGAGTGGGTTACTATTTTGCTGGCAATGGGACTTTTGAACCGGAGCGCAACGGCGCTGGCGTGGGGCGGGCATGAACAGGCAGGTTGCTCAGTATGTGCGTCTTCTTGGCAAGTGGTGGTGGCTGTTTGTAATCAGCGCCATCATCCCGGCAGTGATCAGTTATTATTTCGCTGCCCAACAACCCGTTCTCTATCAGGCCAAAGCAACGATCATGGTGGGCGCTGGCCTCGAGGATCCAGATCCTGATCCTAACCAGATGAGGTTCAGCAGCACGCTGGCTGCCGCTTATGCCGAGTTGCTCAGACAGGATCCTATCCTCAAAGCCGTCATTGACAGGTTGGGTCTGGATAGAACTCCTGAGGGTTTGGCTACGCAAATTGGGACTGGAATTTATTCGGGGGCGCAGCTCTTGGAGATACAGGTGACCGACACCAATCCCGAGGCGGCGGCCGTGATCGCCAACGCCCTGGCCGACGAGCTCATTCGGCGCAGCCCGGCCTCGGGAGGGAACGACCCGGAGCAGCAAGAGTTCGTTCGACGCCAACTGGAAGAGCTCGAGAACAAGATTGAGGGCGTTGGTCGTCAGATTGATGAATTGACCACTTCTCTCTCCGAGTTGACTTCGGCCGCCGAGATTCAGGACGCACAGGATCGAATTGCCGCGTTGGAAGAGGTGAAATCTACTTACCAGACCACGTATGCTGGCTTGCTCGTTTCCTATAGCGCCGAGTCGCCCAACGTTCTTTCGCTTTTCGAGCCGGCCGTGGTGCCTCAATGGCCGGTCCCGAGCAAGATCAAGCTCATCGTGGCCGTGGCCGGGGCGGCAGGGCTTGGCTTGGCGCTGGGCGCCGTCTTGTTGATAGAGTTTCTGGATACCTCGTTGCGCTGGGAGGGAGATGGCGTACAGACAATTCTGGACTTGCCTGTTTTGGGGGCGGTGCCACAGGTGCCGAGGAAGGACATTTTGTCCTCTGATAATCCTTTGAGCCCGGTGGCCGAAGGGGTCCGCGCGATGCGGGCCAGCGTTTTCCTCATGCGCCCCGATCAGCCTTACAAGGTGCTGCTCTTGACCAGCCCCGGCGCTTCAGAAGGTAAGAGCTTTGTCCTGGCCAATCTGGCCGTCGTGCTGGCCGCGGCCGGGAATCGAGTTATCGCTGTTGACGCAGATATGCGCAAGCCTTCGTTGCACGTGCTTTTCGATCGCCCCAACGTCACGGGCTTGGCCGATGTTCTTGGCGATCACGAGGTGGACGAGGAAGGTTTGCTGTCCGTCCCACTGCAGGAGACGGATTTTGACAACTTGTATCTTTTGCCCGCCGGCCGTCCCCCTATGGACCCGGCCACGTTGTTGACCTCGCCACGCCTCCCTGCTCTGCTAGATTCCTTGGGGAACCAGATGGATATGGTCTTGATTGATAGCCCCCCCATCTTGGGCCCCCCGGATGCCACAGTCTTGGCAACTTTGGCCGAAGGCACGGTTCTCGTGGTTAGTGCGGGAGTTACCAGGCGCGAGACGATCCAGCGGGCCAGGGAACGGCTGCTCGGATTTGGCGAGCGACAGGCGACCAATCTGTTGGGGCTGGCGGTCAATCGCGCCAAGCTGAACGGTAGCTACGTCTACGATTCTGAGCGAGGGAGTGGAGAGCCGAGACGGAAGAAGGAAGATGAGGATGGCGCGTGGCTGACATTGGGATATACGGCAGCGCGCTTGGGCATCAGCAAGAACCAGGTGCGGCGCTGGTGTAAAAGTGGGCGGTTGCCGGCGACCAAAAAGTGGCTGCTGTGGTGGCGGGTAGACCCCGACGGACTCGAGCGTATGCTCGAGGATACGTGGGAGCTTAAAGCGAAAGTGTAGATGGCAGATCCGGCGGGCGTGACAGGTTGGTGACGGCCCATTTCGTTCTATTGTAAGCGTCGGTTGAGTGGCTTCGTGACACCTCACTATATCCAGGGCCCTCGGCCGGCGCTGTGCTCTATCAGGTTTTTGAGGTTTTGGAGACGGTATGATCATCTCGCGCACACCGCTACGCATCAGCTTTGTTGGTGGGGGCAGCGACCTGCCGGCCTTTTATCGTCAAGAGTCCGGTGCGGTCGTGAGTACGGCCATCAACAAATACATCTATATCACCGTCAATCCCAAGTTCGATCAAAAAATCCGAGCCAGTTATTCACGGACTGAGATCGTGGACGGCTTGGACGAGTTGCAGCACGAATTGATTCGTGAGGCGCTGAAGGTGGCGGGCATTGAAGGGGCGATCGAGATCACCTCGATCTCTGACATTCCTTCTCAGGGCACCGGCTTGGGCTCTTCGAGCACTTATACGGTGGGATTGCTGAACGCGCTCTACGCTTACAAAAATCACCTGGCCGGTGCGGAGCGGCTGGCGCGGGAGGCCTGCCAGATCGAGATCGAGCGGTGCGGCAAGCCCATCGGCAAGCAGGATCAGTACATTGCTGCTTACGGGGGGTTGCAGTTCATCCGCTTTAATCCCGACGAAAGTGTGTTCGTTGACCCGATAGTCTGCCAGCCGGAGACGCGGGAGCGATTGCAGAGGGGATTGTTGATGCTCTACACTGGTCTGGTGCGCAGCGCCGACGACATTCTGGATGAGCAATCGCGCAATACCCATACTGACGAGGAAAAGCGGGCCAGCCTGCGCCGCATGGTCGGTTACGCTGAGCAGGTGCGAGAGGCCCTGGCGCGCAATGACCTGGGAGGGTTCGGTGAGGTGTTGCACGCCAATTGGCTGGAAAAACGGCGTCTGGCCAGCGGGATCAGCAAGCCCATCATTGACGAGTGGTACGAGCGAGCGCGGGCGCACGGGGCCGTCGGCGGCAAGATCCTGGGTGCGGGCGGCGGCGGGTTCCTGCTGCTCTACGCGCCCCCGGAGCGGCACGCGGAGATTCGCGAGGCTCTGCCGGAGTTGCACCCCGTGGATTTCTGTTTCAGTCCTCAGGGAAGCAAGTTGATTTATGTGGAAGAGAATGGGTACGAGTAGGGCATTGCTGTGGTGAGACACAGGGGAGCACTTTGAACCAATGAGTGGCGTTTTTGGCGTCGTAGACTCACAGAGGAGGCCGCTGGCTGCGCAAATGCAGCGCATGGCCGACAGCTTACGCCTGCGCGAGTGGACCCGCACCCAGGTTTGGTCGGACGAACGGATGGGGGTAGGGCTGGGGCAGGTGAACATTGGGCTTTTCTCCACCGAAACTCAACCGCTCCGAAGTGAGGAGGGGTCGCTGGCTGTCGTCTTTTTTGGCGAACTGTATTACACCGAAGCCTTGCGTCGCCAACTGACTGCCAACGGCTACTCGCTGGAACTGGGTTCCGACGCCGAATTGGTTCTGCGGCTCTACCAGTCCAAAGGCGAGGGTTTTATCCACGACCTGGAAGGTGTCTTTGTGCTGGCCCTGTGGGATGGAGTACGAAGCTGTCTACTGGTGGCCAATGATCGCTTTGGACTCATCCCTACTTACTATGCCCACTACGACCGTATGCTCATCTTTGCCCCTGAGGTCAAGGGCATTTTGGCTGATCCTGCCTTTGAGAAGAGCCTAGACCTGACGAGCATGGCTCAGTTCCTGCGCTTTCAGCGGCTTTTGGGTGATCGCACCTTCTTCGAGCGGTTACACTTGTTGCCCTACGGCTCCCTCTTGCGATTCGACCAGGCTAGCAACACTCTGACAGTTTCTCACTATTGGGACTTTGACCAGATTCCGGTCTGGGCCGCTGGTGCTGACTTTGGCGACGCAGTGGCGGAGACTGGTCGTCTGTTGCGCCAAGCTGTAGACGTTCGCACTCGGGGAAAGCATCGAATCGGAGTGTACCTGAGTGGTGGGCTTGATTCGCGGACTCTTCTTGGGTTTGCATCGCAAATCTACCCACCTGTTGTTTCACTGACATATGGCATACCCGACTGTCGCGATGCTCACTACGCTAGGAGTATCGCTCGCCGTGTTGGAAGTCTGCACCACTTCATTCCTCTAGTCAGCGGCCGCTGGGTGCGCGAGGAGGCTGGGTTTCACCTGGAAGTCACCGAGGGGTTCATTACCTGGACGCACAGCCATGCAGCGACAACCCTGTGTCCTGCCCGCGAGCTCATGGACGTGAACCTCACTGGCTTCGGAGGAGACCAGGTCTTGGGCGGACGCGCTATGTACTATGCCCCCTTATTACGGCTGGCCCCTGATGACGTCGCTTTCTACTGCCAGGCTTTTTACTATCTTAACCAGGCTTTCTCCTGGCCTGGAATCAACGAGGTTGAAGAGCGTTGTCTGTACATGCCAGCAACCTACTCAGATGTTGTGGGACGGTCCTGGGACTCGTTGAGGGAACAACTGGGGCGTTTTGTAGCACCTGATTACGCTCGCCAGTGGGATGTCTTTGCCACCATCCACCAAGGCTCCCGGCTGAGCAACCTGAATGTGCTCTATCAGCGAGCGTTCTTCGAGGCACGTTATCCCTTCTACGACTATGCGCTAGTTGATTTTGTCTATTCTATGCCTCCTGAGTACAGGCTGGGAGACAGGTTGTACCTGGCGGTCATCAACCGCGAGATTCCAGAGGTGACCTGGATACCCCGTGACACCGATGGTCTGCTGCTGACAGAGCATCGGTTGATTCGAGAGGCCCATGGGCTGTGGCAGCGGGTGCGCCGACGCATCACCAGAGAGCAGCGGAGCATCATCCACGAAGATCCGGAGGGGTGGCTGCGGCGCGACCTCCGTGATTGGGCCGAGGATCTGCTATTTGATTCGCGCACCGTGGAGCGAGGCATCTTTGACCCTGCTTTCGTACGATCCGTCTTTGAGCGGCATATGTCTGGGCACGAGGCGCACACTATTGGCAAGATTGCACCAATTATGACTTACGAGATGATGTTGCGCCGCTTCTACGATGGGCCGAAGGATGACGCTGGATGATATCCCGTCTCAAGTCTCATAAATTGCTTCTCCTGAGCGTCGCCGTGTTGATCGTTCTGGGAGGGATTGTCGTCACCGTACCGGCGTTCAGATTCGAGGACCGCGTGCGTGGGCGGTTGCAGCAGGCCGGGATTTTGCCAGCCTTGCTACCTATCTACAGCGAGCAAAACGCTCCCCCGGATCGAGTTACTGCCCGGCGGCTGGTGGTGGCCTCCCTCCATGATGCTCTGGAGCGCGCCGACTACGAGCAGGCGGCCATGCTGAACGCGACTCTCAGCCAAGAGGCGTTCCAACGGACCTATCGTGCCCTAAAGGCCTGGGAGACCGCCCGCGACCCTGTCACCGGCTTGCTCCCCTGGGCGCTGACCAAGCACTATCAGGAGTGGGACGTCAATCGGGTCGGTGCTAACCTGTACTCTCATCTGCTGATCGCCAGTCTCTATCTCGACCCCGACAGCCAGGCCTCCTGGGAGCAGATCATGACCTACGAGCGGGAGGTCTGCGGCCCGATGCCATGTAGCATCGAGTTCGGTTCGGGTGAGGTAATGGAGGCGGATCAAGACACCTTAATTCGCGGCGCTTCCGAGTATAGCCGAGACGGCCTGCTCACCGTCAGCGAGCGTTTTGGAGAGGGCCCCTGGTTCGACCGTATGGTTGAGGTGGTGGGCGCAATCCTTGACGCGGCCTACGTGGAGACAGACGGTGGTCCGATCCCCGCCAACAGCACTGAAGTCAACGGCTCTCAATTGCAGATTCTCTCCCGCCTCTACTGGGCCACTGGCGACGAACGCTACCTGCAGATGGCCGAGCGCATCGCCGAAGCTTACCTCTTCGAGGTGTTCCCCATCAATGGGGGGCTGCCGACCGATTATTGGGATTTCCAGGCGCAGGCTCCTCTGCCGGAGGATATCCGCTTTCGGCCCGAGGCTGAGGTTATTCCTGGTGTCTATCCCTTCCGTCTCTCGGACCACGGCGGTGAGATCATCTCTGGCCTGACCGAACTCTACTTATTGGAGCGGATGCTGGATCGCCCTCAAGCCGACCAGTATAAGCGCTCTCTCCAAGAATTCCTAGACAGGCTCCTCGTGACGGGACGCACCGAAGAAGGTTTGTGGGTGCACAGTGTCGTCCCAGCGACCGGAGAGCCTTTCGACTCCAATCTATCGGACACGTGGGGATATAACCTCAACGGATTCCACGCCTTCGACTTGGCCGAGGGGATGGAGCGCTACGCCAGCGAAATCGAGCGCACGATGCGGGCGGTCGCCGAGCACCACTCTACGGCCTGGGAGGACGATCGGGCCGACGGCTATGCCGATACGATAGAGTCCATGCTCTATCTCTTGCCCTGGTTCGATGTTCCCGAAGCTCAATACTGGGTGGATGACGAGATTGAGGTGATGTTCCTCAAGCAGCAATCCAATGGATTTGTGGAGGGCTGGCTTCTGGATGGCAACTTTGTGCGCACGGCCCTGATGTACGGTCAGTACAAGACCCAAGGTCTCATGCTCTCCCCCTGGTCGGAGGGAGTTCGGGTGGGGGCTGCGTTAGACCAGGATAGCGATGTGCTTTACGTCTACCTGGCTGCTCAGGAGCACTGGGAGGGGAGATTGCGTTTCGACACGCCGCGTCACCGAATGATTTGGGGGATGGAACTAGAGTATCCGCGTGTCAACGGAGCGCCAGAGTGGTACGTCGTGGAGCCAGATGCCGTTTATTGGGTGACCAATCTCGATACGGGCGAAGCATTTTCCTATTCTGGGCGGGAGTTGGCCGAGGGCCTGACTTTGGCCCTGGAAGGCTCTCAAACTCGCGGTGACGTGTTGCGTTTGACCATATCACGACCGTGAGTGTGCTGGAGTGTCAAGTTGAGAATCATCGTCGCCGTACATCACTTTCCGCCGCGCTACACCAGCGGTGCCGAGTTGCGGGCCTACCGCACCGCTGCCCGCTTGCGAGACTATGGGCACGACGTGCGCGTGATTTGCGTCGAGTCCGTTGACGTCGGTGCTCGTGGCCTGGAATTCGAGGACAAGGTCTACGATGGCTTGCCGGTTCGTCGCTTCAGTTTCGACCTGGCCGCCGCTTCTGACCCGTTCCGCTGGGCCTACGACAATCCCTGGATCAGGGAACACCTGCACGGTTATCTGAGCGATTGGACGCCGGACGTGTTTCACCTCATCAGCGGATACCTGATGTCGGGGAGCGCGCTGTGGGCGGCGCAGGGGTTGGGCATTCCCACTGTGCTCACGCTGACCGATTTCTGGTTTCTCTGCCCACGCATCACCCTACTGCGCAGCGATGGCCGACTGTGTGCGCCTCCCTTTGATGCAATCACCTGTGCCCGCTGCTTGGGCGAGGAGAAACGGCGCTACCGCGTTCCTGGGCAACTCGCTCCCCGCCTGATGCAGGTCTACTGGCGGAGCCAATCTGGCTCTGTGGCGCGGGTGCAGGCACGGATGGACTATTTGCGAGAGACGCTCAACGCTGTGAACGTCATCATCAGCCCATCCCAATTCCTGCGTGACATGTTCATTCAGGCAGGTGCACCGCCGCGGCGTATTCGCTTTTCCCGCCAGGGACGGGATTTCCCTGGCTTGGCGCCAGAGAAGACCGCCGTCCCGCCGTCGGGGTTGCGGATAGGCTACCTGGGGCAGATCGCGCCTCACAAGGGGGTACGCGTTCTGTTTGAAGCCGTTCGGCGGATAGACTCCGCTCCACTGACGGTGCAAGCCTGGGGTGACGGCTCCCGCTTCCCCGCCTACGCCCGTCGGCTGCGGCGTTTGGCCCGATCTGACTCTCGGCTGAAGCTGGCGGGGACCTACGAGCGAAGCGAGGTAAGCCGGGTCTTTCGCGAACTGGACCTGGTAGTGGTACCATCCGTCTGGTACGAGAACAGCCCCAACGTCATTCTAGAAGCCTTCGCCCATCGCACGCCAGTCGTCGCCTCTCGCCTGGGGGGGATGGCCGAACTGGTGACGGATGGCGTCAACGGCTTTCAATTCGAGCCAGGGAATGCGGACGACTTGGCTAGTGTGTTATACCGTTTCGTCGAGCAACCAGGATTAGCAGCCGAATTGGGCCGGGGAGTACCACCGGTCAGGACAGTTCAAGAGGAGATCGAAGAGTTGCTTCAAGTCTACGCTAACGTGGAGGTGGGACGGGATGTCTGAAGGTCCCAACTTTCCTGCCGTCCAGGATGCCCAGCCACAGCGAGATTTCCTGTCGGTAGTGGCCCGCAATTCCGCTTTCGTCATGGGTACGCAGGTAGTGATGAAAGGGTTGGCTTTTATCTTTAACATCTACGTGGTCCGCCGGTTAGGGGATGTACACTTTGGCAAGTACTCGGCGGTGATGGCATTCATTGCTATCTTTGCCATTTTCTCCGACTTGGGGATGGCCCCGTACATGTTGCGCGAGATCGCTCGGGATCGGAAGAACATCTATTGGCTGCTGCCCAACGTAGTGGCGATCCGATTCCTGCTCTCTGGAGCTGTGGTCGGGGTGACAACTCTGGTGGCCTATCTATTGGGCAAAGAGCAGGATATGGTGTTAGGTATTTTCATTGCCGCTTGTGGGTTGTTCCTCTATGCTTTCCAGGGACCGTTGGACTCGGTCCTGATGGCCTGGGAGCGGTTGGATTATTCCGCCAGCTTTACCCTGGTCAACCAATTGGTCTTTTGGGGGTTGGGAACGTTCTTTCTGACCAGTGGGTGGGGTTTCATCGGTTTGCTCATCGCTTCTCTGGTTGGCGTGGCGGTTATGGCCCTCCTGGCCGGCCGGGTCGTCTTTCGGGAGATTCACTTTCGGGAACTGGAGCTATCCATCCGCCGCTGGAGAGAATTGGTGAAGGCTGGGCTGCCGTTTGGAATCAGTGGTCTTTCCTTCTCGCTCCAGGGCCGTTTCGACTCGGTGCTGATGTCTCTGACTCTGTCTGACGCTGCCGTGGGTTGGTATAACGTCCCTTTGCAGCTCATCCAAATGTTGATGCTGCTGGCGCAGAGCGTTTGCACCTCGATGTTCCCTTCCTTGACCCGTGCCTATAGCCAGGATAAGCGGTCTATCTATGGGATTGTTCACCGCTCGCTCAAGTATCTCTTGATGCTTTCTCTGCCCATCTCGGTGGGGGGGGCGGTCTTGGCGGACAAGCTCATCGTTACCTTGTACACCGAAGAGTTTGTCAACTCTGTTCCACTGATGCGCATCCTGATTTGGACGCTGCCTTTCCTGTTCATGTCTGAGCTGACGGGTTCGCTGATCATGGTCTTGCGGCTGGAAAAAGCAGGGGCCAGAGTCAATGTGAGTAATGCGCTGCTGAGCGTGGCGCTCAACCTGGCTGCGGTGCCCACTATGGGGGTGATCGGGGCGGCTGTGGCGCAGGTGGTCGGGCGTGGGGTTCGATTGGGACAATACTGGCGGCTGCTGGGAAGCGAATTGCTCATCGGTGAGCGCTGGAAAGACCTGGTGCGGCTGAGTCTGGCTGCCGCAGGAATGGGATTATGTCTGTTGTTCCTGCGCGAGTTGAATCTGTTTCTCGCCATTGGCATTGGAGCGGTCTTGTATCTGCTACTCTTGTTTGTCCTGCGTGCCATCAAGCGAGACGAGATCACACAGTTGTTCGACCTTTTGTTCAAGCGGGGAAATCGGGAGTCAGTTGATGGGAGCAAATAACTCGATGTCAGCATCTACATCAGAACAAGCTTTGCCGTTGGGGCACTTTTGGGACGAATTCAGGGGATATTCCTTTCGGGACAAGCGCATAACGGTCACCGGTGTCTTGCGTTTTCTGCTCAATGCTCACAAATTCGAGTCTCGAGAGCCTATTGTGATTGGCAAGAGAACGGTGATCGCCAAGAATGCAAAGACAGGCCGAATCATCGCCGGACGGGGTGCACGCATAGCGTGGGATTGTGTTCTCGTGGTGGGTGGGCAAGGTTTGCTGTCCATCGGCACGCGCACCATCGTTGGTCCCCACACCCGCATCATGGCCGCCACCGAGGTGCGCATCGGTGCGCGGTGTATGATCAGTTGGAATTGCAGCATTTTTGACTCTACTGGCCATCGCATGTGGTTGGAGGGACAAGAGGAGGCCGAGATCGAAGCCCCCATCACCATCGGCGACGACGTGTGGATCGGCCCCTATACCATCATTATGAAAGGGGTGGAGATCGGCTCCAACTCGATCATAGGCGCGGGGTCGGTGGTGCGGCGCAGTATGCCACCCAACTCTCTGGCTTATGGTAATCCGGCCCGGGTGGTGGGCAAGGTGGATAGGTGGGAGCGGTAGTGATAAGGTCGCGGTTGAGAAAGGGTTGTGCCGTTGTCGGGTGGGGCCTGCTGGGAGGGTTGCTTCTCCTGATCAGTTTGGAGATCGCTGCCCGCGCCCTGCACTGGCGACCTGATCCCCTGATGCAGCCGGATGAACGCTTTGGCTATGCCCACATTCCCAACGCCAGTGGCTGGTGGGTGAACATTGACGCGCCGGGCGAGTTCCAGACCTACGTGCGCATCAACTCAAGAGGGCTGCGGGACCGGGAGTATGCCTACGAGAAACCCCCAGGGACGTTCCGCATCCTGGTGTTGGGCGACTCCTTCGCCGATGCCCTGGAGGTTGATCTGGAGGACGCTTTCCACGAGGTGCTGGAATCGTTACTGAACGAGTGCCTCGATATGCCAGTCGAGGTCATCAGCGGCGGAGTGTGGGGTTACGGCAACGATCTGGAGTTGCTGTTCTACCGTCTGGAGGGATACAAGTATCAGCCGGATTTGGTGCTGCTGGCTTTTCAATCTACCAGCGACGTGCTGGAGAACCACCGGGAGATGGAGACGCGCTACATGGGCCAAGTCTACAAGCCCTTCTTTGTGCTCGAGGGTGGCGAGTTGACGTTGACCGACTGGCCTTTCCCGGTGGAGTCTATGAAGTCGCCTCCGCCGCAGGGCCTGGTCGAGCGCGTCAAGGCGTGGCTGGCGGCCCATTCCCGTTTCTACCACGTGGCCGGTCGCGTCGTTAAACAGCGGCTGGGCGACCTGGCGGGTGTGCTGCGGGCCATCGGCGTGATGGACCCTGAGGAGAAAAACACGATAGCAGGCGGCATTCCGATGGCCACGTACGTGTATGCCGTGGAGTACCCGCCGGAGTGGGAGGAGGCCTGGGCGGTGACTGAGGCCATCATCGCCCAACTGGATGATGAGGTGACAGCCAATGGAGGACAGTTGGCCGTGTTGCTTCTGCCTGACCGCAACCAGGTCGAGAGTAATCGCCTAGCCCAAACGATGCAGGAATTCCCGGCGGTACAGGAGCTAGAGTTGGAGCTGGATAAACCCAACCGCATCATGCGCGAGTTCCTGGCCGAGGAGGGAATCCCCGTCCTGGAAATGTTGGACGAGTTTCAGACGTACGCCGAGGAGACGGGGCAGCTCTTGTACTATCCAAAGGACGGCCATTGGAACGTAGCAGGACACCGCCTCGCTGGGGAGCTACTTGCAGATATGCTGTGCGAGCAGGGGCTAGTGGTATGCAGCGAGTAGAGAGCCTGACGCCTCGAGTGACCATCATTCTTCTCAACTGGAATGGTCTGGCCGACACCCTGGCCTGCCTGGAGTCGCTGGCAGACCTGGACTATCCGTCCTACGACGTGGTGGTCGTGGACAACGGCTCGGTGGATGGGTCAGTGGAAGCGGTTCGGGCCTGTTTCCCCCAGGTGATGTTGATCGAGAACGGCGAAAACCTGGGGTTCACGGGAGGCAACAACGTGGGATTGCGTCACGCTCTGGCACAAGAGGCCGATTATGTCTTGTTGTTGAACAACGACACCGAGGTCGCGCCTGACTTTTTGCGCTGCTTGGTGGAGGCAATGGAGGCGGATCCCCGCGTTGGCATTGCTGGGCCGACGGTCTGCTATTATGAGCGACCTGACCTGATCTGGTCGGCGGGCGGGGCCATTGACTGGCGGCGCGGCAAGACCTGGATGGTTGGCCTCAACAAAGCGGATGCTGGTCAGTTTGGCGATTTGCCTCGCTCTGTGGACTTTGTCACTGGCTGTGCGATGTTAGTCAAGCGAGCTGTGGTGGAGCGGGTGGGACTGCTGGACGAGCGTTTTTTCGCCTATTACGAGGAGGCGGAGTGGTGTGTCCGGGCACAACGAGCGGGCTTCAGCATCATCCACGTGCCCCAGGCGAAGGTCTGGCACAAGATACCTCTCGATGCCCGAGACGCCTCGCCGTCGGTGCACTATTATATGACCCGTAACCGGCTCTTGTTCTTCAAAGCTACTGGCGCAGGCTGGCGTGCCTGGCTGCACACCCTGTTGGCCGAGTACCTGCGTACACTGGTCAGTTGGACGTTACGGCCCAAGTGGCGCGGCCGGGAAGCTCAACGAAAAGCGATGGTTCAGGCTCTCAGCGATGCCTGGTACGGGCGATGGGGCCAGCAGAGCCTTTCTCAATCTCCTGCAAGGGGTTAGGATGATGTCTGCCGAGATTCCTGCGCCGCGTTATCAGAGGTGGATTCCGACCGGGCTGGTGCCCCTGGCTCGGAATCTGTGGCACACCTACAAAGGGTTTCGTCTCTTTCTGTTGTATTTGGTGGGGCGGGTGCCGTGGCACGCTTTTCGGCTGTTCGCTTACCGACGTCTTTTTCGTGTCCGCATCGGTTCGCGATCCACGGTTCACTGGCGAACCCGGTTCTATGCTCCTGGGGGCGTTTGCATTGGGCATAACACGATCATCGGCTACGATGCTTTTCTGGACGGAAGGTATACTTTGGTGATTGGCGACAATGTCAATGTCGGCGGCGAGGTTGCCATCTTTACGGCCCAACACGATCCCAATGACCCTGCCTTTGGTATGGTAGGCGGACCGGTGGTGATTGAGGACTATGTCTACATTGGATCCAGGGCGACTATTCTGCCCAACGTGACGATCGGCCGGGGGGCCGTCGTGGCTACCGGAGCAGTGGTCACCAGAGACGTCTCGCCGTTCAACATCGTCGGAGGGGTGCCAGCGCGCAAGGTTGGTGAGCGGCAACGCCATCTGGCGTACACTTTGGATTTTCACATGCCTTTTCAATAGAGCGCTCTGGAGAGAGAACTGTGCGTTTACTCGTCGTGTGTCCGTTCTTCCCTTATCCCCCTGACAACGGAAGTCGGATTCTCCAATTCAATCTGATCAAGCAGGCTGCCCGCCGGCATCAAGTCTGGCTATTCTCGCTCATTCAGTCGGAGAGCGAGCGGAATAACGTGGCTGGCATCGCTCCTTACTGTGAGGACGTGCTGGCTGTGCGACCTGACAGGCAGGTGCCAGGAAAGCTCGATGGCAGGCGGCGAGGATGGGATGTTTTCGGGGGAATGGTGCACAAACATCCGCGCCATTTCTACGGAGCGCCTTCTTCAAACGTGGTGCAAGAGTTGGCTTGGGCGCTAAGTGAGTGGCGGCCGGACGTCTTGCTTGTTAGCACATTGTTCATGACCAACTATCTATGGCAATCTCTTGATGATTTGGGTGGAGTCAAAAAGATCCTGATCGAGCAAAACGTGGAGACCTCGATACAACGTCAGCAGGTGGGAGTGGCCTCCTCTTTCTCCGTGCAAGTGCGCGCCTGGTTGTACTGGTTGTCATTTGCCAGGTTTGAGACCCTGGCCTGTGAAAAGTTCGATTTGGTCACTACTCCATCGGCTCAGGATAGGCAAATGCTCCTGGATCTAGCGCCTGATCTTGATCAGACAAGGGTGGCTGTCCTACCGAATGGAGTGGAAGTTGCTTCTTACAGCGGTGATTGGGGGGAGCCGGAGCCTGGTGCTCTCATCTTCCCCGGCGCCCTGACGTATCATGCTAACTATGATGCCATGCGCTTCTTTCTTGACGAGGTTTTTCCTCTCGTCCGTCGAGTGAATCCAGAAGCAGTTTTGCGGATCACTGGCAAGACCGAGGGAGTTGATCTCGGTTCGTTGAAGCTAGGGGCAGGCATCACTCTCACCGGCTATCTTGACGACGTGCGGCCAGCAGTGGCCCGTAGCTGGGCATGCGTCGCACCGTTGCGGGTCGGTGGTGGGACCCGCCTCAAGATACTGGAAGCGATGGCTCTGGGCACGCCGGTGGTGGCGACGAGTAAGGGGGCCGAAGGGCTGGATGTGACCCCTGGTCACGACATACTCATTGCCGACGATCCTGGTCAGTTCGCCGACGCCGTGCTTGGGCTGTTGGACGATCCAATGTTGCGGCAGAAACTTGCGCTCAGCGGACGCAGGCTGGTCGAATCGCTCTACGACTGGCAGAGCATTGGCGACAGACTGAACGAAATCCTAGAGTCTGTTGCCGGGATGTAGAAATGACTCACACGATTGCCCCGTTTGTGGAACGCAACAAATCACGACTGATTCGGGTCGGCATAGTATGTGCGATATTGCTTGTGCTACCTATGATTGGTGTGTTGACGGCCGAGGTGTCTTCCAGGATGTCTCCTGTGCTCATCTTTGTTCCTATTGTCGCGCTCTTTGGAATCATGGCTGTGGGAAAGCACATAGAGTTGAGCATCATTGCGATGTTATTGGCGGCGGTGTTCTTCCGCTACCGCATTCCGACAGGCACCGCCAGCGAGATCGTCATCAGCCTGGTGATATGCGCTGGATGTATCGGGCTGTGGGTCGTTCGGATGCTGGTCGAGGAGAAGCGATTGTCTTTGAAGCCGGCATCGATCAATGCGCCGTTATTGGCTTTTATGGCGACTGTGCCGATCTCCTGGGTGTGGAGCCGGGCTTTCCGTGACGCTTTGGTGCACGAAGTTAGTCATCCTTTGATATCAGTTGCCGCTGGCCTGGTGATTGTGCTCTTGCCAGCCTGTCTCTTGTTGGTAGCGAATAATGTCCGTGACTTGCGTTGGCTGCAGGCGCTGGTGTGGGTTCTCCTGGGAGAAGGTTTGATTGTGTTGTTTGTTGATTTAGGCGCTGTTTGGGGTGTGGCCCCAATACGCTCCCTGCGTACCTTTCTGTACACGAATGGATTCATCCATCTCAATACCCAGGGCTTGCTCTCCATGTGGTGTCTATCTTTTGCCATGGCTCTGGCGTTATTCAATCGGCGCTTGAACTGGCTTTGCAGGAGTTTGCTTCTGGTCTATGCTGCTGGATGGGTGTACTGGGGATTTTCCCTGCGAACTAGCTGGTTGGCAGGCTGGGTGCCGGCTTTTGCGGCAGGGGCGGTGGTGGCCTTTCTACATTCCAAAAAGCTGTTTGCCATAGCGCTGATTGTCGTCATTGTGGGAGCGGGCGGATACTACTGGCGAACGTCGTTCGAAGCTGAAACCGAGGAAAGTGGGTACACTAGACTGGCTGCTTACGAGGTCAACTGGCGTATCACTAGCCGACATTTGCTTTTTGGCACCGGCCCGGCGGGCTATGCTTCCTACTATATGAGTTATTTCCCTACCGAGGCGATGGCGAGTCACAGTAACTACATTGACATTGTCGCTCAGACAGGCATCGTTGGGCTTTTCTTCTTTCTGTGGTTCTTTGGGGCGCAGGCGTGGGGTGGTTACAAACTGCGGCGCGAGCTTCGGGGCCAGGGAGTCTTTGCCGAGAGTGTGTCTGTGGCGGTGCTGGCTGGGACTGCTGGCTGCGTGGTCGCTATGGCCCTGGGGGACTGGGTAACTCCCTTTGCCTACACTCAGGGGATCGTTGGCTTCGATCTGGCGATGTTAAACTGGCTGTTTATGGGGTCGCTCTGGGCTTTGAGACATATCGAGTCAGCGAGTCAGCGAATCAGCGACAGAGCGAGTCAGTGAGTATGGATCTGTCAATCATCGTTGTGAATTGGAATACCCGCGAGTTGCTGGCTCAGTGCTTGCAGTCGCTCGAGGAGACGGTCCGGGACGCGAGTTTTGAGGTGTGGGTGGTGGATAACGGCTCTTCGGACGGGAGTGTGGCGATGGTCGGGGAGCGGTTCCCCAACGTCCACGTTATTGCCAACTCGGAGAACGTGGGTTTTGTACGGGCCAACAACCAGGCGCTCGCTCGCTGCCGGGGGCGGTACGTGCTCCTGCTCAATAGCGATACGCGGGCCCTGCCCGGGTCGGTGGACGCGGCGGTCCGCTTTGTGGACGAGCACTCCCGCGCCGGGATCATAGGAGTACGGTTGCTCAACGGTGACGAGAGCTTTCAGGCTTCCTATACCCCGTTCCCGACCCTGTGGCGCGAGTTCCTCATCCTCACCACCCTGGGGAGACGACTGCTCCGATCGACCTTTCCCAGTCACGGCCCGCAACTTGAACAGGGAGCGCAGAGGATCGAGGGCTACGTGGAGGGTGCGTTTCTGTTGGCCCGGAGCGAGGCGGTAGCCCAGGTCGGCGGGTTGGACGAGCGCATCTTCATGTACGCCGAAGAAGTAGACTGGTGCTATCGCTTCTATCAGACCGGGTGGGAGGTGTGGTATCTGCCTGACGCGCCCATCGTCCACTACGGCGGGCAGAGCAGCAAGAAGCGCCGGGGGCGAATGGAAGCCGAACTCTACCGCAGTCGTGTCTACTATTTCCGCAAGCATCACGGCGGGTTGGCAGCTTTTTGTCTTAAAGCGATGATTTACGCCGTTACCTTGCCCAAAATAATGCTCCACGGGCTGCTTCGGCGCGTCACCGGCGGGCGCAGGGGCCGGACGGTCGCCGGCTGGCGGGAGTTGCGTCGGTTGTTGGGCGATGCCTAGCCCAGGGGTCTCTATGAATGTTCTGATGCTTACCCAGGTCTTGCCTTATCCGCCCGACAGCGGGCCCAAGGTCAAGACCTACAACGTGATCAAGTACCTTGCTCAGGAGCACCGCGTGACGCTAGCTTCGTTTGTGCGCGGTGATTCGTCTGAGAACGTGCGCCACCTGGAGCAGTACTGTCAGGCAGTGCACACCGTGCCGATGGAGCGCGGTGCGGTGCGGGATGGCCTGGCGATGGCTCGTAGCCTGCTTATGGGACACCCCTGGATGATCGTGCGGGATGATCGGAGGGCGATGCGCAATCTGGTGGACCGGTTGGCGGCGGAGCAGTGCTTTGACGTGGCTCACGCCGACCAACTCAATATGGCCCAGTATGCTGAGCGGGTGCGGGGGGCCTTCAAAATCCTTGATGCTCACAACGCCTTATGGCTGCTGTACAAACGACTGTGGGAGACCATGTCGCCAGGGTTGCGTAAACTCTTGCTGGGCCGAGATTGGCGGCTCATCAAATCCTACGAGGGGCGTCTGGTGCGCGAGTTCGACGCGGTACTGGCTGTCAGTCACGAGGACGAGATTGCCTTACAGGAGGCCGCCGACCGGACGGTGGACATCACCGTCATCCCCATTGCCATTGATGCCGGCGAAGTGAGCGTCATCGAGAGGGGTGGAGAGCCGCGTCATATCCTGCACATCGGCACCATGTATTGGCCGCCCAACATTGACGCGGTCAACTGGTTCATCCGTCGCGTCTATCCCATCATCCGCCAGCAGCGGCCTGATGTGCAGTTCGACGTGGTTGGCTCCCGCCCGCCGGCCGAGTTGCTCGCGCTCAACGATGCCGGGATAGGGGTCAATGTCACCGGCTATGTGGAGGATCCTACGCCCTATCAAAGGCGGGCAGCGGCGATGATCGTGCCGTTGCTGGCTGGGGGCGGGATGCGGGTCAAGATTCTTAATGGGTTGGCCGAGGGCATCCCCATCGTCTCCACGACTTTGGGCTACGAGGGCATCGAGGTGATGCCGGGCCGGGATATCCTGGTGGGAGATACCCCGCAGGAGTTTGCCGCTCAGGTACTGCGTGTGCTCAACGACCCCGCCCTGGGTCGGGAGCTGGCGACCAACGGACGTCGCTTGGCCGAGGAAAAGTACGACTATCGCAATGCCTGCCGTCCACTGAGTGAGGTGTATGCACAGGCCGCCTTTAGACAGGGGGAACACCTATGAGAGAGTCCTGGCGGGATAACCGGCCGGCCGTTATTCTGTTTCTGCTGCTGCTCCTGTGCTATACCTATACCCTTCCCCGTTGGGCTGACCCTAACCAGAACTCGCGGCTGGACATGGTGATTGCCGTAGTGGAGGACGGCACTTTCCAGATTGACGAGTACGTGGAGAACACCGTGGACTATGCCAAAGTGGGGGAGCACTATTACAGCGACAAGCCGCCAGGGGCCGCCTTTCTGGGTATCCCGGTCTACGCAGGGTTGAAGGTATTCCTCGATCTGCCTGTTATGGATGGCTTGATGGATCGACTAGCCAACAACGAGGCACTCCAGGCCACACTGCGCGAGGAGGGAAGCGGCTTGCTGGAGCACAAGGTGCGTTTCGCCATTGCCCAGGTGGTGCTGACCTTTGTGGCGGCGGCGTTGCCCACGGCTATGATGGGCGCGCTGATGTATCGCCTGTTGACGCGATTCACCGCCCGGCCCTGGCCTCGCATTGGGGTCGTTCTGGGCTACGGGCTGCTCACGCCAGCCTTTGCCTACGCCGGGTCGTTCTACGGGCACCAACTCAGCGCGGCGTGTCTGTTTACTGCGTTCTACCTGATCTTTGTGGGGAAGAAGCCGCCTTCGACGCCCGTCTTGTTGTCTGTTGGGTTCTTGCTGGGCTATAGCGTCGTCACCGAGTACCCGGCGGCCCTCGTCGCTGGTATCCTGTTTCTGTACACCTTTGTCCGTCTGGCCGACCGCCGGCGTATTGGCTGGGTGATGCTCAGCGGCGGGCTGGTCGCCGCCGGATGGATGGCCTACAACACGGTGGTTTTCGGCGGGCCCCTATCATTGGGCTACAGCCACTCGGAACTGTGGCAGGAGCAGCACCACACCGGCTTTATGAGCCTGACGCTGCCCCATTGGGACGCCTTTTGGGGGATCACCTTTGGCAGGTTCCGAGGGCTATTCTTGCTGTCGCCGCTGATGCTGTTGGCCTTGCCCGGGTTCTGGCTGTGGTACCGTTCGGGCGAACATCGGCCCGAGTTCTGGGTCGCCTCGAGCAGCACAGCGGCGATGATCCTGTTCAACTCCTCCTCGATCATGTGGTGGGGAGGATTCGCCATCGGCCCGCGTTACCTGTTGCCGATGCTGCCTCTCTTGGCTATGCCCATCATCTTTGTCTTCCGCGAGTGGGGAGACCGGATGTGGATGCGGGTTCTGGGCGCTGCCCTGTTTGGATGGTCGCTGGTCGCTACCTGGGGGCTGACGCTGGCCGAACAGGCCTTTCCACCGGACACCCTCCGCAATCCACTGCTGGAACACGCCTGGCCCAATTGGCAGGCGGGGAACATTGCCCGCAACCTGGGGATGTTTCTGCACTTACCCGGTGTAGTCAGTCTCTTGCCTCTCCTAGTGGG
The DNA here is from genome assembly GCA_964393895.1 of uncultured Anaerolineales bacterium. Taxonomy (GTDB): domain Bacteria; phylum Chloroflexota; class Anaerolineae; order B4-G1; family B4-G1; genus B4-G1. The sequence goes on along the minus strand of CAYMWP010000002.1, from coordinate 69,390 downwards.
TGTTGCGGGTCTGCTCATTGTCCTGTGGTTCCTTTCTCGCCGGGAGCCTTCACGACGACCAAAGTCAGGAGCGTGTGATGGATAGCTCGCCGACGACAGGCCGTAGACTGATCTCCAGCCGGGAATGGCGTTTCGTATGGACGACCATCGTGTGCGTCCTGGTGGTCACCAGCCTGCCTTATCTCTACGGCTACGTGTCCAGCCCGCCGGAGAAGCAATTCATGGGGCTGATGCTGGACGTGCCGGACCACGGTCAGTACCTCTCCTGGTGGCGGAGCTTCCAAAGCTCGATTCTGGTCAGCAACAAGTTGACGCCCGAGCCGAACGAACCACTCTTCTTCAACCTGCTCTGGTGGGCGCTGGCCTGGGTCTCCAAACTGACTGGCCTGGGTTACGCGCCGGTCTATCAGGCTTTTCGCTGGGTTGCTGGCGGCTCGTTCATGTGGGCAGTGTATCGCCTGATTGCCCAGTTCCTGCCGGAGGTGTGGCAGCGACGCACGGCTTTCTTGCTGGTTGTATTCAGCTCTGGGTTGGGCTGGTTGCTTGTTGTCCTCAAGTACACCTTGACCCAGGGGGAGTTGCTTTTTCCACTGGACGTGTACATTGCCGAGGGCAACTCGTTCCTGTGTATCCTGGGGTATCCCCATTTCGCCTTCGCCCTGACCTTTATCGCCCTGACCCTCGAGTTCGTCTGGCGGGGATGGAAGGAAGAGCGGACGAGGTACATGCTCGTTGCCGGCCTATTGGCGCTGCTGCTGGGCTGGATGCACGCCTACGATTTGCTGTTAGTCTACGGCATCGTGGGTGCGTTCGCACTTTCCGTCTGGTGGGAGCGACGAGTGTTTCCTTGGCGGCTCTTTTGGGGTGGGGTGATCCTCTGCGCCCTGTCCTGTTCCGGCGCCGTCTACTCGGTTATCTTGACGACGGTAGACCCGCTGTGGGAAGAGGTGCTGGCTCAGTTCGCCAACGCTGACGTCTATACACCATCGCCGCCGCATTTGGTTATTCTCTTTGGGCTGCCACTGATTGGGGCCGTGGCGACGTGGATCGCGCTGGCGCTGAGAAGGCAGTGGAGCGAGGAGAACCTGTTCGTGATGGCCTGGTTCTTGACTGGGGCCGCCCTCAACTATGTCCCAACTGATTTTCAAATCCACATGCTCAATGGCTGGCAGATTCCGATGATGATTCTGTGCGCCAAAGGGCTGCACGATCTCGTCGTGCGGGTCGAGGTGCGTCGGTGGGCCGTAGCACTTTTGATCGCCGCCGTTCTGCCGACCAATGTCTACCTGTGGGCCTGGCGATTCGTCGACCTGGCCCGGCACGACTATCCCTACTATCTGTATCGAGATGACGTGACGGCCCTGGCCTGGCTGGACGGGGAGGCGGAGGACGAAGAGATCGTTCTGAGTTCCCTGACCATTGGGCAATATGTCCCGGCCCTCAGCGGGAACACGGCCTTCCTGGCCCATTGGGCGCAGACGGTGGGTTTTTACGACAAACAGGAGCGGGTTGCCCGTTTCTTCGACGCCACCGCGCCCGACGAGGAACGTCTGGATACCGTGCGCACTTTCGGGGTGGATTACGTCTTCCGCGGTCCGGCGGAGCGCGTCCTGGGCGATTACGATCCGGCGAGTGCATCGTGGCTGACACTGGTCTTCTCCACCCCCCATGTTGGCGTCTACCGCGTCGAGGATTCAGGAGGCGCGCCTTGATGATGGAGAACACACCCAACCGCCGGCAGGATACATGGATGGCCATCGGCCTCTTCCTGCTTACGCTGTTGAGCCGGATCCCCTTTCGCTCGCAGATCCTCTACCATTGGGACTCGGTCAACTTTGCCTATGCTATGCGCGAGTTCGACGTGGCCAAGGAGCAGCCGCATCCTCCAGGCTACATCGCTTACGTCTGGCTCTGCCGCTTGGTAGACGTGTTCTTTCACGATCCTCAGACGACGATGGTGTGGATCTCGGTCGTCGCCAGTGCCTTGGCCGTGGTCGCTCTCTTCTACCTGGGTCGCTCGGTGTTCAACCGCCGGGTAGGGCTGATAGTCGCGCTGTTCCTGGCCACATCCCCCCTGTTCTGGTTCTATGGTGAGATTGCCCTCCCCCATACCTTCGACACGCTACTGGTGATCGTGAGCGTCTGGTGGCTGTACGAAACGATGAAGGGCGACTTGCGCTATCTGTATCCGGCCGTTGCTGTCCTGTCCGCCGCTGGGGGTGTGCGCCAGCAGACCATCGTCTTCCTGGCTCCGTTGCTCCTTTTTGCCCTGGCCCGGGTGGGGTGGGGTCGTTTCCTGGTCGCCGGGGTTTTGGGCGCGATCATCTGCCTGGCCTGGTTTGTTCCGCTGGTGACTCTGAACGGCGGCTTCTCAAACTATATGCGTGTGATGGGCGAGTTCACTCGTCGCTTCCAGAGCACCACCTCGGTCTTTATGGGGGGGGGCTGGTGGGGGGTCGGGCGCAACCTGCGCAAACTGGCGATGTACGCCGCCTACGGGTGGGGCGTCAGTCTGCTGCCGGCTCTGGTCTACGCTGCCTACCGCCTCTGGCGGCGCGAGTGGCCACGCTGCTGGGAGCGGCTGATATTCCTGCTCCTGTGGATGGCCCCAACCCTGGTCTTTTACGCCGTCATTCATATGGGGCAGCAGGGCTTGGTCTTTGTGTTTCTGCCTGCCCTGTTGCTGATCAGCGCGGTTGGAATGGAGCGATTGCTGCTGGCCCGTTCCCGCTGGCTGGCGGCGACGGCGGCGCTTCTGATGGTAGCGAACGTTGCTATCTTTTTCCTGTCGCCTGAATACCCGTTGGGGCCTGGTCCGCTCCGGTTGCTTACCCGCGCCACACTGCTCAATTCGGACCACTACTATCAGGATCGCTTCGCCGTCATTGAGGGAAGCTTTGCGCCGGATTCAACGGCCATTCTGGCGGCCAACTGGCATCACGTGGAATACTATCTGCCAGAGTACACTATGCTTCCCTTTGGCATAGTGAGCAAATGGGAGCAGGGAGCGGGAGAGCCGATAGAAGATCGTCGAGAAGTAGTAGTCACGCCGGCTGAGTTGCGACTGCGGCCCGATAGCCAGGGGGAAACGGTGGTGACCGTGTTTGATCCAGAGTTGCTATCCTTTGGTGAAGATCTTGCCTTCATACAAGTCCCCCTGGAGCACGGAGGAGAATTGGCGTACTTTGTGCTGACGGAAGGCCAGGCCATTCACTATGGCGCTGGTATGTTTGGAGTTATCGAGGATTGACGCGACCATGAACAGTGAGCGAGGCGGTAGACTGGAAGCAATCCTGCTCGTCGGCCTTCTTGCAGGCACCCTGGTTCTGTGTCTGTACAGGTTGGAGGTCTACCCGGCTTCGTGGTTCGACGAAGGTCTGGTCCTCCAAGTGCCCAAGAACCTGGTGCTGTATCACGAATATGCCATGATGTATCTGCCGGAGGGACTTCGAGAGTTTGATCCGGCGATCCAGGCTGGCCCTACCATTCTTTTGCCTATCGCTCTGGTATTTCACCTGGCCGACATTGGCCTTCTCCAGGCCCGTCTGGTGATGGTGTTCTACTCCCTTTTGGCGGTTGCGGCCTTTTACTTGCTTGTGCGCGGTATGTCAGGTATGAAGGTGGCTTCTTTGGCGTCGCTACTGTTGATATTCACTTTCGACCACGAATTCACGTCATTTGTGTTTATGGGACGGCAGGTGTTGGGCGAGGTTCCCGCTCTGAGCTTTTTTGGGCTGGGCACGCTGTTGTGGTTCAGAGGATGGAAGCGCTCGCGCTGGACGGCACTGATCTGGCCGGGGTTGGTCTGGGGATTGGCGATGCTTACCAAGGTCCAGTTCATTCTCATACTGCCGGTGGCTTTGGCCCTTTTTTGGCTGCTTGACCGCGCCTCCGGCAAGAGGCTGCCGATTCTCTACGTGATAGTGCCCATTTTGGTCAGCGGTGGATGTGTGTTGATGTGGTATGGATATCAAGCGGCTTCTCTGGGCTTCACTGATTACTGGCAGCAGGTTAGAGAGTTGGGAGCAGCAGGGGGCATGCACCTTCTCAGCTTTTCTCTTCGGAAGGTGATTAGCGCCGGTCTTCAGTTGTCTGGTTCTACATTGGTCATTTTTGGAGTACCGGGCATGCTCTATACGCTCTGTCTGAGTCTGCAGAGTGGGGGTGAAAGAGAAGATCGCTGGATGTTTCTGGCGGTGTTTGCTACTACTTGGTTGGTGTGGTATGCCTTCCTTTCCATCGGTTGGATGCGGTACGCCTTTGTGCCGACGGCAATCAGCGCTGTCTTTTCTGCTCGTCTGCTTGACAATCTGTGGAATTGGGCTGGTGAACGTTCCCAAATGCTCGGTCGGTGGCTGCCTATGACGGTTGGCCAGGTGGCTGTTGGCGGAGTGATTGTGACGTTGTTGCTGTCGGGACTGTTGCCCCTGATGAAGCAGGTTGTGCAGAGTCCTGACAGTGGGTTGCGGGAGCTGGCCGACTATCTCAACACTCATATTCCTACCGACGCAGTGATTGAATCCTGGGAGTGGGAGGTAGATTTCCTGACCGACCACAAGTACCACCATCCGCCCTATGAAGTCACCAATGCGATCACGGAGCAGATATGGTATGGCACTCCTGTCCCTCCTGATATCTATGATCCCTTGGCCTTTCGCCCAACATATCTGATCAGGGGGCCTTTCGCAAAGTGGACGGGTATTTATCCCCGGGATCTCTTGGAGCAGAGATGCACACTAATCACGTCTATTGGGGATTATGATCTGTATATGGTAGACCTTGATGGAGGCGAATAGGCGAGCACAGACCAGTTTTGGATGATAGGAGAGATGCCCTCACAAGGCATCAGGAGTACTATGACGAAGACAATGATCTCATCAGGCAGACCTTGGAGCAATCCCGCTTTTGGGCGGCTGATACTTTTTGTCTTGCTTCTAGTGGTTACTTTGTTTCTCTGTGCTTATAACTTGGAGACATATCCGCGCACTTGGTGGGACGAGGGCAAGTTCATCCAGATTCCCAAGAACGTTGTCCTGTATGGCAAGTATGCTACCCTGAGTTCAGAGGGTTTCCGGATGTTCTCAGTGTACGGCACAGGACCTGCCGTATTCCTTCCCATAGCGGCCGTTTTCAAGTTATTTGGCATTGGACTCTTGCAGGCAAGATGGGTGATGGTAGGGTTCACTCTGCTTGCCACGGTAGCCTGCTACTCTATCGCCAGGCAGCTTTATGGCGACCGCGTCGCTTTGGTGGCTGCGTCTCTGCTCGTGTTGGTCGTCTACGATGAGTTCACCTCCCTGCTGTTTCTGGGTAGACAGGTGTTGGGGGAGGTTCCCGCCTTCTTTTACCTGATGGCCGGCTGCTTGATCTGGATGAGGCAGCGCAGCGATGCGAAGCGGGTTGTCCTGGCGCTGGCGGGTGTATTCTGGGGATTGGCGGTTCTGGCGAAGTGGATCTTTGTGATGGTCATTCCCTGCCTGGTTGTGTTGTGGATTGCAGACCGGCTTTGCTTCCGCAAGCTAAGACATCGTCATTTTGTGATTCCGATGTTGGTGGTAGTAGCGGCTGTCCTGGCCTGGTTTGGTTACATGGTGTATGTGATGGGCATTCGGGGGATCAGCGACATACTGCTGCAAACCCAGGACAATGCGACGTCGAACGTCTTCTTTTTGTCGCTGGATTCCATTCTAGCCGGAGCCCGGTTCCTTATCCGTTCCCGTTTCTTGGTGTGGGGGATGCCTGGGATAGTGTACGTGCTACTTGTCAACGTGAGTCGCGGAAGAGGATCAGGAGCTAGGTATTGGTTCTTGCCCGTCCTGGCGTGCGGGTGGCTGACGTGGTACATCTTTCTGTCACTGGGATGGACTCGGCAGGTGTTTGTGCCTTTTGCCGTCAGTAACATCTTTCTGGCGAAACTGATGAATGACTTGTCGGGCGGTTTTGCCTTCTCCCCTAGACAACTGGTCGCTGGCATCCGAGTGGGTAACACGGCCACTATTGGAAAACTGAGTGTGGGTCTCATGGTGGTGGCCCTGCTTGCAAGTTCACCGGTGCAGGTTGTGAAGGGAATCGTCGGTGAGCAAGATGCTTCCGCTCAGGAATTTGCCTGCTACATCAACGAGCACGTGGCTGAGGATGTCGTGATCGAATCTTACGAATATGAGCTTGACATTCTTACCCGTCACACCTACCATCATCCGCCTGAGCCTCTGATCACGCTGGTGACCAAGCATGTTTATTCGGGAGATCCCTACCCGGAAGGGTTCTACGAGTTTCAGGAGTTTGATCCTGAGTACTTGATTGTCGGGCCGTTTGCCAAGTGGACTGGCATCTATGCTGGTGATTTCCTGAGGGAGAGTTGCGCACTGGTCAAATCCGTGGGAGAATACGATCTGTACAGGGTGGAACGAGGTGAAGAGTAGTCTGATAAGCTGGCGGACGTTGTGGGCAGTCGTCTTGGTCGTGGTTGTGCTTGTCCTTGCGCTGTGCAACCTCGAATCCTATCCTGCTACCTGGTTTGACGAGGGAATACACCTGCTCGTTGCCAAGGAGCTGGCGCTGAAAGGCATGTACTGGTTCGGCCCGGCCGTTGGCCCCACAGTGTTCTTCCCTGTCGCGATTGCCTTTCGTGCCGCTGGTGTGGGGCTTCTGGCTGCTCGCCTGACTGTCGTCGTGTATCTCCTGCTTTGCGTAGCTGCTTTCTACGCCCTGGCCCACCGTTTGGGCGGGTGGAAAGTGGCTACGGTAGGGACTCTGCTGTTCGTGTCGTCGCCAGGGATCAACCTCCTGCGCTGGGGACGGCAGGTCTTGGGGGAAGTGCCGGCGGCTCTGTTCTTTCTCCTCGGGGCCTGGCTTTGGCTCAAGGCACTGGATGAGGGACGCGTATGGCGCAGGAGAGGTGAACTGGCCCTGGTTGGCCTTGCTTTGGGGTTGGCGATACTCACCAAGAACCAGTTCTTCTTGCTGTTGCCCGCCTGGTTTCTCCTATGGATCGCGGACAGGCTTTATTATCGTCAGGCCACCCACTCCGCCTTTGTGCTGCCGCTCCTCGTCGCCGTGATCTGTGTGGTTGTCTGGTATGTGGGACAGAGATTCTTTTTCCCGACTGGAGAGTACTTGGCAACGCGAAACGTGGAGGAATGGTCCGGTGCTCTGAGCCGGGGCATACTTACTCTGTCCCCACGCCGAATGCTGGACAGCATCAAGCTCCTCACCGGCCAGGATGCCTCCTACGCTTGGGTTCTGCCCGGCTGCCTGTACGCGACCACACTGAGTCTGCGCCGGTCCAGGGAGGGACTGCGTTGGGCTTTGCTGATGTTGGTGGTCATCGCCTGGCTGGGTTGGTTCATTCTGCTCTCGGTGGGCTGGCCGCGCTATGCCTTTTTGCCTCTAGTGATCGCTGCTGTTTTTGTTGCTCAACTCTTCCACGATCTAACCGGGGGATATTGTGTGCCTATCAAGGAACTAGGGGAGAACATTCGAGCCGGGCGATGGGATGTAACTCTTGCCGGAAGGACGGCCCTTATGGCGCTTTTGCTGGTCATTGTTCTGCGTCCGCTGCAAGGGCGATTCACTGAAGTGCTGATGGCCGGGGACGACATACCTCAACGGATGGCCGCCTACATTGTGGAGCATCTGCCTCGAGATGGAGAGATCGAGACCTACGAACCCGAAATCTGTTTCTTGTCTGGATACGATTGTCACTTCCCGCCGGGCGCGATCATGGACGCCTCCATTAGGTATGCGTGGTATGGTGCGCCGCCGCCGTCGGAGTACTATGATTTCCGGGTGCACGGCGCTCCTTACCTGCTGATCGGTGACTTTGGACGTTGGGTTCATCTCTATGACCCAGGGGTCGTGGAGCGTGACTATGAGCTTTGCGTGTCCATAGGTGGTTATGAGCTTTACCGGGTGAAACAGGGTCAATGATACGAAACACGCAACAAGTAATATCCAGTGCGAGACACGCAGCGCGGAACACTAAATGGGTTCTCATGCTTGTGGCGGCGCTGTTGTTGACGATAAACGTAGGTGGATGGTCTCTAGCGCAAGAAGGAGGCTGGAGCACGCCCGTGATGATCTCCACCAATACGATCCATTCGTGGTTTCCTGACGTAGCCGTTGACGCTTGGGGTCAGCCTCACGTCGTTTGGAACAGTGGCCGGCCAGTGGCCACGAGGCAGGGGCAGATGGACCTCTTGATGTATAGCACCCTGACTGATCAGGGGTGGTTGGAGCCAAGCGACATCGCTGTGACCGCGTACGGTGGGTACACCGTCCGTCCGGCCATCGCTGTGGATGACGCCGGCACTCTGCACGTGACTTTTCGAGGCGAAGTGATCGTCTATTACACCAGCGCCCCCGTCCCCGAAGCTTGGAGTGCTGCTTCATGGGCTCCCCGCAGGCCTATCAGCGGCGCTGGTAATGGTACAGCCTACTATTCCGACTTGGCTGTGGACGAGCAGGGCGGCATTCACGTCGTGTGGAACGAAAGCGTATCGGCTGGCGAAGGCGAGAGATGGCTATGGTTCGGCACTCTGAAAGGAGCTGCTCTCTACGATGGTAGAGTGTGGCGCCAGGAACCACAAGAGGGATTGGGTGACCGTGAGGTCTATGCCATGATCGAAGACAGCGCTGGGGTACAATGGTTCGGAACGAATGATGGCGTCTACCGTTTCGACGGCGGTACCTGGCAGAGATTCGCCGTTGGGGATGGCCTGATTGCTCAAAAGGTGAATTGCGTGGCGCAGGATGCGGACGGCAGACTGTGGTTTGGCACAGACAGTGGGGTGAGCATCTACGATGGGGAGGAAGTGCGGGATGAGGACAAATGGGTGAGCTACACCGCTGGTGCTGGATTGCCAGACAACGTGGTGCACGCGATCACCACGGACTCTTTGGGTGTGGTGTGGGTGGGCACGCGGCTGGGGTTGGTCAGCTACGACGGTGAGAACTGGGCGAATTACACTCCTAACGAGGAGTTTGCCGCTGCCGAGGTTGTGGCCCTCGCCGTTGATCTCCAGGGAGACGTGTGGGTAGGGACGGCTCAGGGGGTAAGCCGGTATGATGGTAAACGTTGGGTAACCTACACTGTCGAGAATGGCTTGCTCAGCAATGCGGTTACGGACATAGCAGTTGACCTGGAGGGCGTGGTGTGGGTTGGAACAGACCGAGGCTTGAACCGGTTTGATGGTCTGGAATGGGCACCCTACGCTGTTGGTGGGGAATCGGGAAGCGGCGCGGTCACGGCTTTGATGGTGGACAGTGAGGGAGCTTTGTGGGTCGGAACTGAAGCTGGTGTCAGCCACTACAACGGGGAGGGATGGGATACACTCGAACTTCCTCAGGAATTTGCGGGTCAGAGGGTCACGGCTATCGCCAGGGATTTACGGGTAAACGCCATGTGCCCTTCGTGCGCCGACATCTTTTATCGCCACTCGACCGACGGAGGCGAGAGTTGGTCTGCGCCTGTCAATCTCTCCGATTCGTTCGCCGGTTCGGTAAAGCCTCAGGTGCACGTCGGTGGTGGAGGGGGTGTATACGTGACTTGGGAGGAGGGCGAGGATTGGTATGCTCGCGAGGGCTACCCTGTCTCTTCGATGTACGCGTATTCTCCCGATGGCGGACATACGTGGGCCGAACCCATCGTTTTTTCTTCTCCTCAGGGCGCGCCACAGCAGATCACCCTGGGGGTGGGCCAGAGTTCCGACCTAGTAGTCGTGTGGAGGTTGCCTGAAGAGGAATCGTCCTACTATTATTATCAGGTTTCTTCAGACGACGGCGTCACGTGGTCTGAGCCACAGTCTATACCGGGCGTATTTGCCAAGCCTTGGGAACTGTTCAGCCTGGACGCATACCACGCAGTTTCCGACAGCGCCGGCAACGTTCACTTGTTGGTGTTGGGATACCTTTCTCCCCTGGATGAAGAGCTTGGACTGATACATCTAATATGGAATGGCTCCAGATGGTCCTCCCCGACTGTTATTTATGCCTCCAGTGACCCGCCCGAGTGGCCCCGCATTGATGTTGGAATGGGGAACAAACTCTATGCGACTTGGTTCACCAGAGATGAGAAACACATCTACGACAGCGAGCGGGGACGATACAAAGTATGGGTGTCTTCTTTTCAGGCGGATGCCCCATCCCAGACACCTGTGCCTCTTCCGACAGTGTCTTCCACACCTACACCGGACGGTCTTGGCCAAGCTACTCCTGGCTTGGCGATGACTCCAACCCCGATCATTGCCCCAGAGAGCTCTGGATTGCCGCCGGGGCTCTATACAGAAAGTGACGAAGTTGTCAGATTGATCCTGGCCCTTTCACCGATAGCCTTTGTTCTACTGATCGTCGTAGCTACACGTCTGGGCTGGTTCAGTCGCCTTCGTTGATCTGTCCTGGCAGGTCTGGCCCCTGAGACCTTTGCCGCGAGGGTGCGGGTTTCGAGTTACCCTCGGCGTGCCTTCCACCTTGGGGTGAAAACCATCCTCTCCAATCTGGATGGGATTGCCTGGGCGTAGGAACAGGGTGCTATTGACAGTGGGGGTCCTCTATGGTACTATGCTTCGTGGGGGGACGGGTTTGGCCAAAGGACTACATCAATCTTCGGACGCCTCTCACTCATCCCTTGAGCAGCCCGGGTTCTAGCAACCTCAATCTGCCTTGGGGGTGAGTCGTTTTACTTCACCGTGGGCAAGCGCTTGGCTGTATCCACTATTCTCACTGTGTTCTTCTCCTATTCTGAGTAACCTGGATAGAGGTAAGATATGGCTGATGACAGTATTACGTTATCTGGTGGAAGGGCGGTGGCGTTATGGGTATGGTTCGTTGTTATCTCCCTGAGCGTCTCATTGACTGGGCCTCAACTCTTGGCCAGCTCTGAGTCAGAGGGCAAGGCTGCCTCCGTCGTTCACATTGAAGAGGCCAACGATTGGCCACAGCTCCAACATGACCCTCAGCGAACAGGCTACACGCCCGAAGAAGTGCGTCCGCCATATGTTTACCTGTGGAAGTGGAACGAGGTGCCTTTTGCAGGCCGCACTCAGCCGGTAGTGGCAGGAGGACGGTTGTTCATCGGAGGATTGGATGGAAAGATGTACGCCCGCGATGCTCAGACTGGTGCACCTCTGTGGTCTTTTGCTACGGCAGGACCGATCCGCCATTCGGCGGCTGTCTACGAAGGGCGGGTGTTTTTCGGCTCCCACGATGGCAAGGTATATGCCATTGATGCAACGCTTGGTGATATGAGCTGGGAGTTCCAAACGGGCGCAGGCATCGCCACTGCCCCGGCCGTGGCCAATGATACTGTGTACATCGGGTCCACTGGTGGCGTGTTCTACGCGCTAAATACTAACACCGGCAATCTGCGCTGGAGCCACGACGTCGGAACGCCGATTCTCACCTCCGCCGCTTTGAGCGTTGACGGCGATACGGTCTACTTTGGCGCTGAGGATATCACTGCCTATGCTCTGAATGCCAGCAATGGCACCTTACGTTGGAGTACCCGTCTGCAAGGCCAATCCCTTGCTGACCGTTGGCCCGTAGTCGTCGGGAATTCTGTCATCTATCGCTCTCAATCACTTCACTACTTCCACGATCTATTGCACGATGGGGATGACGTTATGGACGAGGCAGGAGCAGTCAACCCTGACTGGGCCGCTGATTGGGCCCTGGTGCGCCCTCGCATTGTGAACTTTCTCACTGAGAACCCCGATTGTCAAACCTTTTTCGTTCTGAATGCGGACACGGGTTCCCTGCGCGGGCCGGCTCCTGTACTCTATACGTACGGTAATGGTGATCCTCCGGGAGTTCCTACTGTTCGTGGAGAAGAGATATATACCCTGTATCGCGCCCGCCACGGTATCCAGCAGGATTCTGGCTCCGTGCACGTCACCACTCGTTATGATGCCGCTCTGGGACGAATGAATCTGACCACGCTGAACATCGCTAACCTGACCATAGCTCCAGGGGAACAGTGGTTTCTTCAATATCGGGCTACATCTGACGAACCAGCCGTGCTGAGTATGGGCGGGAGTATGCTCTTTGTGGATACCTGGACCAGGCTGGGCGGCATAGATGTTGACACAGGCGAGTTGTTTGAAGTAGCCAACGTGGCTGACTACTGGCCTGAATGTAATGCCAACTGCGTGGGCAAGTCCGGACCAATGCCCTTCTTCAGTAGTTATCCGTTTTTTGGTCCCCGCGTGAGTGAGGGTAGGGTCCATCGGCCAGCCGTCATTGCCAACGGTGTGATCTACTGGCGGGTTATAGAGGGTGGGTTGGCGGCCATTGGTCATCTGTCCAGCACGCAGTCTCAAGCCTACGTGTGGCCTTCTTCAGTCCCAGTGGATAGTGAACCGGGACAGCTTCCTGATCAGGTGGTTGCAAGCGCTTCGTTGGAGAGCGTTCAATCCCTGGCCGATTATGTATGGGAGGAGCCGATGCGTCCTGTTGCCAATCCTGGTCCGGCTCTGGTCGCTCGATTGGAGGAGCAAGTCCAGGCTATAGTGAACGCGGGCCACTTGGCTCCATTCTATCTTGAGCGAGGATTCACTACTCCCCAGGGGATTCCCGGCGATTCCTCTCATCCCGAGGATGGACTGGTCAAGTTCGGTCCGGCTGGCAATGTCTATTGGTTTGATCCTGGTGAACTGATCTACACTCTCAGTCTGGCCTATCCCTACCTTTCAACCGGATTGCAGTATCAGGTGCGGTCTTATCTTCAGAGTGAAATGAACCTCTACCCGCCGCTGGAGCAACTCCCCTGGCCTCCCAATTGGTTGACCGCGGGCACAAGAAGGGAGTCATACGCAATGGCAGTGGGGGTCAACGTCTGGCCTCCACCGACCCCGCCGTTATCAACTCTCTATGCTCTGTGGGCCTACGCCGACGTTACTGGTGACTGGGCCTACCTACAGAACCACTGGTATGAAATTGATGCATTGTTCGACGACAAGAAAGACGAAGTGGACAGTTATGCTGCCATCGGCGGCGCGATAGGTTACGCTCGTATCGCTGCCCATCTGGGCCGTGCGACCGCGGCCCAGGAGGGGGAAAATGTAGCCGTGGCGGGAATGACCGCTGGTCAGAGCTTTTCGGCATTCTTGTATACCGCCAACACGCGCTACCCTGACCCGGCTGGCGAGACGACAGGCTGGCGCGCGCCAGTGTTTTTCGGCCTGGTGCCCGAGGTGGGGCACTATCTACGCGACACCAATGGTAACGCGGTGGCAGCCTACTTGGATGCATTGACCGATTACTATGGCGGTCAATACTTGTGGTATCTGACCCGATTGGGGGTCCAGAATGAGAGCGGGGAAAGTAGCTTCCACGGCCCTGAGCTGGCTTGGTCTGTGTTCCTTGCTGAGGCATACACTCAGAGTGTCGACCGGCCACAGTTGGAGGACTACCTGGATCGACCGTGGGGACTGGGCGACCTGTACTATTTGCAGAAGCTCGTGATCGCCATTGAGGGAGGTGGCCCGCCTGATTTCAGTCTGTCAACCAAGCATGCTAGCAAGCGCGCCCCTTCTTCCGGTGATATGATAACCTACACCATTACTCTACGCAACAGTGGTCACCCGATTACGAGTACTGTCTTTCTGACCGACGAGATTCCCGCAGGTTTGACGTACGTCAGTGATACGGTCTCCGCCTCCCTTGGTGAGGCTGATTATGTCAACGGATCCATTCTCTGGAATGGCGTTCTCTCCTCTGTCCCGACAGTAGTGCTCACCTATGTGGGGTTTGTGGAGGAAGTGGAGGAACCCACAGTGATTAGAAATGTAGCTACCATAGATGCTGGCGAGCACGGGATCTTTACCTGTTCGGGCGTCATTGTCGTTGATGGGTTCTCTGTCTATTTGCCTCTTGTGTTCAGGCACTAGGCTGAGTAGTCGAGGTGTCGGACGCGGTATGGCTATGTTGTCGTTGGTCGTGGCGAGCCTTTGAGTGATCGTGTGACCACTGGGTGAGTTGTGGATGTGCTGTCCGGTGCTTGGGACGCTGGCCCCACACTTGCCCTGAGCACCCCACCGCCAGTACAAGCCCCCTTGTTAGGAGATGACATGTTCCGACGGGAAAGAAGAAAAACACGGAAAGCACTGATCTGGCTGGCCTGTACTGCTGTCTTGATGGCCTGTTTCTTTGTCGTCCTCAGGGCACCTGGTCAGAGTCGAGTATCACATGGTCAGGGTGAGGGTGACCTTCAGATTATCAATGTGGAGACCAACTCTAGTGTAGTCGGTTGCTACGAGACATTTGGATTGTCTTTCGATATTACTGGCGCTGTAGCTTCCTCCCTAGACTGGCCTTATGATCCTGACCCTCCTCCTGGCTTACCAGTCGGCGTGGGCATTACTGTGGACGGTCTCTTCTCCCCCGATAACTGGGCCACCGTTTACACTCAGCCTGCCTTTCCATACCAACCCTACCTACATACTGTGCACAACGACTATGACCATCTCTACCCGAACGGTGATACGGAATGGCGAATTCGCTTCGCCCCTCCCCTTACCAGCACTTGGCGCTATCGCATCCAGGCCACTGATGCCTCCGGTAGCATCGTTTACCCTGCCAGTGGAGATTTGACATTCACTGTCACCTCATCCGACAATCCAGGGTTTCTCCACGTCAGCTCAATGGACCCACGCTACTTTGAGTTCGATGATGGCACGCCCTTCATAGGTGTGGGTCACGGTGAGGGATTCGACGCCCAGAGACCGATTCAGGATGCCTCAGAAAAGTTTGATCGTTTTGCCGCCAGCCGGGCTAATTTCTTCCGCGTCTGGATGACTGGGGATTCTATTTTTGGTTCTGCATGGTGGCCTTGGACATCTCACCATCTGGACTACGAGGGGAATCTACCCCCTACGAGCCTCACGTTCGAGGAGGCGTACTCTGGCGGTGATGTCTCGATGAAACTATGGGTCACCAATCCTTGTATGTTCCAGGGTTTCACCGGGCGGATTCCAGTGCTGCCGGAGCGCAGCTACCGGGTGCGGGCGAGAATCAAGACTGCTGGTGTGACAGGTCCTGCTCAAGCAGGCGAGCCCTATGGCTTTGTCGTCAAGTTAGGGGGATGGCTGGGTCAGAGTTGCTCGTTGGCCGGTGTAGGCACTCCCGTGACTCCCTATGTGACTGGTACTGGCAGCACGTGGCAGGTCGTCACTGGAACTCTGACCACCAACTCTGGTCAGTACTTTCTCGATAATCTCTACTTGACTCTGAGCAATGCCACTGGGGGGGCGGTTTATGTGGATGAGGTCTGGCTGGAGGAGAATCTGGGGAACGGACAGTACGGGCCTAACCTTGTCCGGAAGCCCAAGATGAACGCCCACACCTACTTTGAGCCCTACTCTGCCCGGCTGTGGGATGCCATTCTGGACGAGGCAGCGGCGCACGACGTCTACCTCAAGCTGGTCGTCCTGGAGAAGAATGAGTGGATCTTTAATCGCATAACTTCCGCTGGGACGATGACTACCACTCCCAGCAATAACAACTTCTACGCCGCACCGGATACCAAGGTGCGCTGGCTGCACCAGGCCTGGTGGCGTTACCTTGCTGCTCGCTGGGGCTATTCCACGGCTGTGCATTCCTGGGAGTTGCTCAATGAGGGTGATCCGTACAACAGCAATCACTATGATCAAACCCAGGCCTTTGCACAGTACACCCGCGAATACGATCCCAACCAGCACCTGGTGAGCACGTCCAACTGGCACAGCTTTCCGGTCAAGGAGTTCTGGGGCAATGCAGCCTACCCGGACCTCGGCTATGCTGATCTGCACGCATACATCAGCACTGGTTGGGGCGAATATCCAGTCTGGGGAAACAGCCCGCCGCAGCATTTGGAATTCGAAGACAACCCCACTTATGTGCGAGGGGGAAGTGGGCACAGCCTGCGCTTCGCTGGTTCGGATTATTTCTTCCAGACCCCGGTACCTCCTTCCCGGTTAGCCATCCATGGCGCTGGAGAGTGGATCATTCGCTACTGGACAAAAACAGAGAGCTTTGTTGGCTCGTGTCTGTATGGGGATCCAAATACGTTGGCTGGTCCACGCTTGATGTGGATTCTGGATAACGGACAGCCGGGACAAGAGTCAAACGTGGTGCCGCCTTCCGTCACTGGCGAAGAGTATCGGTGTTCCGCACCAGCAGGGACTCATGACTGGATGCGATTCGACAGCGCTCACACCGCTGCTGGTAGTGAGGCTCCGCTCTCTGCCCGAATCGTCATCGCCGATGACCTGGTTCACAGCTTGTATGTAGGCGTACAGAACACCTTCGGAAGCGGCGGCACGGCTTGGATAGATGATATTGAAATCATTGCTCCCGATGGCACGGTGTTGGCTACCAATGGCTCTGTGGATCTGGATTCTATGCATGAGGATGCCGCACTGTATACCGCGGCCTACAGCCTTCTCTGGGGTGGTCAAGGCCCGGCGGGAGCCGGGATGCCGGTCGTACGCGGTGAGGCAGGGCTCGACTATCCTGGGGGACCACAGCAAGAGCTGGCTGATTTGTCTCTAGATACAGAGGGTATCTGGCTCCATAACTTTGTCTGGGGTGGGATCAATCCGGGTGGTATGTACGATCTCTATTGGTGGACTGACAATATCCGCAATCACGATTTGTATCATCACTACGGCCCCTATCGCGACTTTGTGGACGATGTTCCGTTGAGCAATGGCAACTATCGGGATGCTGAGGCGACGACTTCCCATCCGGACCTCCGAGCCTGGGGTCAGAAGGATGGTGTGTACAGGAGGGCACACCTCTGGGTCCAGAACCGGAACCATACGTGGCGGAACGTTGTAGATGGCGTCACTATTCCTGCGCTGTCTGGACAGATCACCATCCCGGGTATGACCCCAGGTTCTTACCTAGTTGAATGGTGGGATACTTATACCGGTGTGATCGTCAAGACGGAGGTCGTTGAGGCAAATTCTGAAGGGCTTGTTCTGAGCTTGCCGACCCCTCTGGACGACGACATCGCTGTCAAGGTGAACTGGGCAGGCCCTTCGCTGAGTCCGTCCACCAAAGCTGTCAATCGCTTCACCGCCAGATCGGGGGATACTCTCACCTATACCATCACCCTGGTCAATGCTGGGACGATGAGCGCAACGACTTTCCTGACCGACGAGATACCAACAGGGACCACCTACGTCTTGGGCAGCGCCAGAGTCGTGCCAGATAGTGGCAATCTGGATGATGCAGCGGGCATTCGGTGGACAGGCGAGCTTGATGTTGACGAGAGTGTCATTGTCACCTTCGCCGTCCAAGTGGAGCCGATTGAGGAACCGCTTGTGATAGCCAATGTCGCGGTCATTGGGGCTGGGTCGGAGCAGATAGAGAGACAGGCGTTGACTATCATCAATGCTCGCCAGGTATATCTTCCCCTTATCCTCAGGGGGTGGTAGAGAATACTATCGGTTTCCTTCCATTGCCTTGTGGCTGAACCATCTGCGGCCCGCCCGGTGACGAAATCGCTAGGCTGGCCGTCGTTTTATTCAAATTCCAATAAGTTTCTCACCTTAACCCTACTTGCCTGGGATATGATGATTATCGTCAAGAATCCTGCCTGTCGTGTTGGGAGTAAACAGCTTGAAATCACCCGATCACAAACTCGCAGCAAAGTGGTTCTCTGGCGTGCTGTTTATTGTCGGAGTGCTACTTGTCTACCAGGGTGGAGTACTGGCCACCAATCCCATTAGTGGTATCACTCATTCCTTTGCCGGCGCTGTTGACGTGGCGGCGACGAGCGATGACGTGCATGTTCTCTCCACCAGTGACCTGGATAACGATGGGTACTTTGATCTCGTCTACGGTGCAGGCGTCACCCTGGCTGTGATTGAGAACGATGGCACGCCTCTCGGTGGTTGGCCCTCTGCTGATTCTCTAGGCTCTGCTTCCAATCCCATTGCCGACGTTGCCCTGGCCGACTTTGACCACGACGGCTGGGAAGACATTGTCAGCGTGACCGAAGGCGCAGGAAACAACCAGGTCAAGCTGTGGCAGAACCCTACTGCGCCCTTCACCACCCCGTGGACGGTGAGTAACACGCTCACCAACAGCTTGAGTATCAGTATTACTTCGGTGACTTTGGCTGATCTGGATGTGGACAGCTTCACAGATCTGGTCACTGGGGGCTCCGACGGCGACATCCGCTTGTGGGCCAACCCACTTACCGCGACTGCCCCTTTCACCAATAGTTGGGGGCCCCCCTTCATCGCTGCCAGTGCGAGTGCGGGCATCGCCGATCTTGCCGTTGCCGATATTGACCGGGATGGCAGAACCGACATTGTCGCCGTTGCAGGCAACACTGCGTTCATGTGGCGCAACCCCAGCAACCCATTTGCTGCGTCTTGGACGGTGAGCAATACTCTGGGCAGTCTTGGCAACGAGGCCGTATCCATAGTTCTGGACGACCTAGACAATGACGGCTGGATTGATGTCGCGGTGGGTGACACTGTCGGCAACATCATCCTCTGGCGCAACCCATTGACGCTCACAGCACCGTTCACCACCAGTTGGGGTTCGGGCTTGGACGTTGGTGATGGCGCGGGTGCGGTCAATGACCTGTTAGCCGCCGACCTGGACAACGACGGGGATGTGGATTTGCTCAGCGCGAGCAACAGTTCCGTGCAGACGTGGCAGAACAGCGGTGCGCCCTTCAGTGGTACGTGGGCATCAGCTACGCCTGGCAGCAGCACGGACACGGTGTTCGCCGTGGTTGCAGCGGATGTGGATCACGATGGGGATGTGGACATCACTTCCAGTAGCGGCTCCAACGAGGACTGTGAGATTATTCTCTGGCCGAACACTCTCATCCACAGAGATATTCCATTTGAGGAGACGGGATACGTCGTTGGCACATTACAGGACGCCAGATTCTTGGATACCGTTTCTGTAGATTTAGATGGGGATGGTGATCTGGACCTACTGACCGGCAGTGATAGCTACACAGGCTACGAACTGACTGCCTGGGAGAACAATGGCACTCCGTTCGGCTCTAGTTGGCCCCGTCACAACGTCGGGGACCTGAGCAGAGTTTGCAGCATCGCCGTGGGAGACTTGGATAATGACGGCGACTTGGACATCATTTCAGGACAGAGCTCAGCGCCGAGGTTACTGGTGTGGGAAAACGATGGTACCCCCTTCGCGGGGTCGTGGACCGGCCATTCTGTGGGTGCGCCTCCTACTCAGGTGGAAGATGTGGCCGTTGGCGACCTGGACAACGACGGCGACTTGGACATAGTGGCGGCTACTGGGCTGGATGAGTGGGTTGCCAGCAACGACTACAAGGTGACGATCTGGGAGAACGACGCTAGCCCCTTCACAGGCACTTGGAACTCGAGCGACGTGTACACGGTAACCTACTCGGTGCATACAGTTGCTGTTGGGGATCTGGACAACGACGGTTGGCTGGACATTGTCGCTGGCGTCAACCACGCCCCCGCGGTGGGATCCTCCGGTAATCCAGCCCCTCCCGAGGATTGGTATCCCAACTATGAACTTCGCGCCTATCAGAACGACACCACCCCCTTCACCGGGGCATGGTCCGAGACAAATGTAGGGCGTGACCCTGAGACCGCCACATTCAACTCCGGTCGCTACCATGGGTATTGGGGAGCAACGATTTTCTCCGTCGCTCTGGCAGATCTGGATAACGATGGCGACTTGGACATTGTCTCGGGTGAACATCTTGAGGGAGATCATCAGGTAAAAGTCTGGAAGAACGACGGAACTCCTTTCGATGGTCAGCCCGAGGAAGAGCATTGGACCTGGGAGCCGACGGCGACGGGAGTCTATGCTCCCTGGATGAGCTCATCGGTCTATGACGTGACAGCTGGGGACGTCAACAACGATGGATACGTGGATCTGATCACGGTCAGTGCAGAGTTCTACGAGACCCTGGTGTGGGAGAACGACGGTCGTCCGTTTGGCTCGGTCATTACGGATACGTCATGGATTCGTCACAACCTGGGCCGATACACTTCGGAAGGTGGGCTGTCGGTGGCTGTCGGAGACTTCGATCAGGATGGCGATCTGGACATTGTCCACGGAAGCGGTGATTACTGGAGCTCGGCAGGTAATCATAACGTGGTGGCCTGGCTCAACCAGAGCGGCAGCGCCGATGAGAACGCTGTGTCCACAGCCCCTGGTCAGTTTCTTGATGGCACCGCCGACGATGTGTTGGGCGTCAGCTTGGCCCACGATGGCATCTTGGCCGACCACGACATCGAACTGGCCGAATGGCGCTTGCTCTTGGAGGAGTCAACTGGCGATCCCCTGACCTCAGCAGAGGCCAACGGTATTATCGAAAACCTGTACGTATACCTTGATGGCGGCGATTCTGTGTGGCAACCTACCGATACCCCTGTCTTGACCGTCACAGACCTCTCGCTCGTGAGCGGTGTCCAAACCATCGCGTTCAGCGACGGCGATCTGTTGGTACAGGTTGGCCCCGATGGTACCATGCTCGATTTCTTCGTCGTTGTTCAAACCACGTCAGATGCCTCAGCCCAGAACCCCAACACACTTGCCATCACCTTCGATCCCGATGCCGACTCTATAGTCGAGGACCGAACAACAGATGCGTCTGTTTCAATCCAGGACACCGCGCCGATCAGCACTGGGCTTATCGCGTTCGCCGGGGAGGCGTCGCAGGTGATCATCGAAGACTTGCCCACCTCTAGTGGCAGTGAAGTGCTTACTGCTACGCTGGGCACTGGCGCTAGCCTGACGGTCTACGCCAACAGCCACGACGCTGAAGGCGGTTTTCTTGAGAACGTGGCTGTCACCTGGTCGCTAACCGAGACTGTGGGTGGCGTTGCCAGTCCCGATCTGGTACCCGCTGGTGACGGACGCAGCGCCACGTTTACCGCTGATCAGATCGGAGCGGCTCGTATCTTTGCCGACCACTCTACTCTCACCGATGATGCCACTGGTTTTATCACTGTCACGCTGGGGGTCACGGTGTGGCCGAACCCCGCCCCGGTTGGCGACACTGGCGGCGCGGTTGTGACTGCTATGCTGGTAAATGAAGACCTCACAAGTGTTGCAGATGGTACGGTCGTCACTTTCACCACCGACCTGGGCGGATTTGCTGGGCAAACGACCGTCACCCGCACTACATCCGGCGGTGTGGCCACCGCTACCCTGACTAGCGGTGTCATCGAAACAGCAGCGGTCAGCGTCACTGGCAATACCAGTCAGGGGTGGGTGACCATAGATTTCATCACTGGCGCGCCATACACGGTGACGCTGGCTGTCGATCCAACCAGCATCGTGGCCGATGGGGTTTCCACCTCCGTCATCTCAGCCACGGTGGTGGATCAGTGCGCCAATCTGGTATCAGACGGGATGATTGTTACCTTTACTACTGATCTGGGTAGCTTCCCTACGACACCATACACCCGCACGACTAGCGGCGGCGTGGCCGTAGCAACCTTGATGGCAGGCACTGACCTGGGTGCGGCGGCGGTGCTGGTCACGGCTGGTGATGCCTTCAGTGACACCGTGGTCCAGTTCACGCCAGGCGAGCCGCACGCGGTGATGGTGGAGGCGAATCCTGACAGTATTGTGGCCGATGGAGTCTCCACGTCTGTCATCACTGCCACCATCACCGATCGGTGGTTTCACCCGGTAGCAGACGGGACGATTGTCACCTTCACGACTGATCTGGGTAGCTTCCCGTTGACACCCTACACCCGCACGACTGCCAACGGCGTGGCCGTAGCAACTCTGACGGCGGGGACTGACCTGGGTGCGGCGACGGTGCTGGTCACGGCTGGCGATGCCTTCAGTGACACCGTGGTCCAGTTCACGCCGGGCGAGCCGCACGCGGTGACGGTGGAGGCGAATCCTGGCAGTATTGTGGCCGACGGGGTCTCCACATCTGTCATCACTGCTACCATCACCGATCAGTGGTTGCATCCGGTAGCTGATGGCACAGTGGTCACTTTCACGACTGATCTGGGTAGCTTCCCGTTGACACCATACACCCGCACGACTGCCAACGGCGTGGCCGTGGCAACTCTGACGGCGGGGACTGACCTGGGTGCGGCCGCGGTGCTGGTCATGGCTGGCGATGCCTTCAGTGACACCGTGGTCCAGTTCACGCCAGGCGAGCCGCACGCGGTGACGGTGGAGGCGAATCCTGGCAGTATTGTGGCCGACGGGGTCTCCACATCTATCATCACTGCCACCATCACCGATCAGTGGTTTCACCCGGTAGCAGACGGGACGATTGTCACCTTCACTACTGATCTGGGTAGCTTCCCGTTGACACCCTACACCGGCGCGACTGCCAACGGCGTGGCCGTAGCAACTCTGACGGCGGGGGCTGACCTGGGTGCGGCGACGGTGCTGGTCACGGCTGGCGATGCCTTCAGTGACACCGTGGTCCAGTTCACGCCGGGCGAGCCGCACGCGGTGACGGTGGAGGCGAATCCTGGCAGTATTGTGGCCGACGGGGTCTCCACATCTGTCATCACTGCTACCATCACCGATCAGTGGTTGCATCCGGTAGCTGATGGCACAGTGGTCACTTTCACGACTGATCTGGGTAGCTTCCCGTTGACACCCTACACCGGCGCGACTGCCAACGGCGTGGCCGTAGCAACTCTGACGGCGGGGGCTGACCTGGGTGCGGCGACGGTGCTGGTCACGGCTGGCGATGCCTTCAGTGACACCGTGGTCCAGTTCACGCCGGGCGAGCCGCACGCGGTGACGGTGGAGGCGAATCCTGGCAGTATTGTGGCCGACGGGGTCTCCACATCT
>CAYMWP010000002.1:22232-46511 GCA_964393895.1 uncultured Anaerolineales bacterium | reverse complement strand
CAGACGGGACGATTGTCACCTTCACTACTGATCTGGGTAGCTTCCCGTTGACACCATACACCCGCACGACTAGCGGCGGCGTGGCCACGGCAGTCATGGCTTCTTCCACTCAGGCTGGCACATCGGTTGTCACCGCCACGGCTGGTGCAGCTTTCGGCACAGCAGAGATATCGCTTATACCTGGCGATCCGGCCACACTGACATTGTTACCTCTATCATCCCAGGTTTCGGTGGATAATACCGTCGTTGTTACGGCCACACTGAGCGATCAATATGGAAACGCGGTGATTGACGGCACTCCGGTGACATTCGCCACTTCGCTGAACCTGGGCGGCGGAGGTCTCTTGCCTGAAGTTGGCTACACGGCAGGTGGTGTAGTCACGACTACTCTCACTTCCACATTGACTGGCAGCGGTCTGCTGACGGCTACGGCTACTGGCGGCATCAGCAACACTGCGGTCATTACCTTCACGCCTGGCGCGTTGGCATCTTTCGAGCTCAGTGGGTGCCCTTCTGCCGTTGTTGCTGGCGATAGCTTCACCGATAATGTCGTCGTTGTGGCCTACGACACTTATGGCAACCTCAAAACCGATTATGTTGGAGCGGTCTACTTTACTTCTACCGATCTCTGGGC
This sequence comes from uncultured Anaerolineales bacterium, assembly GCA_964393895.1. GTDB lineage: Bacteria > Chloroflexota > Anaerolineae > B4-G1 > B4-G1 > B4-G1. Next base: position 45,877 of record CAYMWP010000002.1, on the reverse strand, counting down.
GACATTACCATTTACGGCAGGTAACGTCTACAGTTTCACCAGTGGTGATGCAGGCCAGCATAGTTTCGTCGGAAATGACTTTATCTTGCGCACAACAGGTACGCAGCGTATTACTGTTACTGATGGCACGGTCACTCGGTCCAGTGGGGATATAACCGTCACCCCGACGGCGTTGGGGAGTTTCCAGATCGCTGCGCCGACGGAAGCAATTTCTGGTGTGCCATACAGTGTCACTGTGACTGCCTATGATACTGAGGGTAACTTGAAGACTGACTACGCGGGAACGGTGATCTTCAGCAGCACTGATATCCTGGCTGTGTTGCCGACCGATGATGGCACTGGTTGGATCAATGGTGCCAACTCGTTCACGCTTACCCTGACTCTTCTTGGCAGCCAAGTCTTTACAGTCACTGATGGAACGGTAATACAGGCGGCTGCGGTGAGCGTTGGGACAGGGGCGGCGGAGACCGTTACGCTGGAGGACGCCTGCGATGGCACTGGCAATGTAGTGGGTGATCGTACCCTGGCGGCTGGCAACAGCTTGACCATCTGTGCCATCGCTCGTGACGGCGTGGGGAATTATGTGGATAATGTGGCGGTCTCTTGGTCGCTGGTCGAGAAGAGCGGGGGGGTGGTGGACGAAGACTTGACCCCAGCCGGCGACGGCAAGAGCGCCTCTTTCACAGGGTGGGAAGTGGGAACGGCTCGTGTGCAAGCTGTCCATGCCAGCTTGCCCGTGACCACCACTGGCATCCTGACGGTGGTACCTGGTGTGCTAGACCACTTTGTACTCCAGGTGCCGTCGAGCGGTGTGGCCGGGCAGCCCTTTACGATGACTGTCACTGCCCGAGATCAGTTTAGCAACACTGTGACGGGTTTTGCCGATGACGTGTCGCTCTCCACCTCCAATGGTGGTATTATCACACCTACCCTCGTCTCGGGCAGCGCATTCGAGGCTGGCGTTTGGACGGGGCCGGTCACTCTATCGAAGGCGGGTGATGAGCGGGAGGTGAGGGTCGAGGCCAACGGCGTCACCGCCACGGCAACGATTTATCTGTCCCCAGCCGAGTTCTTTGTATTCCTGCCGGTTGTCATTTGCAGTCACTGACAGTATCACAACCAACGTATAAATACGCCCCCAGCTTTTGGCCTGGGGGCGTATTTGCTTGTAGTAATAGGGGTATCACAATTCTATGCGAGTGTATTGAATCTCGGCATATCCACTGCCGTAGGGAGTTTGCCACGGGTCGCCGCCCGGGTTACTGCGAGTGCCCTCGCACACACCCAGATCTGCTTCCTCGGCACAGAACAGACAATCGTATGCATTGTTGCCGACCCGACCCTCGGCAGCCAATAGATCAGTCATGACGCAGTCAATAGCCACCGGATCTTGGGAGAAGAGCAGACTATTTGGAGCGTCCCCAAACGTGTTCCACGATGTCGGCGGAACGAGAGTAGCGCCAAAAGCGCCATACAAGCCATCCCCCACCGTGAGAATGGTCTTGTCCTTGATGTTCGAGTTCTGGAATATGTCAACCATAGGGCTGTAGGTTGAGCTGTAAAGTGATTCCGAGGGATTGATATAAAAGTGTAGGTTGTCGTTTCCGCCTCGGATGATGTTGTTGATGCTCCCAAAGTGATTCTTAAAGCCTAGGCTCGTGGGAGAGATGCCGTGTACTTTGAGAATGGGCATATTGATCAGGTAGGTAGCTTGGTACAGAACATCGGCCAGCAATCGGTCGCTCAGGTTGCCCTGTGGGTCGGAAAACTGGACTGTGAGGCTACTGTATCCGCCGTGAGACACGGTGTTGACCTCATCACATTCTCCCTTACCATAGAATCGGACATTGGGGTAGCTGGACCTGATAGGATTACAGAAGCGGTCTGGGATGATGCGCCCCTCCACCGTGGCATCATAGATCCAAATATCATCCTGCCCCACACCTGCCCCCACTAGACCAGCCACAAGAGCCTTCACAGGCTGGGGGAGGGCGTCAATGTAGTTGCCTGTACCCTGGCAACCGCCGTTCAGGTACCCGCTGTTGTTAAAATTAACCTTGATAGCGACCCTTTGTCCTACCTGGTAACCTGATGGCTGTACCTGCGTAAACAGATCATTCCAGATGTCTGCCCACGAACTCTTGCCCGTCAGTCCCTGCAATCCAGCCAGCGTCATATCGTTCACGACACTTTGGTTTACAGCGTCGCCGTACCACCCGGAGCCAGACCAATTGGTCGCGTCCGGATCGTGTACGTGCACCACACGAGCTGAGCCGGGTATTGGGGTGTTGGGTGGAGTGGGTGTCGGAGTGGCGGTGGGGGTAGGCGTTGGCCCCTGCTTGGAGACGTAGGGTAAATATGCCTCGGGCGTGAGTGTGGCGTCCGGGGCCAACAAACTGGACTGGCTGATGGGTGTGGGTGTGGCGCCTTGGGCTATCGAACTTGGCTCCTTGATGTCTCCGCCAGGCAAGCACTTTCTCAGGGCGAGAAATGCTCCGGCCCAAAGCCCCCCCTTTATCAGATCACGCCTGCTGAACTTTTTTCGTTCCCGATTGTCCTCCACCATCAGTCCATCTCCTTAACAAGTATTTACTGCTGTGCGCTCTCATCAAACGTCTGCAGATTCTACCACAAATGGCAGAATATACGAATTTCACGAGCTGGCGGGAAATGTCATCCTCACCACCTGCTGCCAGCTTGTCGCTGAATTATGCTCCCCGCTCGCCCTGGGAACACGCCCTCTCGTATACCTCCCCCAGCCGCCGACCGCTGGTCTCCCAACTGTGGTGGGATTCCACGTACCGCCGCCCATTTGTCGTCATTCGTCCTGCCAGGGGGGGATCCGAGCAGACCTGCAGAACCTGGGTCGCGAACGTATCCGGATCGTCAGCTACTAATACCTCTGCCTCCTCTCGGGCCTCCAAGCCTGCAAACGCGGCTGAGGTACAGACTACGGGTGTGCCCATCGCCATCGCTTCCAGCACTTTGAACTGCACACCGACTGCGTATGGGACTGGACACACCGCCACCGTTGCCTGCGCCAGGTAGGGCCGCAGGTCCTCCACGGTGCCAGAGACCTGGATGCGCCCATCATCTGCCAGTTGGCGCACCGCTTCCGGCGGGTCTTTGCCCACGATCTGGAATCGTACTTGAGGGTCTTTTGCCCAGATGCGGGGCAGTACCTCACGCGCAAAGTACAGCACAGCGGCGACGTTGGCGTGGTAGCTCATCTTGCCAGTGAAAACCACCGTGGGATTACTGGCTTCTGGCTTCTGACTTCTGATTTCTGGGGGGCGGAAGTATTCTAAATCCACGCCGTTGGTGACCACTGTGATGGGGGCGGGTTGGGCATTCGAGGGTAGGTAGCGGCGCCCCAATTCCTCTAGCGCTTCCTTGTCCCGTTGGGAGGTGATCACCACCTGGTCGTAGTGCGTCAGGAGCCGGGCCTCGTAGCGACGGGTGCGGGCCAGGTCCACCGCCGTCATCAGGCGGGAGCGGAGTTGCGCCCCGCTCTGCGCTGCTTGCTCGAACAGCAGCGAGATGCAGTCCACCGAGTCGTACACCGCTGGCGTCTCCCCGATAGCTCGCACCAATCGGGCCGCCCGCAGGTGCTCGATGTGTACGACGTCGAAAGAACCCTCGCGCAGCAGTGCTATCAACCGCCGCTCCATCTGAGGATGGTAGGAGTAGACCGCCTGGAGCGGCTCACGGGTGGGTAACGCCCGCAGGCAGTTGGTCAGGGAGCGCGCCAGGGAGACCGGGAATATTTCCACCTGTACCCCCCAGTCCCTCAGTGCGTTGGCTTGTTCCTGCTCCTCTGGGGAGTCGCCGGCCGCCGTCAGCAGGGTGAGGCGATGGCCCAGCCCGACCAGCGCCCGGATCAGGTTGTAGGGCCGGGTGCGGATGCGGGATGGGACGTAGGGGGTGACGTAGAGGATGTTCATTCTGATCCTCTATGCGGAATGCCCAGTTTGGCCTCCACCGCTGCTACCACTTCAGGCACGGCTGCGACCTCTAGCCGGTCCAGGGCTTCCTCGCGGCTCATATACCCCTCCCGCACCAGGCCCGCCAGTTCCATCGCGTAAGGGTGGTATCCCATTTGCTCCAGGTGGGTCAGGTTGGCAAAGCTGTTGAGCAGGCAGTTGGTCGAGTTGGGATCGGTATCTTGAGGACGCACCCAACCCAGCGCCTGGATTCGTTCCACGGCGGTCTCCTCGTCATAGTCCAGGAAGGCCAGGGGAGAGACGTTGTAGGGAAACTCTGGGACGTTTTCCAGATGGCGTTTCTCGGGAAAGTAGGCGGTGATTGGGCTGTCGGTCGCTTTCTCCAGAGGAGCCATTGCCGTCTCGACCATGGCCTGGAGCATCCGAGCGTTGGTGCGAAAGATGGCGGAGGCCAGTGGAATCTGCCCGGGCGACCAGCCGTAGACCAGCAGGGGAATATCCTTTTCCAGCGCCATCCGCAGGCCGATTCCCTTTGCCAGGGCCATGCAGGTGTTGCAGATACCGCTGGCCCGCTCCAGCGCTCGCGGCGGATACATCCCTGGCTGTGTGGAGGCCAGAAAGACCTCCCGCAGAAAGTCGAAGCGGGGTTTCACGATGACGTGGTCCACCTTGAGGTTTTCGGCGACCACTCCCATATTCTTCAAAGCCGCCGGGGAAACGAAGCCATTGTCGAAGGTAAAGGCCAGGACGCGCAGATCGTACTGCTCTTTGAGCAGCCAGAGGGTATAGGTACTGTCCTTTCCCCCGCTCCAGCTCATCAGGCAGTGGTGCCCTGACCGGTCGCGCACCTGGGAGATCAGTTCCTCGAATCGTGCGCGCAGGCGGGTTTTCTGGTCGGCCCGTCTTTCTGCCTGCGCCCCGGTCGCCGGGGCCCGCCGACAGTATTGGCAGATTCCCTCTGCGTCGAATTGGATACCGGGGAAGGTCTCGGGCAATATACAGCGTTTACATCGTTTCACAATTCCTTACTCCTGCCCCCGGCAGATGCGGACGGGGTGAGCTGCTTCTGCGCGTCGGGCCGCAAAGTTCTCTACGAACAGGTGATGGAGTAGCTGGGTGGAGAGGACTCCCACCAGTGCCATGTCATCTCCTTCGCTGACCCGCGCACTGGTCTGACATTTGCGCGTCAGACGGGCCACTGCTTGGGGATTAAAGATGCCACTGGCTTGAATTGCCTCTGCCGAAAGTAGTGCATCCACGTAGGGTGGGGTTTCCTGCACGCCAGGCTGGGCAAAGAAGGCCGAGTGGATAGGAGCGCGATAGGGCTGCTTGCGCCGTTGCCAGATCTGGGGGGGCAAGAGTCCCTGGGCGCTCTTTCTGAGGATATGTTTCTCCTGCAAGCCCCGTATCTTGAAGCTAGGTGGGAGGCGGCTGCAAAACTCTACTACCCGATGGTCCAGGAAGGGGAAGCGCCCTTCCACCGAGTTGGCTGCCATCATCCGGTCTCCCTGAGAGGAGAGGAGGTAAGGCGACATGAAGGTGGCGACCTCGATGTATTGGGCTTGAGCCAGGGAGCTCCAGCCAGACAGAGCGCTGTTCAGTGAGGCCAGGAACTCTTCCGCCGGGTCATATCCTTCCAGAGACTCCCGCAGCCCGCCGGAGAACAACCGTTGCAGGCGCGTGGTGTTGCGCCAACGGATGCGATGGGAGTAGCCTGGCCCGCCAGTTTCTGTCAGTCCCTGGCGGAAAAAGGCGGCCAGGTAGTTGCCACCGTTAGAGAGATCGGCTACGTAGGGGTAGAGCCTCTGTAGCAGCAAGGGCCGCCAGGCCGATTCCGGCTGCCGAGCCCAAAAACGGCGCACCTTGTCTTCCTTGAAGATGTTGTATCCGCCCAGGAATTCGTCCGCCCCCTCCCCCGTCAGAACGACTTTGATGTTGTTATCGTGGACCAGCCGGGAGAGCAGGTACATTGGCGCGGGCGAGGTGCGCAGGAGCGGGGCCTCGGCGTGCCAGACCACCTCTGGGAAGACCTGCCTGACGGCGTCGTTGGTGCACTCGGTGCGGCGATGGTCGGTGGACAGGAAAGCGGTGGCGATCTCTTGGTAGGATCGCTCGTCGAAGGCGCGCTCCTCAAAGGCGATGGAGAACGTGCACAGAGCCTCTGGAGTGTGCTGCCGGATGAGGGCGGCGATGTAGGTGGAATCTATCCCGCCGCTGAGGTAACTTCCTACTGTGACGTCCGCCCGCAGCCGTAGCCGTGTGGCGTCAGAGAGCAGGTCTCGCAACTGTTCTGCGGCCTCTTGTTCGGAAATCTGTACCTCGCCTCTCGTCTGTGGAAACGTCAGTCCCCAGTAGCGAGAGATGGTGTGGGAGCCAGCGCGCACCTGCATATAGTGGCCCGGTGGAAGCTCCAGAATGCCCTCGAAGGTTGTGCGCGGCGCAAGAGGCGCCCAGAAAGTGAACGCCTGCGCCAGGGCGTGACGGTCGAGCCGGGCTTCCACGCGCGGGTCCAATAGCAATGTTTTGATCTCTGACCCAAAGACCAGCCCCTGGGGTAGCGAGGTGTAGAACAGCGGGCGGATGCCCACCCGGTCGCGGGCCAGAAACAGCTCCTTCTTCCGGGTGTCCCAAATAGCGATGGCGAACTGACCGTTGAGTTGCTGGAGGCACTCTGGCCCCATATCTTCGTAGAGATGGAGGATGACTTCGGTATCTGAGCGGGTGGTAAAGCGGTGGCCCTTTCGCTCCAGGCCGACGCGCAGTTCTGGGTGGTTGTAGATCTCGCCGTTAAAGACGATCCACAGGGATTCATCCTCGTTGGGTATAGGTTGCTGCCCTGTGCTCAAGTCCACGATGCTGAGGCGGGCACAGCCGATGCCCACCCGCTGGTCCACGTAGAGACCGAACTCGTCGGGCCCACGGTGGCGGATCATCCCCAACATTCGTTTCAGGAGACCGACGTCAGGGGGATGCTCCCCGCTCCAATCCAGTGTGCCGATGATGCCGCACATATCAAATCTCCTAGACCTCGGAAGTCTCCGAGACTTCCGAGGTCTTGAGGGCTGCCGACCGTATCTTCCCCGATGACGTCTTGGGCAGCGAGTCGCGGAACTCGACCTGCTTGGGCATCATAAAGTCTTCCAGGTGTTGGGCGCAGTGACGCAGCACCTCTTTCTCAGTGAGATGATGACCCTCCCCGCAGACGACAAAGGCCTTGACTGCCTGGCCCAGCAGTTCATCCGGCACACCGATGACGGCGGCCTCCACTATCCCCGGCAACTGGTAGAGCACGCTCTCTACCTCTTTGGGGGCGATCTTCTCGCCGCGGCTCTTGATGATATCGTCCTTGCGGGATACAAAGTAGAGGAATCCCTCCTCGTCCATCTTGAACAGGTCGCCTGTGCACAGGAGACGTTCCGCCGGGTAGCGACCGGGCCGGTACCACCTGGCGGTTGCCTCCGGGTTGTTCCAGTACCCCTGCATCACGTGAGAGCCACGGACTATCAATTCGCCCACCTTCCCTGGTCCCAGCTTGTTGCCATCGTCGTCCTCGATCCAGACCTCGGTGCCGGGGATGGCGATGCCGACTGATCCAGGCCGGCGGTCCAACTCTTCTGGCGGCAGGTACAGGGTGCGCTTGCACTCGGTGAGCCCGTACATCGAGTACAGACGCGCCCAGGGGAAGGCGTCCCGCAGCCGCTGGATGTGCTCCACCGGCAGAGCGGCAGCGGTGTTGGTCAGGTAGCGCAGGGATGAGAGATCGAACTTGGTCAGGTCCATTTGGAGCAGCACGGCGAAAAGTGTCGGCACGCCGGGCAGGCCGGTCACGCGCTCCTGCTCAATGCGCTTTAGCACCGCTGCCGGGTAGGTGAAGGATCGTTCCAGCACTAGGGTGCCGCCGAACTTGAAGACCATCATCAACTGGTATAGACCATAGTCGAAGGAAAGAGGGAGAACGTTGATGACTATATCGTCCGGCACGTTTTCCAGATACTGGATGATGGAGGAGGCGGCGAAAGCCATGTTGGCGTGGGTGGACATCACCCCCTTGGGATCGCCGGTGCTGCCGGAGGTATAGATCAGGCAGGCCAGATCCACGTCAATGGTGGGGCAGGGGGGGCGGGTGGGAGAGTTAGTGTCTAGTAGTTGAGGGAAAGGAATTGTGTGGGCGTGTGAGTGTGGGGGGGACTTTCCGCATAGAACGGCCAAGCTCAGGGATGGAACCGTGTCGAAGAGTTGCGCCGCCTGTTCGCCGAGCCGTCCCGGGGCGAACAGTCCGCGGGCGGCGCAGTTGTTCAGGATGAAGGCCAGCTTGCTCGCCTTGGTGGTGGGGTTGACGACGGTGAAAGTGGCGCCAGCTTTGAGAATGGCAAAGATGGCGACTACGGTCTCCACCGAGTTGGGCAGCCATATCGCCACCCGGTCTCCGCGCCGTATCCCCAGTTCCAGCAACCCGTGCGCCAATCGGTTGGTTTGCTCCTCGAGATGGGCGTATGTCAGTCGTTGGCCGTCGCAGATCAGGGCTATCTTGTCTGGGGATCGTTCCGCGCTATGCTGTAGAAAGTCGTTCACCAGCATCGGGTATTGCCTCCCCTGTCTTGGACCGCACATAGCGTGCCAACTGTGTCACAGAGTCAAAGTTCTCCGGCAGGATTTCCTCGTCCTCCACTGTGACACCAAAAGTCTCCTCGACGAACATCACCAGTTCCAGCACTCCGGTAGAGTCCACGACTCCCTCTTCCAGAAAAGAGGCGTCGTTCTGTAGCTGGCTGCCGTCATCGGTGAAGAGAAAGTTCTCCAGAATAAAAATTCGGATAGCAGTTTCTATAGGCATATGTATGCGACCTCCGTATTCTCTCATTTTATGGACTTGGAGTTGGTTTGAGGTGATGAGAATCATAAAAAGGGGCTAGAGGTGGAGCCAGAACGACTTGGGACAGCGATCTGTCGCCCATCTTTAGCTGATTTCCAGTATATTCGTTACCTGACTCTGACGATCAGATTCTACCATGAATAGAATCCAGGTTCAAGTGGCAACGAGGATGACGAATTTGAGAATTCCTACGAGTCCTGGCGTTGACGGTGCCGGGAGAGCGATGGCGCAAGAGGCTGACCGTGGCTTGGGCACGACCTTTGAGCGATTCGCTATCTACAGGTGGCTGGAGTATGTAGCGGAACATTGTGTTATCCACACGGTGCTGGAGGGGCCGGGCGATGGTGTGGCGGGCATACCCGGCATTCACAGTATCCCCCTGGCGCAGCGAGGTTGTGAGGTGACTGTGGCTCTCGGCGGAACGGCGGAGATAGCTCTGGCCAAACGGACGTGGACTGCCCAGAGCTGCCTGGCCCAGGTGGATTTCGTCTGCGTGGATGGCTTCCCCCTGCCATTCCCTGATCACTGCTTTGACCTGGTGTGGAACTTTAACCGGCTTTCGTTCTTGGACCCGCAGGCGCTGCTGGCGGAGATGGTGCGCCTTTCCCGACGCTACGTGGCCCTGGTGGTGCCCAACCGGCGCAACTATGGCTTCCCGGCCCGCAGGCTCTTCCACGCCCGCACTGGCTTGCCCTGGCCCTACGGCGACACGACGGTGATGGACCCGGGCACGGTGCGGACGCTCTTGAAACAGGCCGGGCTGCGGGTATTGGAGATACGCTGGCTGGACGTGCCCTGGTGGCCGGACATTATAGATCCGGTGGCGTGGCTCAAGGCGATGATCCCCGGGATGGGAAGATCGTTCTCCCGTGCCCGGCAAGACGGGGGATATCGTTGGGAGCCAGAGGGCCTGCCTTACTTTGATCCGGTTGCCCACGCCGACCTCCACCAACGGATGCACCGTCTGGGCTGGATGGAGCGAACCTGGCCCTCCATGCTTCAGATGGTGTTTGCCCATCACTTTGCGGTGCTGGCGGAGAAGAGGGATGCGGGTGCTTGACCTGGCCTGGCGGCTTCCGGCCTATGTGGCTTCTCGCCGCTGGGGTTGGCCCCGTCCTTTGCCGATGAGCCTGACGCTCAGCCTGACCTACCGCTGTAACTCCCGTTGCGCTACCTGCAATGTGTGGCGTCGCCCTGAGCTTGTCGCAGGGCCAGAGTCAGAGGAATTGGCGGTGGATGAGTGGGCTCGCGTACTGCACTCGTTGGGCCACGCTCCCTATTGGATAACCGTCAGTGGGGGGGAGCCTCTCATAAGGGAAGACGCCGCCGAGATCATCCGCCTGGCCTGTGAGCACTGCCGTCCATCCATCATCAATATCCCTACCAACGGGCTGCTGCCGCAGCGGATCGCCCGCGCCGTCGGTGATGTCACGGCGGCCTGCCCTCAGGTTGGCATCGTGGTCAACCTTTCGCTGGACGGCTGGGGAGAGGATCACGACCGCATCCGAGGCGTGCCCGGCAACTTTGAGCGGGCGATGGAAACCTACCGGCGGCTGCGGGAGTTGCAGGCTCCCAACCTGACTCTGGGGGTTCACACCGTAGTCTCCCGCTTCAACGTGGAAACAGTACCCGCTCTCTATACCCGCGTGCAAGAAGAATTGGCTCCTGATTCCTACATCACCGAGATTGCAGAGGAGCGGGTGGAACTGGGCACACTGGGGGCGGGCATCACTCCCCCCGCCGACGCTTATGGGAGAACCATTGAGCAGGTGATGGCGCGGATGTCCCATCCGTCTTATGGTCTGGGCAGGGTGACGCGGGCCTTTCGCCGCCGCTACTACCGCTTGGTGCAGCGGTGGCTGCGGGAGCGGCGGCAGATCATTCCTTGCTACGCTGGCTGGGCCTCGGCCCAAATCTCGCCGGAGGGTGACGTCTGGTTCTGTTGTGTACAGGCCGAACCGGTGGGCAATCTCCGGGAGGCTGGCTACGACTTCCGGCGGGTCTGGTGGGGGGAGCGGGCGCAGGATTTGCGCGAGGAGGTGCGGGCGGGCCGGTGTGACTGTCCACTGGCCAATGCTGCCTACACCAACCTCCTGCTGCACCCATCTTCGCTCGCCGGTGTGATGTGGGACTTGGTCCGGGGAAGTGGTCAGCAATGAAGGTGCTGGTCACTGGAGCGACTGGCTTTATCGGCGGGCATCTGGCCCGCTATTTGACGATGCAGGGCCACTCCGTGCGGGCGTTGGTGCGCCGTGAGAGTCCGGCGCTGACTGAGGCCGGGGTGGAACTGGTACTGGGCGACATCACCGACGCTCTAACAGTGCGAGCAGCCGCGCAAGGAGTGGAAGCTGTCTTTCACCTGGCTGCCGTGCGCGACGTGTGGGGCACACCAGAGTCCGTTTATCGAGAGGTCAACGTCGCAGGGACCCGGCGCTTGCTGGAGGCTGCCGCTGAGGCGGGCGTGGACCGCTTCGTCTATTGCAGCTCGGTGGGTGTGGCGCGCTATCCGGGCAACCTGCAGGCCGATGAGACGCTGTCTTTCTCCAGACCGACGAGCCAAGTTTTCTATCATTGCACCAAAGCGCAGGCGGAGCGAATGGCGCTCGAGGCGCGGGCGGTAGTGGTGCGCCCGGTCATCACCTACGGGCCGGGAGATGGAGAGGGTTTCGTGACGCGCCTCATCACACTCCTGGCGCAGGGGCAACCCGTCTGGGTGGGGAACGGGCGCAATCACGTGGATTTGGTCTACATTGACGATCTGGTGATCGGGATGTATACTGCTCTGGTACGAGGCGCGGCGGGGAGAGCATATATCCTCTCCGGGACGGCGCCGATCCAAGTGCGGGCGCTGGTTGACAAAATATGCAAACTCGTAGAAGTGGGCGCACCGCGTATCTGTGTTCCGGCATCCTTCGCCCGGTTGGCAGGGTGGGGGATGGAGATGCTCTACGAGGCTGGTTCTCGGGTTGGCCTAGTTCCGAACGGAAAAGAGCCTTTCATCACCCGCGACAAGGTCGCCACACTGACGGTAGACCGGGGCTTTAGTCACGCGCGGGCGAGCCGAGAGTTGGGGTACCGGCCGCGAGTGGACTATGACGAGGGATTACGGCGCACGCTGGACTGGCTTCAGGAAAGAGAGGAACGAGATTGATGTCTGTTCCACGTTTCTGGCGGTTCAATAGAGAGCGATACACACTGACCGGCGCTAAGTGCACGAACTGCGGCGAGCAGTTCCTGGCCGCGCGCTTGGTGTGCCCGCAATGCCACAGCGAGATAGAACAGATTGCGCGGCATGTTTTTCCAACTCTGGCAGTGAGCGAGCCGTCGCGGAATGATGCGCAGTCTTTGGTCAGTGCCACGGTGCTGATCCCATCCTACAATGCCGCCAGCACTATCCGGGGCACGCTTTCCCCCTTGCTGGAGCAGGATTTCGACGAGTCCTACGAGATTATCGTGGTGGACAGCTCATCCGATGAGACTCCACGCATCATTACTGCAGAGTTCCCAGCGGTGCGCCTGATACACCTGGATGAGCAGACCGATCCCGGCACAGCGCGCAACTTGGGCATTGTCCAGGCCAGGGGGGAGATTATTGCTTGCATTGACGCTGACTGTATTGCCTCCCCTGATTGGTTAAAGCGGATGGTGACGGAGCAGCGGGCGGGCCACGAGGTAGTGGGCGGTACGATAGAGAACGGCAACCCAGAGAACCTCATCGCCTGGGCGGGTTACCTGGGAGAGTTCCGCGAATGGCTGCAGGTGGGCAAGGCCCGCCTGGTGGAACACGTGCCGACGTGCAATATCTCCTACCATCGCTCGATATTCGCTCGATTTGGAGGGTTCCCCACTGAATTTTATCCCCAAGAAGACTTGCTCTTCCACTGGCGGCTCTCGCAGCACGGAGTGCCCATCTGGTTCGATCCGAGCATCCGTGTGCGGCACGTGCATCGTTCCACCTGGCGGGCCTACAACCGGCATCTGCGTCGCATCGGGCGCATCACGGCGCGGGTGCTCAAGTTGACCGGCGACGAGGGTGTCTTCCTGGCCCGCTCCCCCGTACTGGCACTGTTAGCAGCTCCGATTTTGCCCCTGGTCAAGTGGCTGCGCACAATCGGCGTGTTTATGAGCCAGCAGCCAGACGTGCTGCGCGAGCACGCCCTGGCTCTGGTACCTTTTCTGGTGGGACTTTATGCATGGGCCTGGGGATTTGTCGAAGGAACCTGGTCACCGCCTCTTCGTGTTTCGGAGCGAGAGGTGCTGTGGCAGACTGATTCCTAGTTCTGAATTAGGGACATAGTTGTGTTTATTCGTGACGTGTTTCTTACCTTTTCCACAGAAGTGCTCGCCATTGCGGGGAATTTTCTTACCGGTGTCGTGTTGGCGCGAAGCCTGACCCCCGCCGAACGAGGGGTGATGGTATTGGTTATGACGTTACCTTGGACCGTGGTCAGCTTTGTTAGCCTGGGTCTGCCGCAGGCCAACATCTATCTGATAGGGAGAAACAAGCGCGATGCAAAAAAGGTCCTGGGCAACGCGCTTGTGCTTTCCGTGGTCCTTGGTCTGGTGTCGGTGCTCGTGCTCAGTGCGGCGAAGGATTTGCTCTTCCGTACAGTGCTGAATGATTTACCTTCCGAGTATTGGCTGCCGTTGATGATGCTCGTACCCATCTTGCTGGTGGATGTTATGGCGCTCTCGATCCTGTGTGCTCGTCAGCGATTTGATTTGTTCAATCTGCGCCGGATGGTTCTGCCGATATCCATGTTGGTTGGATTTGTGATTGGGCTGGTCGTGAGCAAAGGCGGGATGGGTGGTGGCGTGGGAGTGTACGTCGTCATCACTGTTCTAATGACGGTTCTTGGCCTTGCTTTGACCTGGCGAGAAGTGCCACTGACGCTGGGCTTTGATCGCCGACTGACGGGAGAGTCCCTTCGATTTGGGCTGAAGTCCTATCTACACGATTTGGTTGGTGGGCTCAACTACCGCGTTGACGTGTACCTGCTTGCGCTCTTTTTGGCTCCTGACCAAGTGGCCTTTTATGCCGTGGCGGCCTCGCTGGCCGAAGTGGCCTGGTATATTCCCAATTCAGTGGGAACAGTGCTTTTTCCTCGTCTATCACACGCGCCAGTGGAAGAAAATCACCAGATTACGGCCAAAGTCTGCCGCAACACATTTGTGCTCACGGGCCTGGTTGTGGCGGGGTTGCTGGCTCTGAGCTGGCTATTTGTGCCCTGGGTCTATGGTTTTGCTTATCGTGCCACCATCCCTCCGCTTCTGGTTCTGTTGCCCGGTGTGCTGTCCATGGTTATCTACAAGGTGCTCGCCCGCAGTTTTACCAGCCGGAATTTGCAGCAGATCCCGATTCTGGCTGCGAGTGTAGCGTTGATGCTCAACGTTGGCCTTGATTGGCTGTTTATTCAGAGGTGGGGCGTGGTGGGTGCAGCGATGGCCTCCACGGTGGGATACACAGCGGCGGGGGGGGTGTTGTTGGTTTTCTTTTTGCGCGATTCCAGGCTGTCCTGGCAAGAAGTGCTGCGTCCCAGATGGGATGAACTGATCGGACATTGGCGTTGGGCCAAAGCCAGTTTTCAAAGCCTGGTAGCGCGAAGTCGGAGTACTTGAGGAGGCAGGATAGTGTCCAAATGTCTGGGTGCTGTTGCTCGCTTCACTCGCTGGCGAGATTGGGGGCCGGGAAAGATACCGGTACTGTGTACGATTCTGTTCTATATCGGCCTGGCCAATCGCCAGGTTTCAGCCTCGTTCGTTCTAGATTTCGCTCTGTTCGTTTTGTACGCAACGCTTCACTCGGCCCTCGGCTACGTGGTCAACGACTGGGGGGATCGTGCGCTCGACGCTCGTCATGGCAAGCCCAATGCCTTTGCATCTCTAACCCGCATCCAGGGAGTTGTGGCACTGGTGGGCTTGCTGCTTTTAGCGTTCCTCTCGGGCCTGCCCTTTGCCCGGCGGCAGATGGTGCTCCCTCTGTGGTTGGGATGGGCTTTCTTTGCCCTGGCATATTCTCTCCCCCCACTGCGGCTCAAAGAGCGGGGTGTCTGGGGGCTAGGTTTCTCTTTCGTGGCTCAGTGGTCCTTGCCCGTCCTGCTGGCCTTTGCAGCGTTGGGTCGGTTTGGTGGATGGGATATGGTTGTGTTCGCTTTGGCGGTCACGGTCAGCGGGGCTACCCTGGAGATCGCGCACCAGAGATGGGATCGGGCGCACGATCTGAGCACTCAGACTGGCACCCTGGGCACTCGTGTTTCGCCGGCAAAGCTAGACCAGTTATTTGCTGCCGCTCTCGTCTTGGATCGAGTGGCGCTAGGGGCAGTCCTAATCACCATGATGGTAAAGTTCGCTCCTGTAGCTGTCGGGCATCTGTCGCTATCGCCAGCCCTCCCGCTCGTGGGGGTATATGTTGTTCTGTTCGTGACCGCGCTGTATGAGACGATCCGTGCGTCGCGTCGCGGCGAGCTCGTGGATCCGTATTACGACTCCCAGCGCAGCGCGACCAAGCTGCTACACGAGACTATGCCCAATCTGGCCGTGCCGGCTTACTTGATGGTTCTGGCGGCGGTTCATCAACCGATTAACTGGCTCTTGCTCGTAGCTTTTCTGTTCTGGCGGTTGGTGTTGGGGCAGGCCGATTGGCTGTGGCCGTGGCGGGCCGTCAGGGATTGGTGGCATAGACAAAGACGGCCAGAGATGGGTTCTTGAGTTGTGAATACTTGTGACGTAGTGATCATCGGAGCAGGTTTGGCTGGTCTCTCGGCGGCGGTCACCATCGCCCAGGGGAGCGACGCCGAGATCGCCATCATAGAGGAGCGTGGGGTCGGCAGCAACAACCCCACGCCTATGACGTTCGTTGACGTGGTGGAGCGGTTCGGCTTGGAGAATCACGTGATAGGCCGCTACCGCAGGTTCACTTTTCACAGTTCTCTGGGCAACAAGTCGAGCCACACCTATGATGTTTCTCCTTTGGTGGCCCTCGACTATCAGGGGGCCTGTGAGGAGTTGCTAAGCCGCGCTCGGGCGGCCGGGAAAGTTGAGTTTGTTCTAGACAGAGCCTCACGATTGCAGCGGATGACCGATGGTCGCTGGCTGGTGCACGTTGCTGATGGGCTGGCTATTGCTGCCTCATTGCTAGTTGACGCCTCGGGGCGGGCTTTGTTTGCCACTGATGCGCTGGGTCTGCCGTGGCCGCGCATGTTCAGCCATTGCTTTGGCCAGAACTTGGGCTGCGCTGCACCTGATCCGGAGGAGGTCTTTTTCCTGGCTCCCTCCGACCGCTTTGGCGATGGGGGCGGCTGGCTGTATCCGCTTGCCGACGGACGGGTCAGTTTTGGCTACGCTACTCTGAGCACAACGCCAGACTATCCGAAGCAAACGGTACAAGAGCGCTACTACCGTGCCCTGCGTGAGTTTGCACCCTACGCCAGTTGGCTGGCCGATGCTCAACCTGATCACGTAGAGATGGGCACGATCCCTGTATGCCCCCCACGTAGGTTTGTGTACGACGGGCTTGTGCTGGTGGGCGACGCCGCCGGCCAGGCTACGATCTGGTCGTGTATGGGCAGCGAACCGGCGTTGATTGGCGGTCAACTGGCCGGGAGGGCTGCCATCGCGGCCCACCGGCGGGGCGACTATTCAGCGGGCGTGTTGGAAAGTTACCAGCGACAGTGGGATCAAGAGTACCGCCGCATTTACCAGCAAGGCGTGTTGCTGGCCCCCGTTAGCTGGAGGCAAGGGGAGGTCAACTGGAACCGGCAGATTCCGCTGGTGCAGCAACTCGCCCCCCAGCAAATGTTGGCAAGGTTGCGCACCAACTGGCCACTGCTTCCCTGGTGGAAGATCGCCTCTATCATTGTCTACGATTGGATGGGACGCGTCCGGCGAGGCCTTGTGGCCCGCTTGAAGGGCAGTAGCGCCAGAGGAGTTTCTGGCAATGAGCCAAGTGCTTGTTCGAGTTAGGGCCTTGGTTCTAACGGTCGTCTTGGTGTCGGGGGGCACAGCGAAGTGCGTGCCGGTGAATTCTGTCCCTGTCTCTCAGGCCAGCACGGTGATACACGCCGATTGGGAACGGGTCGTTGGATCGGGGCCTACCCATTATGGCGTAGAATACGGCTGGATCGACCAGGATCGCGATCTGTTTCTGGAGCGCTATCGCCTGTTGCATGCCAACACGGTGCGGGTACAGGTTGATCAGGAGTATCTTGAGATGGTCAACGACAATGACGATCCCAATGTTTCGGAGATTGATTTCGATGTGACCCTGCCGCTCGACGTTGAGGAGGGCAAGTATCTGAGTTACCGTGAGATGTTCTCCGCATTGGCCACCGAGTTTCCGGATATGTACTTCCACATCAACGTATGGCTGGCGGCCCGCTGGAACGCCTCCGATCCCAATGGTTATCTGGGACTGGGTGGCGCTTTTCCTCCCCTGGACTATGCTGAGCACGGCGAGTTCGTCCGCGAGTTGGCCCGCTGGCTGGTCGACACCTGCGGGATTGCACCGGAGCGGCTCTCGTTCTCCTTTGTCAATGAGCCCAACCTGGCCTCATTCTTTGTCGGGACGCAGGCCGACCTGGTCCAGATGGCGGCCGAGACACGGTCCGCCCTCGACCAAGTCTCCCCTCAGATCCAAATTATGGGGTTGGATGAGGTTCACGGCACCGGCTGGACGGACGACTTCTACCCTCAGCGACCGGATGGCTGCTGTGACGCCTGGACTTTCCACGCCTACGAGCAGGGTGTTGGGCCGCTATGGAACGCACTGCAAACCCGCGTAGGGCACTTGAGCGGGTATGGTCCGGTGTGGGCGACCGAGTTTGCCGACACGAACAACGGCAGCCCCGACGCGCAGATGGATTTCTCCACCCGCGAGGCCGCGCTGGGGTTCGCCGAGGTGGTCGGCCGGTTGTGGGCGTCGGGCGCGGATGGCATTATTCACTTCCGCCTGGCCGATACGTACGTTGACCAGTTGGGCGGTTGGGCCGGGCATGGGCTCTTTGCCGACTGGAGGGGCATTAAGAGCGACGGCGAGCCCTATGCTATCCACCCTTCTTTCTGGGTGTTTGCTAATCTCTACGGACAGTTGGGTGGTGGGCAGATCGTCAGCACCACGGCCCCTTCCGACCTGGTCGTAGTGGGCGCTCGCCGGGACGACGTGTTCCCATCCCGTCTGGCTCTGTGGGTGACCAATCCCACGGATACCGTGTACACCACGACGGTTCAGGTAACTGGTTTTCCCACCAACACGGCCCAGATTGAGGTGCTGGACAATCTGAGCGGTAGTATGCCTGTGGAAATATTGGCGGCCCAGGGGGTGCCGTTGACCTTTGACATAGTGGTCCCAGAACGTAGTTCATATACAATCATTGTCAAGGAACCGCCGCCCATTGCGGTATACCTTCCGTTCGCGTTCAGCTAGAGTGAATTAAGGAAGGTCAGTGCGTAGGCAAAGTGTGGAACAATGCTCAATGGTTCAGTGGACTCGATTCTCTGGCTAGACAAGATATCACTGGATCTGCGCCCCTGGGTGGGCGGCAAGGCCGCTGCTTTGGGGGCCTTGCGTTGGGCTGGGCTGCCTGTGCCGGATGGGTTCTGCATTACCATCGAAGTGGCTCAGGAGGGCATTGACGCGCGTTGGGCAGCGATTGTCGGTGCCTATCGTCAACTGGCTCCCGACAGTGGAGCTGTCGTCGTGCGCTCGTCTGGGGTGGCCGAGGATTCACCTGAGGCCTCATTTGCCGGGCAGTATGAGACCGTCCTCAACGTCCGGGGTGTGGAGGCCCTGCGGTCGGCCATCGAGCAGTGCTGGCAGGCGGCCAGATCTCCTCGTGTGCGGGCCTACCAGGCCCGGCACGGATACGAGGGTGATGACAAGCGACTGCCCCTGCTCGTCCAGCGACAGGTATCGGCGACAGTGAGCGGCGTGCTGTTCACTTTGGACCCTGTGTCTGGCAGTGATGAAGAGATGTTGATCGAGGCTGTCTCCGGGCTAGGTGAAGCGTTAGTTTCCGGCCACGCCGTCCCCACGCGGTATCGCGTCAGTCGCCAAGGGCGTGTTCGCGCCTTGTCGTCCGAGGAATTGTTGACTCCCGTGCAATGCCGTGCGCTGGCAGAGTTGGGCGCTCGGATAGAACGCATTCTTGGGCCGGGGCAGGACATCGAGTGGGCTATAGTTGGGGAGCAGATCTATGTATTGCAGGCCCGACCCATCACCCGGAGCGGTGTCTCCGTGCCTCTGTCTCAATTGTGGACCCGGGCCAACATTGGCGAGGTCTTGCCTCACGTGGTCACGCCCTTGACGTGGGGCATATTTCGGGCTACACTATTGAACAACCCTGCTTTGGCATTCGGTGTATCGAGCAGTCGCAGACACGAGGGCGAAGGCATCAGGCTGCTCCACGGGCGCGCCTACGTCCGCCTTGACAGTCTGTTGGATTCTTTTTGTTACCTTCCCGCTATTACGCCCCAGGTGATGCGCCGAGTGCTCGGCGTCAACCTGCCCCCAGTGGCAGAATCTTATACCCGCCCTACGGGGTTGTTCGTTCGACTGGCGCAGGGGGTCTTTGTCCTGGACGCGATGCGCTTTCTGCCGCGCCTATCTCTGATGGTCGGGCGGTTGTCGCCTCCACCTGTTGCTGGACCAGAGAGGCTGGAGGAACTGGTTACCTGGACTGCGCGTTGCTTTCAGTTGCATCTCAAGTGCACGGCCTATGCTATCGGCGCGTTTGGCCTGCTGACCCATTGGCTAAAGCGGTGGATGCCCGCCGAAGCTGAGATTCTCTTGCCCCAAATCTTGATGGGGCGCGAGAATGTGCAGACGGCCACTCAGGGTATCTCTCTTTGGCGGCTGGCTGAGCAGGTGCGGGCGGATGCGGCTTTATTGGAAGTATTGGCCTCTGATCTCGATTGGCCCTCCGTCGTGAAGCGACTGGCAGATGCGTCTGGTGGACCAGAACTTTTGTGTGCGTTCCATGCTTTTCTGCAGGAGAACGGTGCCCGGGCGGCGGGTGAGTTCGAGTTGGCCGTACCGCGCTGGCGAGAAGACCCTGCCTTTGTCCTGGAGGTGTTGCGCAAGTTTTTGAACGCTCAGCAAACAGAGACTCCCCCGGATGCCCTCACAATGCGGCGGTATCATCGGCAAGGGGCCATTGCGCACATCCAGGCTACCCTAAGGCCGGCGCAGCGCTGGGCCTTCACCCGGCTTCTCGCGTCATACAGTAGTTACACCACCATGCGGGAGAACGTTAAATACCGGTTGATTGAAGGCTATGCCCTACTGCGCCACGTCTTTCTGGAGATAGGCACCAATCTGGCGACTATGTCCATGTTGGGCAACGCCGACGATGCATTTTTCTTGACACCGCCGGAGGCTATAGCCCTGGCAGCAGGAGACGGGGACGTGCAACAGAAACGCGACCTGATCCAGGCCCGCAAGGAGCAACATACCCGTTGGGAATCGCAGATCGCCCCAGACTTGGTGGTGGGCGACGGACGAGAGGTCGTTGGCCCCCAGGGGGATGGATTGACCGGCATTGGGTGCAGTCCCGGCACGGTGGAAGGAGTTGCCCGCGTGCTGTCCGACATCTCTGAGGCGGATACTCTAAGACCAGGAGAGATATTGGTCGCTCCGCACACCGATCCGGGGTGGACGCCTCTGTTTCTGATCTGCAAGGCCGTGGTAACAGAGGTTGGTGGCTTTCTCTCTCACGGGGCGACCGTCGCCCGTGAGTATGGCGTCCCGGCCGTGGTCAACGTGCAGGGGGCAACTACTTGGATCAAGACGGGTGATTTGATCCAGGTGGATGGGACCAATGGGCGGATTGCAGTCGGCGATCGGTCGGGTGGTCGAAGGGACACGCCATGCGAGAGTTGATGCACAAACTTGCCGGAGTGACGCTGGCACTGGTGATGGTGATATGCGTCTTTTGGCCCTCTGTATCTCAGGCCGACGGTCCTTTCGATGACTTGACCTCGAACGAGTTGACCTTCGCCGGTCGCCGAGGGACCACGCACGTCGCTACCTGGGATACGGACACCTACGAGGTGACGTTTTCGACTCCCGATAGCACCTTCCCCTGGGATTGGATTGGTTTCGTCGGGGCGCAAGGCTCTGTGGCCCTGAATGGGTATCCTGATGTGGGCAATACATTCGCCATGTCGGATCCCAATGCGTTGGGGGGCGCGCAACCGGGTGATCTGATTCGCGTCAAGGGACGCGGCGTGTTGGGCCTGGCTCATCTCACCAAGATTGGGTTGGTTATCGGGTCGGGTGGTAGCGCTCAGCGAGCGTGGCTTTCCGACGGCGTCATTGACGAGTATACGGTGGCCCCTCACTTTGTTGGGTATCAGGTTTACGTCCTGGGGCGTACTGCTCGAGTGCGGGTGACCAGCCTGAATCCCCAGGATTATTACTCCGTGGCCGTAGTTGAGGTGAGCCTGGATGATCCCACAGATGCGCGGGTCCTGTTGGCCACCGACCTCGAACCGGCGATGGATTACCGTTATGCGGTTGAATTTCACAGCCGCAATGACACTCGGGTCTCGTTCGACGGTGGTTCTCAGGCTTTGATCGGTACTCAGGGAGCTGCGGCCCATCCGGTCTATGTGTATTCAGACCAGCCGCTTCACTCGTGGAGCGGCAGCGATCTTGGCTTTGGTCAATACCTGGCTGCCGATGTATTGGACGGACAACTCTATTCCGGCTACAGTGATGGGCGGGTGGCTCTCAGCGTCATTGCCCAACCAGTGCAGTTCTTTTACATTGGCTCGCAGGTGTTGGATAGCGCCACGCGCAGCGACCCGACTGCGGAGTGGGATGCACTGCGAGCCGCGCGTGTGAATCAGCTTGAGGCCCTGCCCACGATAGATTCACTAGTCATGCCCCGGTTCAAGTTCGTCAACTTTTTCTCCAACTTGATCCTCACCTATCTGATCAACCCAGATGGAGGACTGTTCTATACTGACAAAGCCTTTGTGTACGTTACCGACTCCATTATGCCAGCGATTGTGACGCCGCACTTGTTGCCTGAGGGGATGATCACGGCGTTTCGCGAGGGGCTGAACCTGATTGCGGACTACCAGTGGGCCGCGCCGGTTTCGGGGCATTATAGCTACTGCATTGACACTGACACGTGGCCGCCGTTGCCCTCGTGGTACGGGGGCAACCTGCCTGACATTATGAATTTCCGGCCCGGTGGAGGTTTGCACTACCAGGAGAACTACAGTGACGCGTATTCGACGGCCGAGTTCATCAACGCCATCTATGGCATCTACCTCAACGACGGCGATCTGAGTTACTCTCTGTCTCACCAGCACGCTGTTGATGCAGCAGTTTCAGGTCTACAGGCCTATGATGCTGCCTATGACAGTCAGTACGGGGAGGATGGCAACCTGTTCCCCAATTTGCTCGTGCCCATGGGGGACCTGTGCCAAATAGCAGGGGAGTATCCGGGTGAGTCGGCGCAGATGGTCTATGCGTTCCAGGACGGGGCGGAGCTTTTGCGTCTCTACGGGCGGGACGCTGAAGCAGATGCCTTGATCGCTGACTATGTCGTGCCTATGAGCAACACATTCGACGTTGTCTTCTGGGATGATAGTGCTGCTTTTTATCTGCCCGTTGCTGACCAGAACAGTCAGACGCGCACGGCAGGAACGTTTTATCAGGACCGCTGGGCGCATACAATATTTGTGCCTCTGCGTGGCAACCTGGGACGGGATCGTCTGGCGCAGATGTTGGACGTGTTCACCGGCCTGGACTTTTGGGAACCCAGCAACGACGTCCACTGGCTGGCCAAGGGGGACGAGAACTTTGCCACCCCTGGACGGTGGGGGTTATCGCCCAGCTATACCAATGGTTGGGGTATGTCTGGAGGGTATCTGGTGTTGCCTAACGCCATACCCCCGTTGGGCTACTACCAATTGGGACAGGTTGCCGACGCGGAACAGTATGCCAACATCTACTTTGACAAATGGGTTCAGTACGGTCCTCAAGAGACGATGATGGAGTATGATTATCAGATGCCCGGTCGCTTTGGGGAATCCTCGCTGTACATTGAATCGGCCTCTGGGACGACCTGGCTGTTGCAGATGGCCCTGGGCCTGGAGGTGAGCGGCACTCAAGTCACCATCATTCCCAAGCTCTCAGGGCAGTTTGTCGTGCGCCATCTGCACGTCACCTCTCAGGGGCTTACGGCTGTCATCAACTATGCCCGTGACGAGCAAGGGCAGGAGTGGATTGAGGTTGAGAATAATGAAGGGTTGACTATTCACGCACCTAACGCCGAGATCTGTCCTACTCCTACGCCGACCAATACACCGACGAGCACTCCCACCCCGACCGTGACCCCGACCGACACGCCCACGCCCACTCATACCCCCACTCCGACCTCGACCAACACGCCTACGCCCACGTCCACTCATACTCCCACCCCGACTCCGACCGACACTCCAACACCTACGCCCACTCATACTCCAACCCCGACTCCGACCCACACGCCTACGCCCACGTCCACTCATACTTCAACCCCGACTCCGACTGACACGCCTACGTCCACTCATACTCCAACCCCGACTCCGACCCACACGCCAACGCCTACGTCCACTCACACTCCAACCCCGACTTCGACCCACACGCCTACGCCCACATCCACTCATACTCCAACCCCGACTCCGACCGACACGCCAACACCTACGTCCACTCACACTCCTACCCCGACTCCGACTGACACGCCAACGCCTACGTCCACTCACACTCCTACCCCGACTCCGACCCACACGCCAACGCCTACGTCCACTCACACTCCAACCCCGACTTCGACCCACACGCC
>CAYMWP010000002.1:14950-22132 GCA_964393895.1 uncultured Anaerolineales bacterium | reverse complement strand
ACACGCCAACGCCTACGTCCACTCACACTCCAACCCCGACTTCGACCCACACGCCAACGCCTACGTCCACTCACACTCCTACCCCGACTCCGACCCATACGCCTACGCCTACGTCCACTCACACTCCAACCCCGACTTCGACCCACACGCCTACGCCTACGTCCACTCACACTCCAACCCCGACTTCGACCCACACGCCTACGCCCACATCCACTCATACTCCCACCCCGACTTCGACCCACACGCCTACGCCCACGTCCACTCATACTCCAACCCCGACCCCGACCGACACGCCAACACCTACGCTCACTCATACCCCCACTCCGACCTCGACCAACACGCCTACGCCCACATCCACTCATACTCCGACCCCGACCGACACGCCTACGCCTACGCCCACTCATACCCCCACTCCGACCTCGACCAACACGCCTACGCCCACTCATACTCCCACCCCGACTTCGACCGATATGCCTAATCCTGATCCTGAAGAACCCGAGTACCAAATCTACCTGCCTCTCATCAGCCATTCTATTCCTGTTGCAGACCCGGCTGACGAGATCTATTTCATTCACCCGATTGTGCGCTTTTCTGAATGGCTTGTCTCTTTATGGGAGCGCCTGATAGGAGCCAGGCTTCCTTGAGCCTGGGGGGCTATGAACGTGGGCACGATTGAAGATAGTAAAACGACAAACTATGACAAATATACAAGCAATCACCCTTACGTGGTTGAAAGAATAGGCCGCTTCTTTGGTGACCTTGCCAGACTGATCGCTTTGGTTGAGCCTATGAGCATTCTCAGCCTGGGCTGTGGTGAGGGGTTCGATTTGAAGAGTATCTGTGAAAAGAGTCCAGGCTCTCCTTATTGCTGTGGCTTGGATCTGAACCCGGGAGCCTTGCGAGTAGCCCAAGAACTAGTGCGTAATTTTCAGTTCGATAGTATACAAGGTGACATACATCATCTGCCGTTCAGATTAGATCGGTTTGACACCGTTCTTTGCTTAGAAGTTCTGGAGCATCTAGAACACCCTGAAGCTGTGATGAGAGAAATATCCCAGCGTTACAATGGCTACTGCGTCTTTTCTGTGCCAAATGAACCTCTGTACCGCTTGACGAGGATGCTGCTATTTCGACTAAACGTCAGGCAATTTGGGAATCATCCAGATCATATAAACCATTGGTCCAAGCGTAGCTTTGCGCAGCTAGTCGGCCAGTATTTCGTGATTGACCAAGTAACGACCCCGTTTCCCTGGACAATGGTGCTCTGTCATAGTAGAGGGGCAGCGGGATGAGATTGCTGTTCTTTCCCAGTGATGTGGGTGGGGGATTCGGACACATTGGGCGTTGTCTGGCCCTTGCTGAGGAGGCGGCTCGTTCGGGGTGCGAGTCTGCCTTTGTGCTCCGCGGTCCCCATGCCGGTCGGGTAGCCGCCGCGGGGTGGACCGTCTTCTCGCCGCCGCTACCGTCTCTCCCGATCCGCCTTCGGCAATGGATGGAAGGTGCACTTGGCCGTTTTCGACCTGGACTGGCCTATCTCTTCTTCTCCGATCTCAATTTCCAGGTTGTGCGGGATGGGTTTCACACGCCCGAGGTTGTGCGGAGGGAGGTGGAGTGGGAATTGGGTGTTGTGAACCATTTCCGCCCCGATGTCCTGATTGGCGATGTTTGGCTTCTAACATCAGTCGTTGGTCACCTGGCCGAGTTGCCCGTGATCCAGATTGTCCGTTCAGCTCTGCATCCCGCCTGCTCCCAATTGGTGTGGTGGCGCGATCTTCCCTCCCAGGTCTGCTCACCGGATATTGCCCCGATTTTCAACCCTGTCTTGGAGCAATGGGGAATGCCAGCTGTCGAATGTGCCAGTGAGCTGCTCAACGGCGATCTCTTTCTTGTCCCCAGTATCCCGGAGTTGGACCCATTGCCGCCCGATGTCGAGCGGACCAGCTATGTCGGCCCGCTGATCCGATCGGACCAGAACGGTGAGCGCGCGCTGAAGCCACGCGCTGAGCCTGTCGAAGCGTGGATGGCGGCGTTGCCGCACGACCGCCCCGTCATCTACGTGACAGTGGGTGGGGGAGCGAACTCGGTGTGGGGGCTGGACTTGTTGCCCATTTGGGAAGCGGCCTTCGCGGGGACTGGTTGGGAGATAGTGGTTTCCACGGGGGGACGGCCGGTACCCCATCGCTGGCGGCGGAGGGAGAACATGCGGGTCTTTTCGTGGATTCCTGGCGCCGCCATGGCAGCCCGAGCAGACGTCGTCCTTTTCCACGGGGGATATGGCACGATGATGGAAACGGTGCGGGCCGGCGTGCCCTCGGTTGTGCTTCCCTTTCACACCGAGCAGGAGAGCAACGGCCGGCGGCTCCAGCAGAGTGGGGCAGCGCAGGTGCTCGCGCCTGAAGAGGAGAGCCTGGAACCCCTGGTCAGGCGGTGGAGCGGTGGGCAGTTCGTGGTGTTGGTGTGTCGCGATCTCCCTTTTCAGCCTCATCAGGTGAGAGAAGCCGTCTCTTCAGTTCTTCTGAGTGACCATTATTGCGCCAATGCCGCGCGTCTCCAACGTAGCCAGGCCGCTTACGGCGGCGTGGCAAGGGCGGCAGAGTTCCTCACAGATTTAGATGTTTTTTAGTTATTCTGTTCTTTCTAACTGACCTATCGTTGGGATAATGGGGGTGAGTGTGATGTGTTGGTCGCCCTTTTTTGTTGTGCTCGTTCTCTCGGGAGGTTGGGGCAGACAGGCTTTCCGAGAGAATACCTGTTGGCGGGCGGGCAGCAATTCCCGTTTTGGCAATTCTAGCTTAGGTGCATCGGCCTAAAAGAGCCGATGCTAGGAAAAAACTAGCCAGCACCGTCTGTTTTACGGCGGTGCGGCTTCAAAACAGGAATTACTGGCGGGCAGGTGTATCTCTGAAATCACTAAAGGAGTCGAGATGGAACTGATGCGGCGAAATCGAAGGGTGTGGTCTGTTTTGGCAACGTTGTTCATGGCTTTCTTCATGTTAGTGGCCATGTTGATTGGGTTTGGAGGTATGCGCCAGGTCGCGGCTTTCCATCAAGACGATGGGCGTGGCTGGTGGACCGATACCTTCACCGATGCCGTGGGTTTGGATGCCACGGTGAACGTCGCAGTCAATGGGACGTGGGATAGACTCGAGTTGGAACCACCGACCGTTCTTTCCCAGACTGATTGGAGCGGCGGGCAGGGCCTGCTCACGACAACAGCCACCTCGACCAATCGGTACGAGGCTGGAATGCGGGTGGATCCTCTCCTCCTTGGTGATCTGTCTCTGGGTTTCAGCTTGCCCGTCTCTGACGATATGGACGGATTTGAACAGGACGGCTACCCTGATCTGGTCTTGAGCAACTACTACAGTGGTACCGAGGGCTCTGGCGGTGACTATGCCGACGAAAGCTACCTCTACTATGGCAGCGCATCCAGTTTCAGCGATGCAAACCGGGCCGAGTTGCCCGTCTCCTCTGCCCAGGGCAACGCTGTTGCTGACTTGAATGATGATGGATTCCTCGATATCGTCGTCGCGCGCGGCAACTCATCTGATCGTACAGGCCCTGCATATATTTATTGGGGGGACAGCGACGGATATTCTACCAGCGACCGCACCGAACTTGCCAGTTTTCTGAGTTCCTGCGGCACCATCGCCGATCTAAACAACGATGGATACCTGGACATTGTCATCTGCAACTTTATGGATGGGTCGTACGACGTGACGATTGACAGTTACATCTACTGGGGGGACAGTGGTGGTGTGTATACCACCACCAATCGCACTGATCTGGAGACTCTTGGGGCTATGTCTGTCTATGCGGCAGACTTTGACCATGATGGTTATCTTGACCTGTTGTTCAGCAACTACCGGAATAGTGTTTTCTCCTCCGACACAGCCACTTTTGCCATTGATAGTTACCTGTATTGG
Source organism: uncultured Anaerolineales bacterium (assembly GCA_964393895.1). GTDB lineage: Bacteria > Chloroflexota > Anaerolineae > B4-G1 > B4-G1 > B4-G1. The sequence continues at coordinate 18,206 of CAYMWP010000002.1, read as the reverse complement.
GGGAGTGCCACAGGATTCACCAACACCAACCGTACCGGGATTCCTACCGTCGGCGCTCACGGCAGTTCCGTTGCCGATCTGAACCTTGATGGTTATTTGGATCTGGTCATCAGCAACCGCCGTACTGGCGACTCTACACCGGTGACTTTGACTTACGAGATTGACAGTTACGTGTACTGGGGAGACGGTACGCGCACCGGGTACACTGATACCAATCGTCTGGATCTCCCCACCGTTGGTAGCTATGGCAATGCATTGGCCGACTTGAACGATGATGGTTACTTAGAGATCATCTTTAGCAATCACCACGATGGTGTTACCTATACCCTCGACAGCTATATTTACTGGAATGATGCCGGCACGTTTACCACGACCAACCGTGCGGGACTGCCGACCATCGGCGCTACTGGCAACTGTGCGGGTGATCTGAATCTTGACGGGGACCTAGATATTGTCTTTTCCAATCGGCGCTCGGGTAACGATCACAACGTTCCCAGCTACATATACTGGGGCGACAGTGGTACGTATTCCACCTCCAATCGCACCAGCTTGAACACGCACGGTGCTTTGGGCTGCTCTATCGTGGGGGGGACAATTGCCGCGGCCAACACTGCCTACGGCAATGTCTATGCCGAGCCTATCACCGGCACAACGACGATCACTGACACGGCTACCACGCCTCGCATCTATGCTACCACCGGTGTGATTACCTCGACGGGTTTCGATAGCGGAGGGGCGCGCGTGTGGCGGCAAATGACCTGGAATGCCTCCGTTCCCTCAGGCACGGACATCGCCCTGGACGTGGCCACCAGCGATGATGGTACCGCGTGGTCGGCCTGGAGCCAGGTTGCGGCAAGCAGCAGCGACGGTTTCAATAGCGCCTCGCTCGACGTCGCCGACGCTCGCTTCATCCGCTATCGAGCCACGCTGACTGTCTCGGCTGACCACCAGCAGACCCCGGTCTTGCACGACGTCCAGATCACCGGAGGGCGCACCGACGGCAATGCCACTTCTGTCACCATTACGCCGGCCTCTCTTGATAGGTGGGACACGATCACCTGGACGGCCCAGGTTGCTGCGGGGCAGGCGATCACGGTGCAGGTGCTTGATTCTAGTAACGCCCTCATCCCTGACGGCGATCTGCCCGGCAACAGCAGTGGGTTCTCTTCGTCCCCGGTTGACATTTCCGGACTGAGCGTTTCGAGTTACCCGGCGCTCAGGTTGCGGGCCTGGTTCAGCAGTGATAGTGTGACTACCACTCCTAGCCTGGACGATTGGGCCGTTGACTGGTTTGTCACGCCCACCTCCTTGACCATCTCACCGGAGAACGATACCATCACCGCTGGCGATGTGGTTACCTACAGTGTCTTTGCCCACGACGACTATGGGGGATCGTGGGAGGTGACGGCAGACAGTCAATACACCATCACGCTGGCCGCCGGCGGGCATTGGATGGACAACGTCTATACCTCCGAGTTTGCCGATACGTGGGCCGTGACTGGCACCTACGGTAGCTTGAGTGTCGCGACCGGCCTGACAGTGCAGCACGCCACGGCAGTCGCCGTCGAGGTTCTGTCTGATTCAGAGACGGTCACGGCGGGTGAAGCGGTCACCTACACAGTCGTGGCGACGGACACCTACGGGAACAGTTGGGACGCTACCGGTGAGGCCGGTTTCGACATCGAGGCGGGGGCCGCTGGGAGCTGGACGGACAACGTCTATGCCAGCGAGGTGGCGGGCACGTGGACGGTGACCGGGACGGTGGATGGGGTGGATGGCCTGGCTACATTGACGGTCAACCCAGCGGGGCTGGATCACATCGTGATCGAGGACGGAGCTGGAGGAGCGGGAAGCGCAGTAGATACTCACACGATGAACGCCGGCGAGACCTTTGACGTCTGGGCAGCGGGGTATGATCAGTACAACAACTACCTCGGCGACTACTCGGTCACCTGGAGCGGGGCCGGTGTAGTGGCGGGGCAGTTGGCGCCGACCAGCGGTGTCAGCACCACCTTCACGGCAGGGACAGCGGGCACGGGTACCATCCAGGCCGACCACGCTACCGCTACGGACGACGACACGGGCACGATCACCGTCAACCCGGCGGGGCTGGATCACATCGTTATCGAAGACGGAGCCGGAGGAACGGGAAGCGCAGTAGATACTCACACGCTGAGCGCTGGCGAGACTTTTGATGTTTGGGCGGCTGGATATGATGTGGGCAACAACTACCTCGGCGACTACTCGGTCACCTGGAGCGGGACCGGTGTAGTGGCGGGGCAGTTGGCGCCGACCAGCGGCGTCAGCACCACCTTCACGGCAGTGACGGCGGGCACGGGTACCATCCAGGCCGACCACGCTACCGCTACGGACGACGACACGGGCACGATCACCGTCAACCCGGCGGGGCTGGATCACATCGTTATCGAAGACGGAGCCGGAGGAACGGGAAGCGCAGTAGATACTCACACGCTGAGCGCTGGCGAGACTTTTGATGTTTGGGCGGCTGGATATGATGTGGGCAACAACTACCTCGGCGACTACCCGGTCACCTGGAGCGGGACGGGCGTGGTTGCAGGGCGGTTGAGTCCCACCAGCGGCGTCAGCACCACTTTCACTGCCCAGACGACTGGCAGTGGCACGATCCACGCCGATCACGCCATTGCCACTGACGACGACACGGGCACGATCACGGTCAACCCAGCGGGGCTGGATCACATCGTGATCGAAGACGGAGCCGGAGGAACGGGAAGCGCAGTAGATACTCACACGCTGAGCGCCGGCGAGACCTTTGATGTTTGGGCGGCTGGGTATGATGTGGGCAACAACTACCTCGGCGACTACTCGGTCACTTGGAGCGGGACGGGCGTGGTCGCAGGACGGCTGAGCCCCGCCAGCGGCATCAGCACCACTTTCACTGCCCAGGACGCGGGCACGGGCGTTATCCAGGCCGATCACGCCACTGCCACGGACGACGACACCGGCACCATCACGGTCAACCCAGCGGGGCTGGATCACATCGTGATCGAAGACGGAGCCGGAGGAACGGGAAGCGCAGTAGATACTCACACGCTGAGCGCTGGCGAGACTTTTGATGTTTGGGCGGCTGGATATGATGTGGGCAACAACTACCTCGGCGACTACCCGGTCACCTGGAGCGGGACGGGCGTGGTTGCAGGACGGCTGAGTCCCACCAGCGGTGTCAGCACCACCTTCACGGCAGTGACGGCGGGCACGGGTACCATCCAGGCCGACC
>CAYMWP010000002.1:0-14850 GCA_964393895.1 uncultured Anaerolineales bacterium | reverse complement strand
GCGTGGTTGCAGGGCGGCTGAGTCCCACCGGCGGCGTCAGCACCACCTTCACGGCAGTGACGGCGGGCACGGGTACCATCCAGGCCGACCACGCTACCGCTACGGACGACGACACGGGCACGATCACGGTCAACCCGGGGGGGCTGGATCACGTGGTGATCGAGGACGCGGCGGGGGGTGCTGGCAGTGAGGTGACCACCCATTCGATTAACGCGGGCGAGACGTTCGACGTCTGGGCGGCGGGCTACGACGTGGGCAACAACTACCTCGGCGATTACCCGGTCACCTGGAGCGGGACGGGCGTGGTTGCAGGGCGGCTGAGTCCCACCGGCGGCGTCAGCACCACCTTCACGGCGGGGACGGCGGGCACGGGCACCATCCAGGCAGATGCTGGCGGTTCCATCACAGATGCGACAGGCACGATCACGGTGAACCCTGGCAGCTTGCATCACTTTGTCTTTGCCGCGATTTCGTCGCAGACGGCGGACCAGCCGTTCAGTGTGACGATCACGGCGCAGGATGAGTATGGCAACACAGCGACAGGCTATACCGGCATAGCTGTGCTGACAGACACTACCGGGACAATTAGCCCCACAGTGACGGGTAACTTTGTCGGTGGGGTATGGACGGGTGACGTAACAATCACGCAGGCGCAGAGCGATGTGACGATCACCGCTGAGGATGGGAGCGTATCGGGCAGCAGCAACAGCTTTGATGTCACCGAGTACAAGATTTACCTGCCGTTGGTGGTGCGCGGCGGTTAGGAGCGCAAGAGGAGATTCTATGTTACAATGCTGCGTGGCAGTGATGGCCTATAATGAAGAGGCCAACATCGGTCAGATGCTGGAGGCTGTTCTAGAGCAGCGATTGCGACAGGTGGAGATTGCGGAAATCACAGTCGTCGCCAGTGGGTGTACAGATCGAACGGAAGAGATCGTGAATGCCTTCGCTAAGGCAGACCCACGCATTTGCCCATTGACGCAGTCTCAGCGCAGGGGAAAATCATCGGCCGTGAACCTGTTGTTGGGCAAGACATCTCAGCAAGTCATCGTCTTGGTGAGCGCCGATACTGTCCCTGCGCCAGACGCCATTGAGAACCTGGTTGCTCCTTTTGCCGATTCACAGGTCGGCATGGTCGGCGGGCGCCCGGTTCCTACTAACGATGCTCGTACCTTTATGGGTTACGCTGCCCATTTGCTCTGGGCGCTGCATCACCAGATCTCTCTTCTGCGGCCCAAAATGGGCGAGATGATAGCCTTTCGGAATTTTTTCCGTCAGATTCCTTTTGATTCGGCAGTAGACGAGGCCAGCATCGAACCGCTGATCCGGGGACAAGGGCTGCAACTGCGTTACGTCCCCGACGCAGTGGTCTACAATCGAGGGCCTGAGACAGTGCAGGATTTCCTTCGCCAACGCAGGCGCATCTATGCCGGCCACGTCTATGTGCGTGATACGCTCGGCTACCGGGTCTCGACGATGAAAGGCGCTCGCATACTTTGGCTTTTGCTGGCTAGCCCCGGCGTGAGGCGGGGTTGGCGCTATTTCCTATGGGGGCCTGCCGTCATTGCCCTCGAGATTTGGTCTCGTTTTCTGGGGCTGATGGACTATGGTGTGTGGAGACGAAAGCACATAGTCTGGGATATGGCAGAGACGACCAAGGCGGTGGTCGTTCCTTCTCTTGGGACATCGAATTCAAGTAACTGAGTTGCTGCTCGGGCATATGTATTGCAGGTCTCTCCGAGGGCTGGCACAGAACTTGCTCTTTTTCCTACCGTCGCTTTTAATGTTTTTTAGACTTTTCTTTCACTTATTTCTGCTACGCTTGTGAGAGGTTCTGCGGCGGGTTGGGGCATCGCGAGTGGTTTTGTCCTAAAGAGACAACTCTGGCGGGATTGCTGGTGTTTGTCTTTTTTAACCTGTACCGGATGCGAAGGGGTGGCCTGTGGAAGAGACCAAGCTGATTTGCCGGGCAAGAGAAGGCGACTTGGCCGCTTTTGCCGAGATTTACGACTGGTATCAGCCAATAGTTTATCGCTACATCTCCTACCGGGTAGGGGCAGTTGACGCCGCCGAGGAATTAGTCGGCGACGTTTTTGTTCGCCTGGTAGAGAGCATTGATCGCTTTTCTCGTCAGGACAACCTGCTGGCGCGTCTGTGTAGCATTGCCGAAGACCTGATCGCTGACGAGCGGCGACGCGCCGATACTCCTCCTCAGCCTTCCTCTGAAGAGCCTCTATCTGAAAAACGATTGACTCCCCAAGGCCTGATCGCCGCCCTCGCTCGCCTCACCTACAGCCAACGTCAAATCATCCTGCTCAAGTTCGTCGAAGGGCTGGACGACGCTACCATAGCCCAGACGTTGGGTCAATCTGTTGATGAGGTATGGTCGTTACAGCAACAGGCTTTGGCTGCGTTCGCTATAGCGGTTGCCTGGAGCGACGCTGTTCAGTCGCCGTCCTCTACCCAACGACATCGAGAGGAACTGGAACGGCTGCTGGAGGATGGCATCCAGAATTTGACCCACGAATTGCGCACGCCGCTCAACCTCATTCACGGCTACACCGAGTTGCTCATCAGCAGTGTCCTGGGACCGGTGCAGCCAGAACAACGCGAAGCGCTACAAGTCATTTGTGATGGCGCGGAGAAACTCGCTGGCCTGGTCCGCGACCTTACCACCCTGCGGAACATCCCGCGAGAATCACTGGTTCTGGCTCCCTTGTCGGTGTCGGAATGGGTGGAGGATGCGGTGGAACGCTTCCGCTACATCGCCAAGCAGATGGGGATTCAGACGGAAATCCACTTGCCGGACAACCTACCGCTCATATCGGGAGATCGGGAGCATTTGGACGTGGCATTGTCCCAGGTGTTGGACAATGCTATCAAGTTCAGCCCCGATGGAGGAAAGATCGGTGTGCGGGTGTGGGCGGATGATGAGGAGGGCTGGGTATACATTGCCGTGCAGGACCAGGGTATTGGGATTGCGCGTGAGCACCTGGAGCGGATATTTGATAGCTTTTATCAGGTAGATGGCTCTGCTACCCGACGATTCGGCGGCGCAGGAATTGGGCTGAGCGTTGTCCGGGCGATCGCCGAGGCTCACGGTGGTCGGGTGGGAGCTGCCAGCGAGGGCGCGGGTATGGGCAGCACCCTGACCTTGATGCTGCCGTTGCAAGCTGCGGAAAACACGTTGTTATCTTGCCAGCCTGCTCTGGATTCTGCTCTGTTGGGCCAGTATATCAGTGGCGCCCTGGATGAGCATTCGCTGTCTCTGGAGGAAGGGCTGATCACTTTGGAGGAGAGCCTGGGCAGCTATCCCGACCACGCCGCTGCTCTACGCCCTCTGCTGGAAGTCGCTCTCAGAGTGCGTTCTGCGCCGCGCCTGACTTCCAGCACTGCCGCCTTTGCTGTTGGTAAGCGTCGCATGCTAAGAGCGGCGGCGGAGAAACACCGCCGGCGGGGGGCGGCCCCCTCCCCATTTGCTCGCCTGGCAGGATGGACCTCTGGCCTCTTGGAGGACTTGAGGCGATCTCTGGTACCGGTACGTGTGCCCAGTTTACGACCGTCTCTGGCGGGCGCCTTGGCCCTATTCGTGCTCGTCGTAGGCGGCCTGTTCCTTCAGGCTCGCTCTGGAGTGACTATTTCTCGCACGGCCACTCTGATTCGGACAAGTGGTACGGTAGAGATCCTGCCCACCGGAAGTGAAACCTGGCAGCAGGCATCATTTGATGGTCAGATCGAGGCGGGAGATCGTATCCGTACCGGTGTGCTCTCTACCGCCGCGTTGCGTTTCTTCGACGGAAGCATCACCAACTTGGAGGCTGAGACAGAGGTCTCTGTTGCCCAAATACGCTCTCGGCGAGACGGCAGCGGCAAGATCATTGTTCTTCACCAGTGGGTGGGGCGAACCTACCATAGTGTGGAGGCTCTGGTCGACATGGCTTCACGTTTTCAAGTAGAGACCCCTGCGGCAGTTATGGCTGTGCGGGGGACAGAGTTCGAGATAACCGTGGATGGTGAAGCTACTCGCGTGGCGGTTGTCCAGGGAGTGGTTGATGTAACATCTCAAGAGAAAACTGTCGCTGTGCTGGCCGGGGAAGAAACCATGATCCTACACGATAAACCTCTCCTGGCAATTCCCCCTGTGCCTACGGCTACCCCGGTGCCCACGCCTCTTCCCCCTCCCTCGACGCGGGTTCCCTCTCTTGAGACGCCGACGCTCGAACCTAGCGCTACGCCGAGCCCGGTCGAAGTGGACCCGCCTAGGCCGGCTGCGACGCCAACGCCATCCGGGGGCGGAGGAACGGATGGAGAGCCGGAGCCACCCAAGCCGCCACGGCCAGAGCCAACCAAGACCCCTGTGCCGACCGAGACTCCCACGCCGCGACCTACGCCTACCCGGGCGCGGCCCACGCCGACGCCTGGGCCGACCAACACGCCCACGCCCATACCGACCAATACGCCCACGCCCATACCGACCAATACGCCCACGTCCATACCGACCGACACACCGGCGACTCCGACCGACACACCGGCGACTCCGACCGACACGCCGACGCCTGTGCTGACCGACACACCGGAACCGCCGACCGATACGCCGCTGCCTCCGACTGATACCCCCACGTCCAGCTTGGACGGAGGTGCATCCACGTCCGATCCTTCTCCCACGCCGACGCCATAGCCTATAGAATCCCTGCGTAACTGCTCGACTGCTAACCTCACCCCCCGTCTCGAGATCGTGCCAGGCGAGATTCGTCCTCGAACTCTGCCCCAGAGATGGGGGCTGGGAGCGTGAGAGTATCACCGTTGAGCGGCTGAAATCCTTGACACCCAAAATTCCGTCCGATGTAATAATCATCGGCACGGACGAGACAAGATTTCGGACACGACGCACACGGAAAACACGGAGTGTAAGCGAAGCGACAAAATCCGTATGCGCAGATCGTGTTGATCCGTGTCCCATTTTACTCGTCGGTTTGAGGCAAAGCTTTGTTGGACAGTTACCCATTTACTTAATCGTAACAGAGCTGTAACCCCTTACCTTTGATTGGCTGAGTACAATAGAGTGGGTTTTCTGCCTGCAACACCAGTGGTAAAGGTGCGAGGAATGGCATGAGTTGGGACTTTGGTTCTTGGTTGCGCCAACATAGCAAAGAGATTGAGGCTCAATGGCCGGAAGTGCTTCGAGACCTGCCGGCTCACACTGCCTCTTTGCCAGGCGAAAACTCCCTGTGCTGGTCCTTCCTCGTCGAGGCTTTGGCGGCGGACGGGACGGAAGCGATGATGGAAAAGGCTCAGCGATGGGCGGTTCAGGAGATGGGGAAGCGCGAGGCCACTCCTTCTGATCTCTTCTTGATCGTCGAAGCTCTCTCCCGGGCGGTTCGAGGCTTGCTGCCTGTGAAGGGTGGCCTGGATCAGGTCATTGGTCGTTTCAATGCTTTGATCATGGCAATAGCGCAAGGCTTTGCCGACGAGGCGCGGCGAGTGGCGGCCGAGAAGGCTCAACTGGAAACCCTCTACGAAATCACCCGTGAACTCTCTTCTAGCCTCGACCTGCGGCGGACGCTTCAGAGGGCTTTGAACGAAGTGATAGCGGCGATTCCCGCGGAAATGGGGGCCGTCCTGCTGGTGGATGGCGCGGCCGAGTGCGTCGCGCCTGAGGCAAATATCAACTGGAGCGGCAAAGCGGTGCCCCTGACCTCGCTTCCCTCCGATTGGCAATTGGGACGGTCTGCGCCACCGTTGATCCTGAACGATCTGCCGGCAGAGGGAGAATGGGCGTGGGCAAAGGCCCTGGTTGGCCCGGACGTTGTTTCCTTGATGGTAGCCCCCCTGATCGCTAACGGAGAGTTTTGCGGCCTTTTGGCCGCGGCCGATCCTCGGCCTGGGATTTTTGATTCCAACCACGCCCGGCTCTTTCACAATGTCCTCGGCCAGGTCGCCACGGCCATCGGCAACGCCGAAGTCTACCGCCTCATCAGCGAGCAAGCTCGAGAAATGGGTCAGATGCTTCGTCGCCAGCAGGAGGAAGGTACCAGGAGCCAGGCGATTCTCACCTCCATCGCCGACGGCGTCGTCGTCAACGATACCGAGGGGCGGGTGATTCTCGTCAACCCGGTAGCAGAGCGCATCCTGGGTGCGCCTGCCGGAGAACTACTCGGCGAGGACCTGCGCAGGTTTTTTTCTTTCCTGGACACCAAAGATGAGGAAAAAGCGGTCGCCGCCATGGAGAAACTGCTTGACACTCACATACCAGAAGCGACCAAGGCTTTCAAGATGAGGCTGGCGGTTGACAACCGTATCATCCACGCTAGTATGTCTCCGGTCCTCACCCAGCGGAACGATTTCCTGGGAGTGGCCACCATACTGCGGGACATCACCAAGGAGGTGGAGGCGGACCGGGCCAAGACCGAGTTTGTCTCCACCGTCTCTCACGAACTGCGCACACCTATGACGGCCATCAAAGGGTACACCGACCTCGTCCACGCCGGCGCTGCTGGCCCCATCAACGAGGAGCAACAACGATTCTTGAGCATCATCAGGAGTAACACCGACCGGCTGACTGCTTTGATCAACGACTTGCTGGATATCTCTCGGGTGGAGACCGGCCGGGTTCGCTTCGAGATCAAGCCGCTGCAGATCGGTGAGGTGGTTGCCGACGTGGTCAACGTGTTGGCCGGTTCGGCCGAAGATAATGGTCAGACGCTCACTTACGAAGTGGTCGGAGGATTGCCGGACATCATGGGGGATCGGGACCGGCTCAACCAGGTGCTCACCAACCTGATCGGCAATGCTATTCGTTACACTCCCGAGGGCGGAGAGGTAGAAGTGCGGATCTATCCCGTTGAGGGGGCGGTGCGTGTAGACGTGCGGGATACGGGCATTGGCATTGATCCCGATGACGTGGGCCACATCTTTGAGCGCTTTTACCGCTCCGATCATCCACTGGTCCAGGAGAAGCACGGGAGTGGGTTGGGCCTCTCTATCGTTAAAATGTTTGTCGAGATGCACGGGGGGCGGATCTGGGTCGAGAGCGAGATGGGCGAGGGGAGCACTTTTACCTTTATTCTGCCCGTGCCTGTTCGGCCCGGCGAGGTGAGAGGCGCGTTAGCCCCATTGAGTTTAACGACTCGTATGCGGACGGTGCTGGTCGTGGACGATGAACAGGATGTCGCCGATCTCGTCCAGAAGCAGCTCGAGTCCGGCGGGTATCGGGCTTCTACTGTAGGGCGGGGTGCTTCTGTCGAGGCCTGGGCCCAAGAAAATCGGCCTGATCTCATTATCTTGGATTTGATTCTCCCCGACATAGACGGACTGGACGTGCTCCGCGCTTTGAAGGATAACCCGGTCACGGCCGATATACCGGTCATTGCCTTCACCGTCAAGCAGGACGATGGCACTGCCTGGGATCTGGGTATCGCAGACTATTTGACCAAACCTATCGAGGCCGAGGATCTGCTGGAAAGCGTCGAGAAGGCCCTGACCTGGCAGGGACGCGTGCTCATCGTCGAGGATGACCTGGATACAGTCGGTCTGCTTGTGGCGGCGATGCGCCAGATTGGTTTTACTTCACTTACGGCCACCGATGGCTATGAAGCCTTGACCATGGCCCGGCGCTATCGGCCCGACCTGATCTTGCTCGATCTGCGACTGCCGGGGATGGATGGATTCGAGGCGTTGACGCACCTGAAACGGGATATCGTTACTCAGACTATTCCCATTGTTGCGGTCTCGGCTCACGTGGCCGACGCTGAACAGGAGCGCAACCGCCTCGTTGCCCTGGGAGCGGCCAGCTTTATCCCCAAGCCTTTTTCTGTCGGGGATCTGCTGCACGAGGTCGAAGAGGTGTTGCGGCCTTTACCTCCACTCGGTTCGTTGTAGCGAGGGTAAATCGGAGATCTTTCTACGGCTGGCCCAGTTCTCTGCTCGTTGGTGTCCGTAGGGCGGCCACTCTGACGTGAAAGTGCAACGTCTGCCCTGCCAATGGATGATTAAAGTCGAGCAGCACCCCGTTGGGACCGACGTCCGCTACGAAAGCCACTACCGTGCGCCCCGATTCATCTCGCATGTGGATCGCCGCTTCTCGTTTTAGCGCCATATTGGGGGGAAAGTCATCGGACGAGATCACTCGGAATGCCTGGGGGTTCCGGTCGCCGTATCCCTCGGCCGGCGCTATCACCACGTCCTTTTCTTCACCGACGGCCATCCCATAGAGCGCCCGCTCCAGACCCGGGACAATTTGGCCCTGACCTTGTATGAACTCGAGGGGTGTTTGCTCGTCGGAGGAGCTGACGAGTGTTCCGTCGTCGAGGTGTAGCGTGTATTCGAGGCTGACCAACAGCCCGTCTGTGACTGTGGGGTTCTCTTTCGTCATTTTTCTTTCGTTCAATAAAGTGACGCTGCCTCCAGGAGACTGCTGCCTACTTCCACCGCTAGTCGAGGGTCGGCCTGGTGCTCGAGGAGTACTGCCACGACGTAACGGGGTGCATCCGCCGGGGCTATTCCCAGGAACCAAGCGTGGGGCGGCTGATCTTTTCCGGCGACGGCTGCGCCCCAATGAGCAGCGACGTTGTCTCCGTGATGTTGCCAGGCTGCGAGCAATTGGCGCGCGACGTCTGGCGTGATGACGACGCGAGGTTTCCCCGTGCTCGGAGACTCTTGCCAGTCACCCTCCACGTCCTCGACGCCGAGCGCCAGCCGGGGAGCAGTCATTTTGCCCCGGTTGGCTAACGTACTTGTCGCCAACGCCATCTGCAGCGGCGACACGGTCAGTTGCCCCTGACCAATCGCTTCGCTTCGCAAAGCGGGCGTGTTCGAGAGCGTTGCTCTGTTCTGGCTGGCCCACTCGGCCCAGTCGTCCGCCTCGGTCGGGATTTCCAGCCAGGGCGGGGTGGTGGTGAGCGCCCAATGCTCTATGGCGGCCTCGAGTCCGGCGACTCCTAATTGCTCACCCAGATCTGCGAATGGAGCTGGGCAAGCGCCCCCGTAGGCTTGGGCTAACGTACGAGGTTCGAGGTCGGGCTCATTGCAGCCTAGCAGTGTACCGTTCACGGGGATGGTTGCCGTCGCATTGACTGTGGGAGCGGAGAGGGTGGTCAGGCCCTCGTTCAGCGCCTCGGCAACCACGATGGTCTGGAGGGCGACTCCTGGCTGGTAGAGGCCCTGCGTGGCCCGGTTGACCAGCGGCGCGGCGGGGTCTTGGGCCAGCTCCTCCCACGTCTCGTCCAGGTCTTGCGGATCGAAGGTGGGGCTTGAGGCCAGGGCCAGGATTTCGCCGCTCGAAGCGTCGAGCAGTACCACGGCCCCGGCCTGGCCCTCCAATGATCGTTGGGCCTGGGTTTGTAGTGATGCGTCGAGTGTCAGTTGCACGTCGCGGCCCTGGGGTGGGCGGTGGAGCAATTCTTCCCAGGCGGCCTGCCACGCGCTGCGATCAGCCTCTCCTCGCAGTTCGGCGTCAAAGGTCGTCTCGATCCCGCCCGTCCCGTAGCGCAGGCTGGCGTACCCGACCGCCGGCGCTGCTTCTGGGACCAAGTAGCGGCGCGTGACGACGCCCTCGTCTGCGACTTGCACGTCGGCCAGCACGATCCCATCTCGATCCAGGATGCGCCCTCGCACGATGCGTTGCTCGTAAAGCACGCGGCGCGGGTTGTCGTCGCGGGCGCGCAGCGGCTCGGCGCGGACGACGGCCCAGTAACCGCACGTCACGGCCAGGAGAGCCAGGGTGGTGGAGAGGACGAGGGTCAAGCGCAGGAAGGGCAGGGGAACTTGACTTGCGGCTTGCGATTTGCCACCCGAGACGTGAATCAGGAGGCCCAGGCCGATAAAGCTGGTCAGTAGAGAGCTGCCGCCGTAAGAGACAAAAGGGAGAGTGACTCCGGCGATAGGGGCCAGCTTGACGTTTCCGGCCATGATGACCCACGCCTGGATGACCAGCCCGGCCGTCAACCCTGCGGCCAGGAAGCGCTCGAAGGGACGTGTGGAGCGCGCCGCAACACGAAAGCCGCGGAACAGCAGCAGCCCGTACAGCACGACGACGATCAGCGTTCCCGCCAGTCCAAACTCCTCCCCAATGGCGGCAAAGACGAAATCGGTATGCACGGCTGGGATGTAGGTCGGGTCGCCCAACCCCAGCCCTTGCCCAAAAACTCCACCGGCCCCAAAGGCCAGCAGGCTCTGCACGATTTGGAAAGCCCGGTCGGCTGCCTCCGGCCAGGGGTCGAGCCAGCCGTCCACCCGCAGCGCGACCCGTGCAGAGAGGCGGTAGCCGGCCAGTCCCGCCACGGCAAAGAGCGCCAGTCCGATCACGACATACTCCCATTGGCCGGTCGCCAGGTAGAGCATCGCCAGGAAGGTGAAAAAGAACAGCATTGCCGCTCCCAGGTCTTGTTGCCAGGCCAGGAGCACCATCGTCAGCCCGAACATCGTCAGGAGCGGGCCGACGTAGGCCAGTGGAGGGAGTCGCCAGCGTCCGATCTTTTGCCGCTCCGAAATGAGCAGTTCTTTCCTTTCAGCCAGGTAAGAGGCCAGGTAGACGACCATCAGGAGCTTGAGCGGTTCGGAGGGCTGGAAGTAGACTCCCCAGGTTCCCAACCACAGGCGCTGTCCGTAGCCGGATGGGTTGACGCCAAGGAGGAGGGTAAGCGCCAGCAGCGCCAGTCCCCCAAAGAGCCAGGTGTAGCGAAAGCGACGCAGCCAGCGCAGGTCGCGGCTCAGGCGAGTGATGCTCAGGAACACTGCAATGGAAACGAGCAGCCAGATGGCTTGTCGGAGGAGAAAGTTGCTCGCCAGTCGCGCGATGAATAGAAGGCTCCATCCGGTCAGCAAAGCTCCCACGGGCAGCAACAATGGATCGCGCTGGGGAAGGCGGCGGTTCAGGAAGAGATGGGCGGTGGTGAATGACAGTGTCCAGATGGCGACGGCGAGCAGTAGAGTAGAGATTGGGAATTGGGTCTCCTGCTCCGCAGTAGCAGACGGATTGGGGATTGCGAGGGTAAGGGTGCCAACGAGGAGGAATGTGGCGGCTACGAAGAGTAGATTACGTTCGCGGCGCGCGGTGTGGGTGTGGTTTTGCATAGCTCTATAGCTCTTCTTGACAGTGGTTTGAAGGGCAGTATAATACAGTTGCCCCAGTATATCACTTCTGCACACACCGGTCAACCAGGCACGGGCGATGTTACCAGACATCCAGCTTCAGGTTGAAGAGATCATTGAATATGGGGCTGATACCCGGCGCGGGAACCTGCTGGGCATCCAGCCCTTTATGATTCCAGGGGACTATGTCTCGGGAGAGGTGTTCTACGCCAAGCTGAACGGCTACCTGGACGCGGCAGGTCAGAGGGGCTGGCTTGGCGAGAGAACAATCGTCGTCCTGCCGGAATATATCGGCACCTGGTTGGTCGTTGTGGGGGAGAAGCGACGCGTTTATCAGGTCGAGAGTGTCGAGCGCGCGATGCAGGCGCTTGTGTTGAGTAACTTTGTCTCTTTCTTCAGGACGCTGCTGTTCGCCAAAGCAGAGGGTGCGGATAGCAAACATTCGAAGGTGAAACACGCTCTCTTCCGTATGAAGAGTGCGCGCATGGCGGAAATCTACCACTCCGTGTTTTCCAGGCTGGCGCGGGAACACAGCGTGACCATCGTGGCCGGGTCAATCGTCCTCCCTTCGCCCGAGGTGAGCGGTGGCGAGTTGACGATCGGTGATGGCCCGCTCTACAACGCCTCACTGGTGTACAGGCCCGACGGCCTGGCATACAAAGACGTCGTGCGGAAAGCGTTTCCCATCACCACAGAGCTGTCTTTCACCGCGCGTGCTTTCGCCTCAGAACTGCCCGTCTTTGACACACCGGCCGGCCGGTTGGGGGTGTTGATCTGCGCCGATGCCTGGTATCCCTCTTGTTACGAGACGCTGAGAGCAAAGCAGGCCGACTTTGTCGCCGTGCCGTCCTATCTTTCGCCGAGCGGTATTTGGGAGGCGCCCTGGCGCGGGTACAACGGCGCGCTCGCGCCAGGCGACGTGGATGTGCGCGACGTAAACAGACTGACCGAGGAGGAGGCCTGGCTCAAATACGGGTTGGCCGGGAGGCTGGCTGGTGCAGGGATAGGACTTGGCATCAATGTTTTCCTGCGCGGCGACCTCTGGGACTTGGGAGCGGATGGTCATACGATCGTTGTTAAAGAACGCACCGTGATGGAGACCAAGCACGTCACCGGCGCTGCCATCGTCAACTGTTGGCTGTCCTAGTTTGACTGTATGGTTGGGCGGGTCTGGTGTAATAGACTGAAAAAGGGAGGCCCAAAATGTACAAGAAGCGATTTCTAGCTCTGTTGGTGGTGGTGACTTTGGTGCTTCTCATCGGCGCCGTGCCGGTGTCGGCGATACCCAAGGAGGACATTGTTCACATTGTCCAGCGCGGCGAGACGCTGTACAGTATTGCGCGTCGCTATGGCGTGAATATGTGGACCATTGCCCGCGCCAACGGCATCGTCAACCCCAATCGCATCTGCGTGGGGCAGCGGCTCGTTATTCCCCAGGGTCGCCCCGTCGCCACCGTGCACGTGGTGCGACGCGGCGAGACGTTGACGAGCATTGCGCTGCGCTACGGGGTGAATGTTTGGGCCATCGCGCGCGCCAATGGCATCACTAACCTCAATCACATTTACGTGGGCCAGCGCCTCGCCATCCCTGGCGCTGCGCCGCCAGTATCTCCGGCAACGCCCCAGCCCTCTCAGCCGGGCGTCTTTCCCGGCCCCTGGTTGGGCGAGTATTTCGATAACATCGCGCTCACCGGGCCAGCCTACACCTCGCGCGACGACGAAGAGATCAACTTCGATTGGGCCTGGGGGCCGCCGGCGGGCGGGATGCCCACGAATTCCTTCTCCGTGCGCTGGACGGGAGAATTTGACTTTGATGCAGGCTCATACCGTTTCTACGCCCGGGTAGACGATGGGGTGCGGGTCTATGTGGATGGTGAGCGCATCATCAATGGTTGGCGAGACGGCGGCTTGCGCCTCTACACCGCAGATCGAGCACTGGTAGATGGCGACCACGAGATCAAGGTAGAGTTCTACGATCGCATCCAGGTGGCCCGCATCTATTTCTGGTGGGAAAAGTTCTCGACGGCGACGCCGACGCCGGGGCCGACGGCGACGCCGGGCCCTTCACCTACGCCGACCCCAGGCCCCTCTCCCACCCCCACTCCTACCAGCACACCCGCGCCGAGTATTGGCTGGTTCGGACAGTACTATAACAACATAGAGTTGCAGGATCCTCCGTTCGCCACGGATTACGTGCCCTGGATTGGGGCCGAGTGGGAGACCGGCAGTCCTTTGCCCGGCATGCGCAACGACTACTTCTCTATTCGTTGGACGACGACGGCGTATCTGGAGGCGGACGCCTACCTTTTCTGTGCCATGAGTGACGACGGAGCGCGCATCTGGGTGGATGGTCATCGCGTCCTGGACGAATGGCATCCCAACAATGGCGTCGCCTACTGCGGAGAGCACGAGGTCGCAACTGGCGACCATGAAGTCAAAGTCGAGTATTACGAGGAGGGCGGCAATGCCCTGATCTATGTCTGGTGGCGTGAGGCGGATTAGAATGTGGGGGCAAATTGCCAATTTGCCCCATTTTTCCTGTAGCCGATATGGGCATCGTGGTATAGAAAACCACATCAATGATTCTGTAGGAGGCAGATAATGATTGTCACGACCAAGCAGTTGTTCGAGCAGGCTTACGGCAAGTATGCTGTCGGCGGTTATAACATCAACAACGCCGAGCAGACGATGGGGCTTTTTCGGGGGAACATCCAATCTCGAGCCCCGTTCATCGTTCAGATTTCCAGAGGGGCGCGCAAATACACAGACAAGCGCATGCTCGAAGGTATGATCCGCGCCGCCGACGAGGTCTTCCCGGAGGCCATCTTTGCCGTGCACCTCGATCACGGCGACGAGGAGACCTGCTACGATTGCATCGAGTCTGGGTTCTACTCGTCGGTGATGATTGACGCCAGCAGCTTTCCCTTCGAGGAGAACGTGGCGATCACCAAGCGCGTGGTTGACCGGGCGCACGCCGAGGGGGTAAGCGTCGAGGCTGAGCTGGGGCAGTTGGGCGGCGTCGAGGAGGATGTCAGCGTCGCCGAGGATCAGGTGCACCTGACCGATCCCAAGCAGGCGGCCGAGTTCATTGAGCGCACCGGCTGCGACAGCCTGGCCTGCGCCATTGGGACCAGTCACGGCGCGTTCAAATTTTCGGGCACCCAGTCGCTGCACTTTGAGATCGTGGAGGCTATTCAGGAACTTGTGCCAGGCTTTCCCCTGGTGATGCACGGGTCGTCTTCCGTGCCGCAGGAGGAGGTCGAGCGCATCAACGCGGCCGGCGGCGCGCTCAAGGGCGCTAAGGGGGTTGACCCCACGCAGTACTTGCCGGCCGCCAAGCTGGGAGTGTGCAAGATCAACATTGATACCGACGGGCGGCTCGTCTGGGCCCGCGTCCATCGCGAGTTTTTCCGCGACCAGCCCGAGGTGTTCGATTTCCGCAAGCCGGGTAAGGTCTATATGGAAGAGTACGCCAAGTTCATCGCCAGCCGCAACGAGCTACTCGGCTCGGCCGGGCAGCTCGAGGAAGTGCGGGCCGCTTTTGCCAAGCTCGGTCAGTAAAATAGACAAGGCGGAAGCCGGGTTTTTGGGCATCCTTTGAGCGAAGTGTACAATGCGCAATGGCAAACACTCGTTTATAGAAAGTCTATTGTCTGAAGGAGTGCGCTATATCTTTGGCAACCCAGGCACCACGGAATCACCCCTGATAGATAGTCTCAGTAGATCCAAAATTGCTCCCAAACGTGTCAGTTGACCTGTGAA
>CAYMWP010000001.1:22048-176459 GCA_964393895.1 uncultured Anaerolineales bacterium | reverse complement strand
GGCGAAAGAGAAGATGCTCAAGGCGATCGAGCGCAGCAAGGACAGGAGCTGGTCGCATCCGCAGATCTCGATTCCGCACAACAAGATCGACCTCGAGCGGTTCGGCTTCGAGCCCACGCGCATCGCCATCCCCATGCCTTGGGAGAAGCCGCTCGAGACGAGTTGGCGTGCGGGGCGTCTGCACGCTCACAAGATGGGTGACCGGTACATGGTGCACGCCGACGCAGCGTCTCCGGACAGCTTCTACGGCAAGGTCAAGCACCTGATCGAAGACGTACCGCCGGCGGTAGCCAAGCGCATCGGCATGAACAAGACGGCCATCAGTGCCCAGCCCTTGGGCACTCTCGGCAAGGTGCTCATGCAGGGCATCAAGTCCCCGGGGGCTGCTCGCAACGTCGCTAAAGACGTGAAGATGATGGGCAAGGTCAGGGCGCCGTCGGGGGCGTTGCCTCACGCCCCTACGACCCCCATCAACCCGAGCACGCTGCCGTCGGCCAAGATGCCCTCTGGTTCGGTGGCCCCGCCGCCCGCCTCCGGGGTGCGGCCGAGGGTTCAGGTTCAACCGCAGGCTGCCCCCGCGCCCGCGCCCGCGCCCGCCGCGGCCCCCGCGCCCCCACCTTCCAACGTGGGTCAGGCCAGGCCGTATGCCGACAAGGGGCTGACTCCGGAGATGCGGCAGAGGGCCATTGAGATGGGGTGGACCCCCACCGCCCGTGGCGGTCTCAGCGCCAGGGTTGAGCGCCCCCTGTCTTCGAACCCGCGAGCGGACATTGGGCGAGGTGAGTGGTCCAGCCGCCCGTCTGATGTGCAGACCATGAGGGACGTCCGCGGTATGCCGGGGCAAGGTACTTGGCGCAACACCCCCCGGGGCCAGCAGGCGCCCCTCAGCGGCGAGGCGCTTCAGCGTCAGCAGGCTCAGGCTCGGGCCGACTTCGCCGCGCGCCAGCAGGCCGGCGCTCAGGCCCGGACCATGGACCTCGAAGGTGCAGCGTCGCAGCGGGGTGCGGAGGCGTTCAGGGAGGCGCCCAAGGACATCCACGAGGCGGTGATGAACCACCCACTCGTGGCCCAGCACGGCATGCACCCCGATAGTGCGTACGCTCTTTTGAACGACCCGAGGTCTCTGCAAAAGGCCCGATACGGTCGGGTGTCCGCAGCTCCGCAGACGATGGGAACCGTCAGGGGTCCGAACAGCCAGAAGGTCCAGGATACGCAAAACTTGGTGCGAAAGCAGCTCGGGCTTCAGCCACAGAAGGTGCTGACGCCTGACGAGCTGTTCCAGCAGCAGCTCGCGGCCATGGGCGTGGCCGCGTAGGAGGGACCATGGAGGGAAGAAGCGAAAAAGTCATGGCCGATGAGGCCACCAACGAGCGCCTTGGTTCGGACTTCGACAGGGGCTACAAGACCGAGGCCCTCGAGTTCACGACGATCGAGTACACGACCATGCGCGCGGAGTACACGTGGAAGGATGGCAATCTCATCTTCCACTTCTTTCTGCCCGGCCCTTCCGGTGGGATGAGGCTTCTCGACGAGAAGGGCTACTGGAAGGACACGTTCCCCAACTGTCTGTCGGAAGAGGCCGAGGAGTACTTCGACTGCTCGTTCCCTCGTCTCAAGGCCGCCTATGCCGATGAGCTCAACAGCTGGTGGATGAAGGCGGAGAACTTCGACACCATGGACCAAAAACAGTTCGCCGAGCGCTTTCTCGACAAGCTCGACAAGAGGCTGGAGAAGGAGCTGGAGTGACCCCAAAGCGGCCGCTACGTAGTACGATGGGCCGAAACGGGAGAAAACCATGAGCTCACGCACGTTCAACAAGCTGTTCCCCAAGAAGCCCCACCTCGTTCGCGGGCGGGGGACCAGCGGAGAAGTACGAGACGTCCGCGAAGATGTCGACGAGGCGCTCGACAGGCTGGAGAGCGAGTCCGTCATCGACTTGCAGTTCTACTTCGATGGCAGCCTGGTCAACCCGACGGCCGGCGATCATGAGGGTCAGTACGGCATCTGCCACACCGCAGGCCCGGGACGGCCGGCTGGCTCCATCTGGTACGACGATGGCCTGACCGTCGCCGACGTCACCAAGAAGGGCTTGGTCGTCTCCCCCCGCGCCGACGTTGCCGGCACCGTGACGATGGACGCCAACGGCATCTATCAGGCTCTTTCGGCCACAGCTCCGTACTCCTGGACAGCCAAAGGGGGAGGGGGAGGGGTGCCCCCGACCGTTCCTTTGCGGCTGAGCACCTTGGACAGGCTTGCGCTTTCCCCGAGCGACGGGACGCTCGTCTACGACTTGGACGAGCGGAAACTCTACATCTACCAGTTCGACATCGATTGGCCCACGTGGTCGGAGGTTTGACATGGGAACCATCACTACTCAGTACGCCGTAGGCGACTCGGTTTTCGTCCTCACTCAGGTTCGTGAGGAAGTTCCGGTGGACTGCGACATCTGCCGCTCCACCGGGAAGGTCACGTTGTCCGATCGGGAGTTCCGATGCCCGGCTTGTGGGGGACAGACTGTGAAGTCGGAGCAGTCCGAAGTGGTGGCCGTCTCGGCCACAGTGCTTCGGGTGCAAGCTTCCGCTTGTACGGACACGTGCTCCGTCAAGTACACGCTGAATGTTGGATACGGCGTCGTGCGTCGGGAAGAGACGGAAGTGTACGCTTCCGAAGCTGCGGCGAGGGCCGCGTTGGGAGTCTGACATGGCTTACAACTGGGGAGGCGTTCTCAAGGCGCCCTCACCGTTCGACGGGCAAGTGTGGGTCGACCAGGACTTGCACGTGTGGCAGTGGAACTCGGCTAGCCAAGCATGGAACCGGGCACCGCACATCCAGATGCAACGCGCCTACTCTCGTTTTCACCCGATCGGGGGCAGGCCGGTGGGTTACGACTTCCTGCCGGACGGGGCCGAGCCGGCTCCGAAAGCCGGCAGGCTCGGCCGTGTGTGGGACGAGGCGTACGAGCTGTCGTTCGTGGAGGTGCGAGGGGCGGCAAGCGGCACCTTGTACGGACGGCGAGCCCACATGTCTCGCGCCGAGATGCTGGCCTGGGTGGGCAGTGTCGTGCCTGCGCCCCCCAACTACACCGACAACATCGTCTTGACCGTGTACGAGGCGGTGGACACAGTCGCCGAGATGCCCAAGTGGCACGTGTGGAACGGTCTGTACTCTTCTTTCCGAGGAAGAGAGTGCTACTTCGGGGCGAACGGGCACGGGCGCTCTACCCTTCCCGCTCGAGCAGGCTACAGCCCCGACTTCGCCACCTATCACGGGGTCGACTTGGAGTACTTCCTGCTTGCCCGGTTCTACGGCAAGGTCCCCGCGAGTCCCCAGCCGCGCGTGTGCTGGTCGACGAACGCACGGCGTGGCGTGTACAGGCACCCCAACAACACCACTGCCCGGGTGACTTGCGACGACAGCTCCAAGTACGTGTGGAACAACGCGACGGACTCGTGGGAACCCTCTCCTGTGGGGGACGAGTACGTGCACGACCCTACGGCCGGCAGCAACCCGCTGCTGTTGTGGCGATCCCCTGACAGTACCATCCTGCATCTCGAAAGCATGACGAGCGCAGTGCGGGGGTTGAGCGGCATCCTCGGGGAGGGAGTCGAGGGTCGGGAGGCTGTTGTTGTGCGGGCCATGCGCAACAGGAGCAACAACAACCTGAAGGCGTTCGTCATCAAGCCTTACGGGGTGACGGCCGCGGCCTGGAACATGACGGCCGGCAACGCGGATCTCTTGGCGCTGTCCGAGTACGACGGGTGCGCCACCGGCGGGGTCAACGCCTACAACCTGACTCGCAACGGTCTCGTGGAAGAGAGGGGTGAGCGGGGGCTTCGGTACAACCTGACGAGGATGTACAGCGCGCTGTACGTCGGGCACAGCTCCCCTTATCTGCTCACGCACGACACCCCGGTGGTACCTGAGGAGGTACGGTTCTACCTACGTGACCGGACCACAGGCGTGCGAAGCCCGACATCTCGCCAGTGCCTGTACTTGGAGAGGCGCCGGGCGACGGTGCCCGTCGCCATCATGTTCCGCCACAGTTGACCGGCTACTTTCGCGGTGCTACCTTCCGGATGGGTGACCTGCTCAAGGTGTCACCGCAACTTGCGGAGCCTGCTCAAGGTGCTCTGGCCACGAGGGCGACCTGCTCAAGGTGTCGCCGCAAACGAAGCCTCCTCCCCTAAAGGGCGGGGGCTTCACCCGTTCTGGAGGTGCCGATGAACCCCACGCTCAAGAAGATCGTCTTCAACCGTCCAGTCTTCTACGCTTCGATCGTTCTGTGCGTCCTGGTCGTCATCGGGCTGCTCGTCTACGGTCAGTTCTTCGAGTAGCTAAAAAAAGGGGTTGACCGTCTTTGAGGAGAGGTTACTCTTTGAACCGTGATCGACCTCCGACCTCGTCATTGACAGTCAGCCCCTCGAGGGCCCCCAACGCCCGGCGCCTCAGCCCCCCAATAGCGACCGGGCGTTGCCGTGCTCGGAGGTCGACATCGCTCCGTGGCCAAGTGGCAAGGCACCGTCCCTAATGACGGCGGGATCGGAGGTTCGAATCCTCCCGGAGCGGCAGGCCGAGCAGCGGGTAAGAGCGTGTACGGGAAAGCTGCTAGGACGGCACGCCAGCACTCAAGGACGGGTAGCTCAATCGGTAGAGCGTCGATATGACCAATGGTCCCGCTATGATGGGGGTTCGATCCCTCCCCCGTCCGCTACAGCGAAGCACGCACGGCGGCGTCCTTGGCCACCAGCAGCATCTGCAGAGCGAACGTGCGCTGGTTGCAAGCGGGCAGCTCCTCGAAGAGCTTCTTGGCGAGCTCGCCGAACGGCTTGCTCACCTTCTGGAGCTTCTCGGGCAGGTGCTCGTAGTCGAAGTACAGCATCAGTTCCGCGTCCATCATCCTTCTCCCTTCTCCTCGGCCCCAGTTTCCTGGTCCAGTTGGTACGTGCCTGCATCGCCAGGATCGTTCGCCACCTTTTCGAGCTTGCTCTTGAGCATCTGGAAGAGTGGGTCGTCATCCATGAGACGGCCCCCCTCTGTTCGGTCGAGCACGTAGCTGATGAGGTAGAGCGCCACTTTGGCCACGTTGCGTGGCGTTGTGAGCTTCGCCTCAACCGTCTTCTCGAGTACTTCGAATGGTACAGGCATCTATCTCTCCTTCGTAAGCTCACTGAGCTGGTCGATGGTGTCCTGCTGCTTCTTCGAAAACACTTGGAGCTCCTCGTAGTCCTTGCGGGGCACGTAGTCCTGCTTCTTGATGACGCTCACGGCCGCCGGCTCGTACTGCAGTTTGGCGGCCAGGTCGGCGATGGTGGATATGAGCACGTGCGGATCGTCTCCACGTCGCAAGCACACTTTGCGGCTGACACGGGTCGCCCCATCGGTCAGCTCGAAGACGAGCTCCACGTACTCGCTGTCCGGCGTGGGCTCGTAGTGCACGATGCGGCCGCTGGCATCGTGGATCTTGGTGGTGTCCCGCCCTGCGCCCCACGCCGTGACGATGATCTGGTACTTCTCGTTGTCGACAGTCGGCATCCAATCCTCCATCTATCCCTTCCCTCCTGGGGGTGTTGCCCAGTTCGTTCCCGCCGGCGCCCGAATCCACCACCAGTCTTCGGGCCAGTCGTCCCCCTCGCTGATGGTGTCGCGCTCGTCACGCGAACGGAGTCCTGGCCGGGCGCCGAGATGCACGTAGTAGGCGTGTTTGGTCTCGCACGTGCCGCACACGGCTTCGATGCCGTCAGCGGTCGGCCGCAGGACCACGATGATCGAGGTCTTGTAGATGTCGATGCGGGGGTCTGTGCTCTTCCAGCCGCCGACGAGAAGCGCCCTGTTCTCTCCTTGCACTTCGGCCATGGCAGCACGGGAGCTAGCCAGGTTTGCCCTGAGCTGTTGAACTTCCTTCTCGAGTTCGTTGATCTGCCGTTCAGCTTCGTCTCGGTCACGCATCTACTCCTCCTCGAAGCTGTCGGGCATGGCGCCTCCTGTGGCTGCTGCGGCAATGGGAGGCTCCGCATACTCGGCGAACGTGAGCACGAAGCTCTTGTTGCGAAGCCAACAGCGGGAGTCCACCTCTCGGTCGAAGTCGGCCACCAAGATCTCCTCGCCCATCATTCCGCACATCATCGTGTGCTCGCCCCGCCCTTTCTCTGCGTAGCAGCAGGGGCAGGCAAAGCAGTTCGTGATGAACTGTTCGTCGTACGGTTGTTCGTCTGTGTTCGAGCCCTTGCCTACCGCGGCGTAGCCAATGGCGATCTCGTTGGTGGCGTCGACTGCGGATTCGTCTTTCCCCATGACCTAGTCCTCCGTCGTGCTGAGCATCAGGATGTGGTGCTTCTTCTTGAGCGGGCACTCGGGGTCGACCTGTTCGGAGGTGTCCACCGTGATCTCGTGCTGAACGATGAACTTGCGCCCCCTGCGATCCGTGCCTTCAGTCTCGGGTGGCATGAGCGAGCAGAGCTTGTCGTCTTCGACGACGAGGCAGGGGCAGTCGTCGCAGCACTTCACCAGCACCTGTTCGATCTCTTCGGGGACCGGGTAGTTGCGAGGGCTCGCCTCCTTCACGAACTTGCTCAGCCGAACCCCGCCCATCTTCTCGATACCATCGAGGTCCATGTAGCCACCGTCCTGCTCCGGCAGCTCGAGCCCGAGTGCAGTAGCGGCGTCGCAGATCGAGTTCCACATGTCGCCCATGTGGTCCGCCAGGCAGGCGTCGCGCGCCATGCACAGCAGCATCTTCTTCATCTCGTCTTTACCCATGAGGTCCTCCCATGAAGCTCTACATCGTCGTCCGCAACGATCTCGCCCCTGGCCTTCAGGCCGCGCAGGCCGTCCACGCCAAGGAGCTGTTCACCCACGAGCACTCCGAGCTCAATGCCGAGTGGTACGAGAAGTCGAACAACATCGTTCTGCTTCAGGTGCCGAGCAAGGAAGAGCTCGTGGCGCTTGCGTATCGCATGACGACCCAGTCGATCCAGACGAGTCTGTTTCGGGAGCCGGATCTGGGGAACGAGCCGACTGCGATCGCAGTTGGGCCTGATGGCGCTCGGCTGCTTTCGACGTTGCCTTTGGCTCTGCGTGATATCCGTCAAGCTGCTTGATGGCGTTGGGGCTCAAGTGGAACTTCGGTTCGTCTGACCCCACCTCGAACAGCACTTTGGCCATGGGGGCGTACACGGCGCCGACGTAGGCGTCCTCCTTCTGCTGGTCGGTCACCTGGTGCTCGTGACCAGCGCCGCAGTTCGGACACTCCCGAGGCGGGTTGCGCTGCATCTTGAACTCGTAGCGCTCCCAGTGCTTACCGCACTTCTTGCACACGTAGAAACTCGGCTCACCCATCGTCTTCTTCCTTCGTCAGCTCGAGCTTCTTGACCGCATCGAGGTTCATCAGGCAGGAGCACAGAAGCTCGCCATCCTCGTACCTGAGCGCGGCGGTCAACCTCTCGCCCTTGGCCGTCAGCCCTTGGCTGCCGTAGAAGATCTTCATGGGCATGTACCCGCGCCCGCACAGGTCGGGCACCCATATCTCGTCGCCCTCTTTCAGTTCCTCGCCCTCTTTGACGCTTTGGAGCTCTCCTTCTCCCTTCGGCCAGAAGACAGGTACGCCGTTCCTCTCCGTCACCATGAACCCGATCTTGTGTTCGCTTTCGCTCCTCGGAATGACGTGCAGAGCGCCGGAGTCCATGATGGGCTTGCCGATGTACTTGGGCTTGCCGGCGACGTAGCGAGTCCCGTCCCCGAGCTTCTTGACGTGCTCGCACGGCATGTCATCGCCGCTACGCTGGCACAGCGGGCACCAAGGTGCCCCCACGCTACAGCCCATGGACACGCCGCCCTCGAGCACCCGCTTGAGGTTGTCCTTGTGCACGACCACCTTGTCGAGAGGGATGGAGCCGACAGTCCGGCCGAACACAGGAAACTCGTCGCCGTTCTTGTTCGGCCCTTCCGTGATACCCAACACAGTGGAGACGGGTGTCTTGCCCGGGGCGTACTTGAAGCGGTCCTCCACCTCCTCCGGCTCCTCCGGCTCCTCCATGAACTGCCCCAGGTACTCGGTGGCGAACTTCTTCGGCATCCCGTTCGTCGTCTCGTTGCGCAGCACGTCGCGCAGCCACTTCTCCGACTTGACGCACTCCCTGCACCCGGCGTGGTCTTGAAGGAAGTCGATGGGCTGCCTGCCGTGCTTCGGGCAGTCGACCATCGTGGGCCCGGTCTTGGCGTAGAACTCACGACGCGTCTGCGCGGCCTCCTTCATGAGCGTGTGCTGCCGGAGCAGGCGGTCGACGCGCATGAGCATCTTCTCGCTCAGGATCTTGCGCAGGGTGCGCTCGAGCCAGTCGGCCTCTTCTATGACGGCGATCTCGGCCATGTCCGAGTACGGGCGCCCGAAGATGCCGGCGTCGGGGATACCCAGACCGGCGAAGATCTGCTTGCGCAGGTAGGCGATGTCCCGGTCGAAGTCGGACTGGAAGAGGCCGCTGTTCTCCATCCTGCGCATCTCCGCGTCGAGGCCGGCGAGGATGGGGGTGTCTTCCCCGTCCATGAACTGCTTGGCCGCATCTGCCTCGACCTTTCGCAGCCAAGCCTCATCCTGCTCGAGTCCGTCGAGCTCCTCCTTGCGCATGAACATGCGGTTCGTGATCTCGTGCAAGGAATCGTCCTTTTCTTGCACGGGCGCGCCCAGGTAGATCAGGTCGCCCGCTGTCTTTTGCAGCTCGGGGCCGACCAGGTCGCCGTTGAGAACTTCTCGAAGGAAGATGAACGGGCCCTCGATGCGGGTCACCTGGAACTGCGCTCCGGAGCTCATCTGGAGCTTGTCGCCGGCACGTAGGCCGGAGCTGTTCGTTTCATCTGTCATCTTTTGCCTCCTTCGGCTTCTCCACAGTACCTGTGGTATCGAGAAGCCACTTGGCGTACTTGTCCCCGCATGACGCCTTGTACAGGTTTTCAGCTCCATTCGGATGAAGAGCACATTCCCAGAGGGTGCCGAGAGGCGTCTCGATGACCAGCTTGATCTCGTTCTGTTCTGCTGCCCCGACCTCTCGCCCGTGCCCGTCCTTGAGGGAGACGTGGTGTGACCAATGCCGCACTCCAACGACTTTCACTTTCCCCTTTTCGAGCCACTTGTTGATCTTGGCGGTCAGGTCCATGGACTGTGCTTCGGTTAGAGCCATCTTTTTGCCTCCTTTGGCAGTAGTAGCAGAAGTAAGAAGAAGTCGGTAGATGCAAAGTAGCCGTCCGTGCTAGCCTTGCACCATGGAGTCGCTAGGAAAAAGGGCGCTGGATGTGGCCTTCAAGGAGCTTGGGGTGGCGGAGGATCCGCCGCGCTCGAACACTGGGCCGCGGATCCGTGAGTACCTCGAGCCGTGTGTGCGGGGCGACCGCAACGTGAAGCTCGGGCTCAAGGCCTCGAACTGGTGCTTCACAGGAGACACCGAGATTCTGACGGAAGAGGGGTGGATGCGTTTGGATGACGTGTCCGAAGACGTTCAGGTAGCGCAGGTACATCCAAGGTCGATGCGCATCTCCCTCACCAGGACGGTCGCGGTCATCCACAAGGCGCACAAGGGCGCTCTGGCGGTCATGAGTCGGCGATCTCTGCGTTTGGTGTCCGACCCGGAGCATAGGTACTTCGGCAAGTGGTGGGTGAGCGCTAGGAGTGGAAGAAAGGACGTACCGGAGGTGGAGCTGCGCCCCGTAGCAGACCTGACGGGTGCAGCAACGAAGCTGGTCGTTCCGCCCAGCCGCGGTCACTTCGAGTACGAAAGTGGGTGGAGCAGGCGTGACTTGAAGCTGTTGGGAGCGTTCTTGGCAGACGGCAGCATCGTCAACGGGAAGTTGCAGTTTCAGGTCAGCAGGGCGGACAAGATAGCGATGTTGCACGAGCTGGAACCTGACCGAGTCTGGGAAGCTCCCATGCCGTACGGGCCTAGGTCGAAGGAGGCTCTGACCAGTTTCTTCTTCGAGATGCCGTCGGAGTTTGCGGAGGCGTTCGATAAGTACAAAGTGCTGTCCCCCCGATTCATGTGGAACCTTCACAGGGAGCAGGCTGCTCTCGTGCTCGACACATGGGCGTCCTATGACGGCAGTGCTCGAGGCGGGTCCATTCGGCTGTCGCAGGCGTCCAAGGACAGGATCGACACGGCCCAGATGCTGGCCGTACTGGCTGGGTATTCCGGTCAGACACAGAAGCCGAAACAGCTCGGTGAGTTCGGTTCGACCATGCACTTTCTGACGTACGTCAAAGGCCCGCGTAACACGGAGATCCTCGACAAGAACGTCCGCTTGACCGAAGAGCAAGAAGTAGACTTGTACTGCGTTCAGGTCCCCAGCGGGCTGATCATCGTCCGCCCTTCTGGGTACGGTAGGGCGCTGGTGGTAGGCAACTGCATGGCGTTCTCGAGCTGGTGCATGACCGAGGCCCTCGAGGACGGCGAGGTCCCCCCTCACGGCTACCGTGCGGGGGTCGTCGAGGCTGTGGCTGACGTGCGCAGCCCGCACGCCAAGTTCTCGGGCGTTTGGCACCCGGTCGAGACGGTAAGAAAGAAGCTCTGGACGCCGTTCGAAGGAGACCTGGCCATCTGGGACCGGTCGACCACAGATCCGAACACGTCTTGGTGGCGGCACGTGAACCGGGTCGTGAAGTACGACGCCGGTGTCGGCGAGTTCGACACCATCGGCGGCAACGAACGGGACCAGGTGCGGGTCGCCGCACACCACGTGTCCGAGATCAAGCTGCTCGGCTTCATCGCCTACCCGCAGCCCGAGGACAAGCCCGAGCCCAAGCAGATCGACGCGCTGACGCACGCCAACCTGCTCGGACTCGTGGCCCGTACCATCGACGGAATGTTGCGCGACTCGCACACCGAGATGATGGAGTCGCACCACATGGACGACGACGACGACGACGACTACGACGACGACTACGACGACTAGCCCTACCTCTGAGTCGCCCTCTTGATGATGTCGCTGAACTTCCTGACGTCCGGCGACTCCATCTTCGGATCCCTGATCACTGCGGTCAGGGCGTTCTCGAGCTCGGTGATGCGCTTCGAGCGCGCCTCGTTGCTCTCCCGAAGTTGCCTGATCGTCTCGATGTTGTTGGACAGCTCTGTTGCGTTGGCGTTGAGGGACTCGTGGAGCTTCTCGATGCGCCCGTCCATCTCTGTGACGGTCGTCTGCAACTTCGTGTTCTTCTCCTTGAGCTTGCCGATACCCCTGCGGATCCTTGAGAACGCCTGCTCAACGGACTCTTCCTCGTCGGGAAGCGCGAGCTGGGACTGCACTCTCATGAGGTGGGCCTCGAGCTCGTTGCGGATGACGTCGACGACCGGCGTGAGCCTCAAGAGGCCCGTGCCGGTACCGCCAAGCGAGTGGTACACCTCCTCCAGTGTGCCGGCGATGCGCTCGTAGGCTTCCACGGCGCTCTCATCCGGCCTGCTCTTCCCGATGGCGTCGCCAATGGACACCAGTTGCGACATGAGCTTGCCGCTTGCCACCTTCTGGTTCTCGAGGTCTTGCACGACTCGTGCAGCGGCCTTGTCGACGAACTCGTCCCTGTGGGCCCCCAGGGTTGCGCGCGTGCGCCTCAGCACGTCGTGGTTCCATGAGTCGGTGTTCGGGTCCACCTCGATTGGCCTCTTCGCGAGCTCGTTGGCCGCCTCCATCGGGCCCTTGAGGTACTTCTCCAGCAGCCTGAAGTTGCCGTCGAGGTGGTCGCATGGAACGATGCCGCAGTGCTTGACCAGCGTTCGGACCTCGTAGTTGAGCGCTTCGATGTGCCCGTTGAGCAGTTGCGACAGTCCGGCGGCGCTGGTGACTGGGAGCTCTTGAGGCTCCTTGCCGACGTGCTTGAGCCCGTTGGTGATCGAGATGAGCGAGTCCTCCAGGGCCCCAACGAGCTTCTCATGCGTCTCCCTGCCCGACATCTTCTTGAGCTCCTCGATCTTCTCGACGAGCTGCCTCTCGTTGGAGTTCGGTTGGAGCCCAGCTGCGACGTTGACACGCTGGATGGCGGCGGAGAGCGTCGTGTGCATGGCTTGGTAGAGCCGAACGTGGTCTTTGAGGAGGTCCACTTGCTCAACGAGCTCATCGACCCGTGCGAGCTTTGCCCGCACGTACGCCCCGGTGACATCGACTTCGATGAAGTCCTTGTCGCCTTTGAGGGCCTCGAAGCCCTCTTTCGTTTTCTCTGTCACTGCTTCCTCCTTCAGCTGACGCGGCCAGCAGTCTGCGTGTCATTCGAGGTGATGACGTCCTTGCGGGCGACCTTGCGTGCGGCCCTGCCCCTCGCAGGTGCCTTCGTAGTCTTCTTGGCCGCCGTCTTCTTCTCCTTGGGTTCTTTGCCGGCGACGCCGTCCTGCACCTTCTCGACGTTGACGAGGCGGAACTTGCCCTCGCCGATGGAGCGGTCGGCCCACAGCCCATTCTCCTGGGCCAGGGTGAGGATGCGGACGAGCTCCTCCTCCTTGATGTGGCGCGTGTCGGCGGGGTGCGTGGGGGCGACCCACCAGTCGAACGTGCAGTACACGTCTGTGAGGTAGTCGGTCTTCTTGATCGCGGTCCTCGGGCCCTGCATGGTCATGACCTGGATCGCCCGCTCCTCGCAGCCGTCCGGCTCGGTCACGTACATGCGGCCGGCAGTGGTGATGCGGTAGAACAGAAGCTGGTTGCCGTGGTCCAGCCCCTCGGGCTTGATCTCGGTGCCGTGCTTGAGGTGTTCGGTCTTCGGGCGGTCCTGCAGGATCCTGTGCACCGAGACCGTCTCTTTGATGCACGCCTTCGGGCAGCGGGCGAACATGTACATCTGGCCCTCGGAGTTCCTGGGAAAGCCGATCCAGGAGCGCTCCTCCTTCTCCTGCCCCTCGATGGCCTCGAGGTTCTCTTCGTCCTGCTGCTCGGTGAGCTCGTCACGCTCTTTCACCTTCGTCTTGAGCTCGGCGTAGCTCTTCTTCGGCTTCTTCGCCTGCTGGTCGCCGGCGATGACGAGGGGGTTCAGGGGGTGGCCGCCGATGATGCGGTTCGGCGCCTCGACGACGATCGTGATGCGGTAGACGTCGTAGAACTGCTTGGGGCTGGTGTCGTACTTGTCGAGTAGGTTCATCTTCTATCTCCTTCAGGTAGTGATTGGTTCAAGGAAGAAGTAAGGAAGCTGCTTGGACAGGCTAGGCCTGTCGCCAGGGTTGCCGTGACCAGGCGCGTCGATCGGCAAGGGGAGGTGTGGCAAGTCACTGGCACCGGTTCAGGCGGGTAGGTCGATTGGTTTGGTCAGAAGTGGTGAGGCATGTCGCACGGGTGGGATGGAGCGGGCACGGTTCGTCGGGCGGCAAGGTGAGGTGCGAGAAGGCACGTCGGCGGGCACGAGAAGGTCCGGCGCAGTGCGTCGACCGAGTGGGCATGACTTGGCTGATCGATAGGGACGGCCCGACCAGGCTCGTCGGACGAGAAGGAATGGCGCGGTATGTCGTACGGCATGATGTGGGCTTGGCGGGATTGGGGTGAATAGTCGACCAGTTCGGATGAATCAGGCACGTCGAAGAGTCCGGTAAGGCATGGCCCGTCGTGTGTCCTGGTCTGCCTTGGCATGTCCTGCGATGGGGCGTGCATCGGTTCGTCGCAAAGCTGGGCGTGGTTCGGTTCGTCGACCGGAGTGATTCGTTGAGGAACGGATTGTCGATCGTGTCTGGTCGGGACCGGTTTGGGCCGTCGCATGAACCTGAACTGGGAAGGCATGTCGACTGGTCCGGCGAGGTAAGGTACGTCGGATGGGCCGGATGAGTGGGGCACAGCTCGTCGCGTGAGTCGTAAGACACGAACTGGTGAGGCATGGGTTGTCGAGCGGGCCGGTACGACTTTAGCACGGAACGTCGAATGGCCAAGCAAGGTACGGTTTGTCGCATGGGAAGGCTGGGAACGGATCGATGGTGGTCAGTCGCGTGGCGTGGTGCGGGTCGGATCGGATGGTTCAGCCCTGGCCAGTCGAAGGATCGGGAGTGGTGGGGCCTGTCGGCTGGGACGGGTCGGAAGGGTTTGGTGAGTCGCCTGGGCTGGCATGTGCGGGTCCGGAGTGTCAGACGGTTTGGCGTGGTCAGTCCCCTAGTTCGATACGGAGTGTCGGACGGGTGGACCGGGAGTGGCCCGTCGGATGGACTGGAGAGGAGTGGGCGGGTTCGGAGTGTCGGTAGGGTCGGTGCGCCGCAGCGAGGCATGTCAAAAGGGCGGCTCCTCGTCACCGTCTACCACAGGCAGGTCCCGGAGGTAGTCATCGAGCTCGAGGGGCCATGGTGGCAATCCGCTACCGCATCGGCCGCTGCCGTGGCGGTGCGGGAAAGGGTAAGCATCACAGCCGCAGACTCCGTACTTGTCGAACTGCACGGTCCTCATCCACTTGCAGAGAGGGCGGCCCGGTCGGCACTCCGGCATGTGCACGACCACGGTCCTGTTCACCACGTAGCACCTCCCGCCGCCTGCCTCGAGCTCGCGGGTGGTTCGCGCCCTCTTGTGAACGAGCTTACTCATTCTTCGTTGCGAGGTTCATCTTGCTGATTGGGATGTTGAGGTACTCACGTACCTTCTCCGATTCCTCGTGCGAAAGGGCCCGCGGAACGCCCTCGCACAGGTGCTTGCCGATGGCGTAGTGCCTGTCGACGTCGTTCCTCAACAGCCGTCCGCATCGCGGGCAATAGTACATCGGACGGCTGTCCTTGCGGGCAGCGTTGTACGCCATCCGAAGGTGATTCCTCGGATACACGGACAGGTTGAGCATGGTTCCTCCTTTCGTGAGGTAGGGGCTGAGAGCGCTGCTCTTATGCCCCCAGTCTTCTTCTTTTTGCGCAGAAACAGAACAGAGGTTGACCGGACGGGCAAGACGACCTACGCTGCGCTCAATCCAACCGTACCGAAGGCCTTCTCAGGAAGGCTTTTTGCGTAGGAGAGCACCATGTTGAGCAAGTTCGCTGAGATGATCTTCACTCTTCTTCTGGCTTTCGGTGGCGAGAAGTACGCAGGCAACAGTCCGTACAGCTTCGAGATCGCTCAGGGCTGTGGGACGAACCAGGGCTCGCCGGCGTGCGCGCTCACGCCTCAATGCGAGGTCAAGGCTTGGAGGTGTGCGCCGCCGCGCTGGTCTCCGGCCCGGGAGGCTTGGGTCCTTCCTGAGAGCAGCGCGAAGGCCAAGGAGCGGTACCACAAGATCGCCGAGTCGATCGCCAGGGTGTCGTTCTGGCATGCCAGGTGCCGGGATGAATGGGGAACCGTGAGGGAGGACTGCACGCCCAGCGGCTGGCCCGAGGGGCCCGAAAGCCTGGCGCGCGTCGCGGCCACAACAGCCTTGTGGGAGAGCGGCCTGCGGGAGGACATCATGTTCGGGCACGCCCCGATGGGCCGCGGCGCCATGGGGGAGACGTGCCTCGCCCAGATCATGCCCAACCAGATCCGTCAGTTCGCCTCGTGGATACCCCAGGATGAGCTCGACACCTACGACAAGCTGCCGCTCGGCAAGGAGCGGGCCGAGTGGGACGAGAAGTGGGCGCAGCGGATGCTCGGCGACTCCCCACAAGAACTCGATCGGTGCTTCGACGTCGCGCTGCGCGCACTCGCTCGGGCCCGAGGGGCCTGCGTCGGTCGACAGGGCGGCGGATGGGCCTACAAGATGTGGGCGATGTACGGCACGGGCAACCGCTGCTCGAGCTTCGGCATCCACGACGACTTCGCCGCCAAGCGCGCCAGCACCTATCACCGGATGAAGAGCTACAAGCCCTCCCCTGGCGCCGCCCCGCAGACCCCCGTTCCGGAGAAAACCGCTTCAAACTAGGAGTTAGAGAAAGGGCGGCCGGGGCCGCCCGCGCTTACCTGTGGCGAGGCCACAGGC
This sequence comes from uncultured Anaerolineales bacterium, assembly GCA_964393895.1. Classification (GTDB taxonomy): domain Bacteria; phylum Chloroflexota; class Anaerolineae; order B4-G1; family B4-G1; genus B4-G1. The sequence continues at coordinate 160,594 of CAYMWP010000001.1, read as the reverse complement.
AGTCGTAGTCGTTTCTGACTACCTGTTGGCAGGTCTCCGGCAGATCCTCGAACCGTATCTTCTTGCCCAGATGCCTGTATCTTGGTCTGTCGATCTGCACGTCACTGAACCCGTGCATGCCGATGCCTTGTGGATGGGTTGGGTATGGTGACATTCCCAAGTACATGAACTGGCCGCCCACACGCTTTCGCGTGAAGACTACCGTGTACCTGTCAGCAGTGGTGCCGCCATTGTCGTAGCAGCGCACGTATCTCGGGCTCACAGCTCCAATCTCCTCGAGGCTTTTCATGTGGTCAGCTCCTCATAGAGCTTGTAGATTCGATGGATGTTGCGGGCGATCATGGGTCTTCCGCGTTTGAACTGCAGTCTTGAGGTCTTGTACCCGAGCTTCTCTGCGAGGAAAGCCTCGGTGTAACCCTCGTTTTTGAGCAGTTCGAGCTTTCGCAGGGCCCTGGTGGAGCCCATGATGGTCACTTCGTTGGGAACGTCCGCAGTCACGGCGAGAATGGCCTCTTCGGTCTTCTTGCGAATCTGCTTCTTCGTGCCGTTGCGGATGCGTCGAAGTGTGGTGTCACCGACTCCGGAGATGTCCTGGATGGTCCGTCGGCCGATGCCCTTCTTCGAGAGTTTGAGCATGTGCGCCCGGGCCTTGTCGGCCGGCACGAGGCCATTCCAGTCCCCGCCACGGTTGTACTTCTGCCTCATGCGCGCGTAGGAACGATTGGCCTCGCTGCACGGCTCACAGCGACACCCCGTGACGTAGCGCGCCCGCGTCCCGTGCTCAAACCGCTCGGGACCGGGCATGTCCTTGGGCCTCATACCTCGTAGACGTCGCTGTGGACCGGGCGGCGAAGATGCCTATAGACCACGATGACTCGGTCCAGATGTACCTCAATGCGGTCGACCGGAGCCACGACGGAGTCGATGATGGACAACACGAGCTCGTAGTGTTTGGAATTGGGGGGCAGAGGTTCGTTGTTCAGCATCCACGAGTTCGGGTTTTGGAGGGTCGTGGCGACGTCCCCAGGCACGATGACCTGGAAGCCCTTGATGGAGGCCACGTAGGAGACCACTCGAGGGTCGCGGGTGACTGGCTGGAACTCGTTCTGGTGGTCGAGCACCTCCTGGATCTGCGGCGGTTGCCAGTTCGGCGGCTTGAGCCACTTGCCATCCTCGCGCTTGGTGGCGCCGGGGCCGAACTTGGCCATGTTGGCCCGATGGACCTCGGCGGCGATGCGCGGGCCGTGGATGCCGAACGTCTGCCTGGCGCCTTCTACGACGTAGTCGATGTCCGCCAGCGCGTCGGCCACGAGGCAGACGTCCCATTCGTCGTCGGGCGCCTCTTCGAGCAGCTCCTCGACGGAGTCGCGCACGTTCGTCACGAGGTGCGGCGCCCCGCCCATGTAGCAGGCGTCCAGCAGCTCCGTGCACTCTTCGCAGATGAGGCGCAGGCGCAGGATGATCTCGTCCTTGGTAGGCTTGCGGGGGCTGTCGTAGCAGGGCTGATCAGCCTTCTTCATGAACTCGCGTACTTGCTGCCTGATGTTCACTTCTGTCTCCTTTCCGTTGGAAGGTCGTCCAAGATGGCCTGGATGTAGTCGCTCTTGAACTTCTCCCTCTTTCTGTTCGTGTAGTCGGCGTCGTTGAGCTTCCTCGCGATCTCCTTGAGCGAGTAGTGCCCAAGCATCCTTTTGATGAGAACGATGATGTTCTGCTCGTACGGGTGGCTGACGAGCATGGTTCCGTGGTTGCTTTCTCGGTACCGATAGCCGTACGGAGGCTTGAACCTGACGGGGGCCTTCGTTCCGCCGTACCACCCGACGTACAGCTTCTTGTGCCACTCGTTGCCAGGCGGGTAGATGTCCAGCAGCTCGAACAAGGCGAGCTCGGCATCTACCTTGTTGTGGAACGTCCTTGGGAAGTACGGTCGGCGGTTGTGCATCACCGCCCAGCCCGGCCCAACGACGTCATCCTCTTTGGGAGGCATGCTCTAGCACCATGGCCACGTCGCACTCCCGGCGCGCCGAGGACTTGTAGATGACGATGACGATGGCTTGGTGGACTTCGACACGCTCGACGGGGGAGCTCGTTTCTGTGAGAAGCGCGTCCACAGCCTCTCTCCATTCCGCCCCCGGGGTGTCGCGGCTGTAGCAGTAGCCGCGGAAGGCCCTGTTCTTGCCCTTCATGTCAGGGGCCAGCCACACTTCTGTTCCCCACAGGACGAACACTTCGGGCGGAGCTACATTCTCTTTCTTTCTGCTCATCTTCCTCCACAAACGACAAAAGGCGCCCTTGCGAGGCGCCCTCGGTCTTTCGTTCGGGGTTTTCAGTCTACGAGGTCATGCGGCCGTCTTGTAGTTCCGGCTGCGCTCTTCGAGCCGCTTCTGCAACTCGGACTGACGCTCGAGGAGCATCAGGAGCTCTTGGCCACTCGCGGTAACGAGCGCCTTTTCAACCTCGGCCAACTGCTTGCGTACGATCTGTTGCATCATGGCCCACCTCCGGGTTGGGGCCTACTTTCTACTTCTAGTATACGAGTAGTTGACGTGAGTACAAGACCCCGTCAAGGGGAAAAACGAGGGGATTCGTTACTTTTTCAAGGCGCTGTTTGGAGGAAGAATGTCTGCCAGACTTTCCTCGTCCAAAAGTACGCCCAGGGGCCTGAAAACGTACTCTTTGCCATCTTTTGTGACGCTGCACATGACAGGGATGTCACCCCCGGTCACCCTCGTGCAGTGAACAAGAGCAAGATGCCCGTCCCGAGCGGCCGAGAGCAGGGCTTCGAGCGGCTCTTTGAACGGCTCGAGGTACGCGTCGTTCGTCTTGACGGTATCAGCCATCGTTCCTCTCCGTCAGTTCCGGTTTCCGGCAGACCCTTCGAATCTCTTTGACGAGCTCGTCGGCGTCCTCGAGTGGGCAGATGCCTTCACGTTGACTGTTGCGAGGTGAGCTGAACAGGGCGACGTTGCCCTCGACGCGCACGGCGCACCGTCGGAACGACACGCTGCCGCGCTCCTCGATAGCTTCTGCGATGGCCAACATCTCGGAAGCCGTTCCTTCAACTTCGGCGTCACTGATCCGGCCAGAATGCTGAAAGCTGGCCGTTCCAGGGCACAGAGAGTCAGCTTCGAACCAGCTTTTCCCTTCGTGTTCCGCTCGTTCGACGACGTACCAATCATACCCGCAGTCGCGGATCGTCAACTTCATTTGCTTCCTTCTTTCTCCAAGTACTCGAACACACGGTCCATCGACTCGGCGTGGTAGATGCGCAGGCTCGGGTGCGCTTCCATGAACGGGATGAGCATCTCGTCCCGCACCCGAACCAACTGGTGGTAGTCCATGTCGCCGAGCTCTTTGGCCGCCGGGTACCCCTCGGGCACCGCCGGTGGGTCGTTTCTAGCCTCGGCGATGATGTACGGCGCGATGAGGTGCCCGAACAGCTTTGCGCGGGCCGCCCCGTCTTTCTTCTTCAGTCTGCTCTTGAGCCACTTGCTTGTGTCTTTCTTCTTCATCATCTCCTCGAACGTTGGTGATGTTGATGGTTACCCCTGGCCGGGGTCGGATGACGACGCTGCGGGAGGCGCCGTGCTTCCACTCGACGGGCTCTGCGTCGATGGCTCCGCTCAGGTTGCCCTTGTTGCTCTTCCAGAGCACCCCGATGGGGATGAACCGGGTACCGTCCCTGTCGTCTGTGTTGATGACGGCGACGATGTCCGCCACTGGTTCCTTGGACATGCGCGTCTCCTTTCTACTTGTCTGCGGGGTTGCGGAAGCGCTTGAAGACGGGGAACCGCAACTTACCATCGTCCGTCATCTCCTGGGCCTCCACTTCTGCGATGGCGCCCCAGTAGCACTTCGGGTTGTCCTCGAGGTCCGCGGTGATGTCCTTTCGCTGCTGATCGGTGAACCCGCCGCCCACGGACGTGACGACGTCACCGATGCGCACCTTGAAGGCAGCGAACACCCCGCTCAACCGGCCTTTGCCGAACTCGTGCCCGACGACCTGCCCTTCCCAGGTACTCTTGGGTTTGACCTTGAGGATGGCGTTCGAGCGCTTGAACTCGTAGGGGGCATTCGGATCTTTGATCATCGCACCTTCGAAGCCCATATTGACGAAGTGTGCGAACTGCTCGAGCAGCTGCTCGTTGTCGTGCACATACCCTCCCGGCACGGGCACGACGTTGAAGACGCACCAGGGAGGCTGCTCGATCTCGTTTCTCCTTTCCGCGTACGACAGGGACTTGCCTTGGCTCTTCCACACCTCAAGCGGGATCTTGTCGAAGATGTGGTAGACGGCTTGTGCGTCGCTGACGGTGTTGACCTTGGAGAACACAAGCGACTGCGTCTCGTTCCAGTTGTTCTTCATCACTTCCCCGTCAAGCACGTAGTCGCCCTTCGGCAGAGACCGAACGCCCTCTTCGATCGTGGGCAGTGTGTCGACCGTCTGCCCGCCGCGTGTGACCATCTTCACGCTGTCCCCTTCGCGAATGGCCACGAGGCGGATGCCGTCGAGCTTGCGGTCGCACCACACCGGGAAGTTGATCTTCTCCCGAATGGTGATGTTGCCCTCGAGGTCGCGTGCGCAGTCGAGCTCGTTGGCGAGCATCACCTCGAACACCGGCACCATGTCGGGGAAGACCTTGTTGACGGTCTTGGCCTCGACGCCGCACCTGAGCTTCTTCTGTACGATGCGCGCGGCCCACTTGCGCATCTCCGACGGCATGTCCCCGAGGATCTCGTTGAGGTAGTGCTTGGCGGCGTTGCCGGTGATCTCTCTCGTGTTGAGCCTCTCCAAGAAGTTGAGGAACACGAACCAGGACATCTCATCGTCGTTGAATGCGAACGTCGTACGGGGGGTAGAAGGAAGGCGCACGTCTTGGATGTAGTAGGGCTTGTAGGGGTCCAGCGCTGCGATCAGAAGGACGCGGAGCAGTGCGGTCGACCCCTCGAGGATGGCTTCTTTCTCTTTCCTGCTGTTCGTGGCCTCGAGGGCCTCGAGCTGTTCAACAATCATTCGGGTCCTCCATGAGCTGCCTGACGAGGGCCAGGTTGCTCTCCAGTTGCTTTTCTACTTCCTTCAGGGCGGTGTACTCGCGACGCGCGTGCGGAAGCGCCCTTTCGATGGCGGCTTCGGGGGCCGTCACCTGCCTTATGCCCTGAATCAGGTGCTTGATGACGCGGATCTCCCTGTCCTCGGCATACAGGAAGGCAGTCCTTCCCTCAACGTCCCAGCCGATGTCCAGGTAGTTGGCCAGCGCCTCGGCCGCTTGCTCGTCGTCTTCGAAGCGCCCGCACTGGTCGCACTTCTGGACGATGACCTGGCCGTCGTCGGCCATGTCATCGTTGAAAGGGCACAGCGCCCCTGGGATGATCTCGCCGGCGCAGTGACACCCGACGTGCTCTTCCCAGTCCGAGAGCTGGAAGCCGAGCGCGCCCGCAGATGCGCGCCTGACCTTTCCGCGATGCTTTTCGTCGTAGAGCATTCCTTTGGTGACGCCTCGCCCGCGCAGGAACGGGGGCACGTCCATCTGGTTCACGTCGGTGCGCTTCAGGCCCCGGCTCTCCGCGCCTTCGCGCAGCCAGCTGGTCAGCTTGTCGATCCCGTGAAGGATGGTCTTGTCGTCATCGGACATCTTCGCACTCCTGTCTGAAGTCCTCGAGCGCGTCGGAGTACTTCTTGGCCATCTCTTCGTCTCCGAGGGCCACGTGGGCGTCGTGGAGGTCGTAAAGAGCGGCGGCGAGCCTCTCACGAAGGCTGCGTCGGTGCAGAGTGAGCTCCGAGCACCGCAGCTGTGTGAGGCGCAAGTTCTTCGCCATGGCTGCCCCCTCCGGTATGGTGTGAGTCAAGCCGAACTCGAAGATGACTGCGTCCGCCGCGTGCTGCGCCTCTGAAAGCTTGATGGACCAGCCGATATTATCCAGCGCGCTGAGAACCCGCTCTCGCGGGCTGCGGCTGTCGTTCGCCTCCAGTAGCTTCAGGCGCTTTTGTGAGTACGCGTGCGCGAGCTCCATGTTCACGTCTGTCATCTGCTGTCTCCTGTCTGTTAGGCGTACTGTTTGCTCCGCTACCCTTATCGCTTCGAACGGGCCTTTCTTGTCAGGTGAATCTCGATGTGGTGCTTGTCGACCTTGGCCCGCTTGACGGACATCTTGTTCTCTCTGAACCACGCACGGATGTACGCCAACAGAAGCGCCTTCGACTTCGTCACTACCGGCTCAGTCAACTGAAAAGACAAGTACCATCCGCTCTCGGTTGGCCGTAGGGTGTACTGGCCGCTCATGGAAACTCCCGAACGATTGATCGACCCCCACAACCCGCCCGCCAGCTTCTTCATGCCGGGCTCTCTGTCTCCTGACTTCTTGAACGAGGAGCTGTTGGATGACTTCGCCGGCGACCCGGAACTGTCATCGCTCGACGGCGACTGGTCTGCCGAGTACGGACCTTCGATCGAGTATGAGGACCCAGGGGCCATAGCCAAGAGGATACAGGAAAAAGGCAGGGTCCAACTCTTCCCGACCGACTTCGTGCACGCCGCCTTCAAGATGCCGAAGTCAGACGGGGGTTACGAGGACTTCTCGTTCGAGGGCCGCAGGCACATCCTGAGTCCGTACAACACGCAGGCCAAGCGCGTGCTTCTGGTGTGCGCCCGTCAGACCGAGAAGTCGACGCTGCTCGGCAACTTGGCGCTCACGTACTCGTGCCTCGTTCCGGCCTTCAAGACCTTGTACGTGTCGCCGTCGGCGATGCAGACCAAAACGTTCTCGAACGACCGCGTCAAGGAGCCGATCGAGACGAGCCCCATCCTGCGGGCCTACACGACGCACAAGCTCAGCCAGAACATCTTCGAGAAGCAGTTCATCAACCGGTCGAAGATCACGCTTCGCTACGCGTTCCTCAACGCCGATCGTGTCCGCGGCATCCCGGCCTGGATGCTGCTGATCGACGAGATCCAGGACATCATCTCGGACAACATCCCGGTCATCGAGCACTGCCTGTCCCACGCCCCGAAAGAGTGGCGCCGGTTTGTGTACTCCGGCACCCCGAAGTCGCTCGACAACACCATCGAGTGGTACCGCGCCAACAAGTCGACTCAGGGCGAGTGGATGGTGCCGTGCGACCGCTGCGGGAGCAACGCCAAGGGGGCCGCTGGGCGCTTTTGGAACATCCTCGGCGAGAAGAACATCGGCAACAAAAGTCTGATCTGTGAGAAGTGCGGAGAGCAGCTGTACCCGATGCACGAGGACGCCCAATGGGGGCACCACGTAGCCTGGCACCCGAAGTACGCCCCGTTCGAGAGCTACCGCATCAACCAGCTCATGGTTCCGTGGAAGGACTGGGACGAGCTGCTGTACGAGTACCACAACAACCCGCGAGCGAAGTTCCTCAACGAGTCGCTCGGCATCTCCTACGACTCCGGTCTTCGGCCTCTCACGCTCGGTCAGGTCAAGAACGAGTGCAACCCGGCCATCACGATGGCGGAGAAGGAGGTCAAGAAGTACCGCCAGATCGGCCTCGTGAACCCCATCTTCATGGGCATCGACTGGGGGACCGGCGAGAACACGTATACCGTGATCACGCTCGGTACGTACGTCGACATGAAGCTGCGGGTCTTCTATGTGCACCGCTGCACGGGCGATCTTCTCGAGCCTCCGAAGCAGCTCGCGTTCATCAAGAAGCTGGTGCAGCAGTTTCACGTTCGGGTCATCGGCACCGACTACGGTGGCGGCTACGACCGCAACGACGACTTGATGCGGGCGTTCGGCCCCGACCGACTCGTGAAGTACCAGTACCTCCCGCGCTCTCGTCAAAAAGTCAGCTGGCAGGGCAAGCTCGGCCGGTTCATCGTGTCGCGCACCGAGGTGATGAGCGACATCTTCAACGCCATCAAGCGTCACCAGTTCGAGTTCCCTCGATGGGAGGAGTTCCACGCCGGGGGCAACGCTCCGTACGCCGGCGACATGCTCAACATCTACAGCGAGTACGACGAGCAGCGCCACCAGATCGTCTACAAGCACGCCCCCGACAAGCCGGACGACACTTTCCACTCACTTCTGTACATGACGCTCGGTTCGATGCTCATTCGGCCAAGGCCGGACATCGTCACGCCTAGAAAAGAAGTTTCTGGCGAAGGAAGGGGGCACCCGATGTTCGATGGGGACTATGATGGGACAGTAGATCAGGATTGAGCAGGAGCATGGTGGACATGATGCGGGAGTCCAGCCCGGCGTCGGCAGGCCCCCGCGCATCTCCACCGAGCTCGTACAGTAGGACGGTCGCCTTGAGCGCCGTGCGGGCGCGCAGGATCAACGGGCGCAGGTAGAGCTGGTGTGCCGGCAGGTGTGCCTGCAGGTGCCGGCTCAGGTTCATGAGTGAGGCCCACGGCCGCGCGTTCGTGAGCGGCTCGGCCCGTCTGAAAAAGGCCTGGTCGATGTTCATGAACACCCGGCACCACCGAATGACCTCGGTGGCATCCAAGGGCAGCTCGTCGACGTCCGAGTTCGCCTTGTGGATCAACGCCAACATGGGTTGGCGTTCGGTTGGGATCTCGTACGGCACCATGCCGATGACGAAGGAGACGTTGCGCACTTCGTCTTCCAGCTGCGCGATCTTGGCTTTGAGCAGGGACACGTCGTCGGCAAGCGCGCCGCTCCTTCTGTACCTCTGCTTCTCCCTCTCTTCTTTTAGCTTCTTGATGTCCTCGACGTGGAAGACGTACTTCGCTCGGCTGCCTGGGAAGAGCTTCTTGTACTCTTCGATTGGTACTTTTCTTAGTACCCCTTCTTCCGCCATGCGCGACAGAAGAGAGTACCGACAGCCGAGCAGTCGAGCCGCTTTGTACGCCGTGATGACCTTGTCCATGACTTTCCCTTCGCGACAGAAGCGTGGTACTACTTGGCGAACAGGAGTGGTCCATGAGTGAGCTGCATCGTCAAGGTATCTTTCAACAGAGGCACGCGCGGCCCGTCAGTGGAGAAGACCTGGAGGTGCTTGGGAAGCAGGCTTCTGCTTGTTGGTACGAGAGGAAAGACAGTGGATGCGGCCCCTCGACTCTTGGTGAGGCGGTAGTCGAGACGGTGAAGAAGGCAGGGCTCAGCCCCGAGCAGGTTCGCCGTGTGGTGGAGTTCGCCAACACCGACGCCTTCCTCCGGGAGTTCCACAAGCTGTCGAGCGGCCACAAGTACGTGGACTTCGGCGGGGGCGTGCTCGCCGACCCTTCCGACGTGCTTCGGGACCTGAACGACGGGGGCGGGGGGACGGTGTTCGACGCCGGCACCGGCGACTACGACCAGCCTCCGGAGGAGAAGCAGGCAAGCCTTGGGTTCGGCGGTTGGGACACGAGTGAGGGCGCCATCGCTGGTATGTTCGGCGCCGACCCGTCTCCGTACGAGTTCGAGGAGCCCCTCCGGCCGTTCTGGGACGCGCGCGACAAGCTCGCGGGCATGCACGCCCATGTGAGCTCCGAGCTCAGTTCCACCGAGGTGCTGTACGACAGCATCGCCCGCGAGCTCGAGCACCAGACCAAGCAGGCCGCGCTCGAGGGCACGAGCCTCGGTCAGGTCGTTCAAGCTTGGTCGTCGATTACGGACAACCCCGCGTTCATCAAGGCCGCCTTCGAGCGCATCACCCCCGGCCTGGTCGAGGACGAGGTCTTTCCGTCGTACGACGCCGTCGGCGCCTCGATCGAGAAGGTCGGCGCGGCGCGGGTCGCCAACCCGCACCATCCGCTGGTCGAGACATTCCACGAGTACTGCGACGCGCTCGTGAAGATCGCTGAGCTGCGCTACCAACAGCAGGGCCTCGGCATCAAGTTGGCGCAGCTCGAGGAAGGCCTCAAGACCGCGAACATCGGCAAGCTCGTTGAGATGGCGGGTAAGGGGATGAGCGCGGTCGGCAAGGCCAGCAAGAAGGGCCGGGAGTTCGTCGAGCGGACGACACAGAGCCCGGCCTTGGGCGCCGCCACGGAGTGGGGAATCAAGGGCGCTCCTGTTGCCGCTGGTCTTCTCGGTGCCAAAGCTCTATCCGATCAGGTATCCACCAGCTACCCGCTCCAGGCGTCGCTCCCGTACTTGCCTGGGTCTCAGCAGTACAAGGCGCGGATCGCCAGGCGGCAGCAGGAGAACAATCCCGAGTACCGCGCCATGATGGCCGCGCAGGGAATGCCCATGGGAGGCTTGTTCTGATGGACCCCATCAAAGACTTCGTCAAGTTCGCCTTTGACCAGGGTATGGGCAAGGAGGCGGTGCCGGCTTGGATGAGCAGCCCGGCCGCGAAGGCCGTCGGCACGGCCGCGGGCATCGCCTTGGCCGCCCCGATCGCCGGTGCCGCTGTCGGAGGTATCGGGGATCTGGCGGGCATGGCCTACAACGCCGTCACCAAGAAGCGCGACTTCAACCAGATGCTCGAGTTCAATCAGGACCTGCGGCAGATGCACAAGCAGGACCCGAAGATGGTCAACGCCGCGTTCTCGACGCTGCGTCGGATCAACCCGAAGTACTCCAGGGACCCGCTCGTCGCCGGCGCGTTCGTGCGCAACCTCAACGAGGCCCCAGAAGGCGCATTCAATGCGGCGAACACGGCGGCAAGTGCTCGGATGCCCGAGACCATGCTGCAACAGGGCTACATGGGCAACATCGGTAAGGGCACGGAGATGGGCATGAAGCACCTGACCGATGTGCCCAGAGATGACCCGACGCAGGACTACGCGCGGAAGATGCAGCTCGCCAGGGAGCAACGTCGGATGCAGATCGAGACGGATCCGAGGGCCTACAGAGGTCGCGGGGTAGGTAACGTGTCGATGAAACCGGAGTACAGCCACGCCCTGGGACGTCTTGGATGATCAAGGCAGCCTTCTTCCCCGGCATCGATAAGCACGGGCAACACGTCTTTCCTCTGCACAACACGAGGACGGACGCGCTGTTCGAGAAGATCGCTGCGCCGACGTTGCTGCCCGACGTGCTGGACTACATCGACCAGCTGACCCCGCAGAACAACTCGCAGTACGCGCTGCTCAACGCCATGGCGGCGGGCGAGTACTTCGGGTCCAACATCAACGGCGACTGGTTCCCTGAAGAGGCGCTCATCCACAAGCCGGACACGTGGACCGGCGTTCCCGAGTTCGATCGCGTCCTCGCGCAGAGCTGGCCGTACGGCTTCCCGACGTTCTACAACGCCGGCGTCTTCGCCCACCATCGCAACAAGGACATGACCAAGTCGTTCGGTGCCGTCGAGCTCGCCTCGTGGCACCCGGACATGAAGCGCGTCGAGCTCGTCATTCGGCTCGACAAGGAGCCGTGCTACCGCTTTGGTGGCACCGGTCTTTGGGACAAGCTCGCGGCCGGGCAGATGTTCGACGTGAGCATGGGCTGCAAGGTCCCGTTCGACACTTGTTTTCCTGCGGGCACGCTGGTGCGCACGGAGCTGGGCAACAAGCCCATCGAGCAGGTTGTCGTCGGGGAGTGCGTACTGGCTGATGGCGGGCAGTACCTGCCCGTCACTGCTGTGATGAAGAGATCAGCCGACGACTTGCTGAGGATCGTCGCATCCGGCTTGCCCGCGATCACTCCAACCAGCAACCACCCGTTTCTCATAGTACGGCGCGAGGAGGTGCGTGCCTGCAAGGGCACGGCAAACGGGCGTCGTTGTCGACACTCCCCCGACAAGAACTACGCGCGGCTTTGCCAGAGATGTGGTGCGGAGCTGCACTTCCGGATGACCTGGGCGGCTGCGGCCGACGTACGTCCGGGCGACTACATGGTGGTGCCCGCCCAACCGTCGCCCAGCCGTGTCGATGTGCCGCTGCCGCGCGCACGGATGCTCGGTTACTACTTGGGGGACGGGTACATCATCAAGCAGCGCACCGGCAAGAAGAAGGATGGCGAGTACCGCGACATGGGCGTGGGCTTTTCCGTGGGCTCCTCGGAAGAAGAGCATCTACGCCGTCTGCTTTTGACACTGGCAGAGGCCGGGCTACAGAACGAGCCATGCGTGTACGATGCGGGATGCAGCCGGAAGGCGCGCATCGTTTCTGTGTACGACCAGGAAGCGGCTGCATGGTTGCAGGAAGTGGGCGGCCGTGGAGGCCGCGGTAAGCGTCTGGACGAGCAGGTGTTCGACTGGCCGCTGGAAGCCAAGCTCGAACTCGTAGGCGCCTACATCGACACGGACGGCTCGTTTGACGAGGACAAAGGGCAGGTTCGTATCGCGTCGGTAAACCGCGGGCTGCTCTTGGACGTGCAGCGGCTACTTCTGCAGGAACGTATCACCGCAACCGTGTGCTATGCGGGGAGTGGGTCCGGCTACGAAAACAGCGATGCTTGCTGGTACTTGGTACTGGCTGCGGCACAGGCGCAGAAGTTTCTAGGTAGGTCAACCAAGGTCAAGCCCCGAGAAGTGGGCTGGGAGTCGCCGAAGTCGTTGTTCTGGGAGGGGTACTGGCTGACGCCGGTGACGTCCATTGAAGAGCTGGACGGCGAGCAGGAGGTCTACAACCTGTCGGTTGAGAAGATGGAGCAGTACGTCGCCGAAGGACGAGTCGTCCACAACTGCTCCATCTGCCTAGACTGGCCGCTGTACCGGGAAGCCCAGGCGACGTTCGACCCCGGGGTCCACAAGCACCCCGGTCAGGCCGTCCTCGAGTTCCATCGCAAGCTCATTGCCCAGCGCGGGCAGGGCATCCGAGGTCTGGCGATCACACGCAAGGACTACTGCGTGCACGCCAAGACCATGATGAACCGGATCTTCCCGGATGGGCGCAGGGTGTTCGTGTACAACGACTACCCTCGCTTCTTCGACATCTCGGGCGTGTTCATCGGCGCGGACAAGACCGCCAAGGCCATGCTCAAGATCGCGGAGGCGGCGGAGCGCAGCTACCACTTCTTCTGGTCTCGTCCGTCGGCGGAAGTAGCCGAGGACCTGGGGTACACAGAGGGGTGGTCGGAGAAGGCCGCGGCTGCCGTGCTCACGCCCCAGCAGCTCGCCGACGATCTACTCAAGCAAGCCTTCATGGGCAAGGGTGCCAAGCTCAAGCGCGCCGAGATCACCAAGGACGTCGTGCCCTCACAGTTCGCCGCGTCGGCGGTCCCTCTCTTGACCCACAGGGAGCCGTCGCTGTCGAACGACCTTTTGGACCGGCTGGCGAAGAAGCCGATGCGGGACGTTCTATCTACCTCCGGCGGGCTGGGCATGGTGATGCGCCCTCGGGAGTTCCAGCGGCTCATGCTGTCCCGGCTCGGACTCGGAAGAGAAGCCGATGACCTGGACCGCCGCAACATTGTTTTTCCACGAGTCGAAGAAGAGGAAGAAGTAGGGCTGTCGAAAGAGCGATTCAGCCCACTGATAGCCAAACTGCTTCAACCCTTCTTTGACTCGCGCTCTTCTTTCGGTCCTGCAGTAGAGAAGAGGGTGACCATCATCATGGTCGGGGACCGCGGTGGAAAGAATAGACCCGCTTCCCAACTCTCCCCTCTTCTGCATAAGATAGGAGCCGCGTACAACGGGTACAGGAAGTCGCTCATGCAATTCGTCCCAGAAGCAGTTGAAGTCGGTCAACAGACCGGAGCTCCTGAAGAGCTGCACAAGTGCGCGTCCGCACCCGTTGAACAACTTTTCACCCCGCTCTCGGTGGCGTACGTCAAGAACGCCTTTTGGGACGAGGTGGGTATCAACCAGGCACAGGCCACAACGGTCGGCGTGGAGAGGGACTACCCTCGAGGAACACGTGTGCTTTGATTCGAATCCAGTGAAGGAGTGAAGACATGAACGAGTTCCTCGCACAGTACTTCGGTACGAACGCCACCCCGGACATGATCGAAGAGCAGACGAAGCAGGCCGAGGCCGAGACCTTCGTCCAGCTCGCCAAGGAGGCCGGGGTGCCCCTGCACCAGATGACCGACGCGCAGATCGCCGAGCTCTACGAGCACGTCATGGGCAAGACCGCCTCTGACGACGGCGATGAGGACGACGAAGAGGAGAAGAAGCGCAAGGCGGCCGAGGAGTACGCGTCCAAGAAGGAATCCCACGTCAAGTTCGCCGAGGCCACCGAGATGGGTCAGATCATGGCCCACAGCTTCTGGAACGAGCTCGGTGAGATCGAGAAAGAAGCCGGGCGCGGCAGCGAGTTCCTCAACAAGGCCAAGGGCAAGGCCATGCGCATTGGCGGAACTGCGGCAGGCTACGGGGCTGAGGCTCTTTCTGCCCTTACCGGAAGCACCGGACGCAGCAAGGCCAAGCTCCTCAAGGAGCTCAAGGGTCGCACTGGCCACGTTCCGGGCGGCGCGAAGATCGAGAAGAACCTCGCCAAGGAGATCGCGGCCCACAAGGCCCGTTCTCTCAAGGCTCGCCTTGCCGCTGGAGGCGGCGCTGCGGCCCTCGGCGGCACGGGTTACGCTCTCGCCGGTCGCGAGAAGGATTCGGCGGCGGCGCTCAACGAGCTCGCTCTCGAGCTTGCCGTCGAGAAGTGCGCGTCCGCCGGCTGGGATGCTGATGAGGCGTCGACGCGCATCGTTTCCGCCATCAACCTCGATCTCGTCGACGAGGACAACACCAAGATCGCGTATGCGAACGACGTCGACGGCGCCGTCGAGATTCGTTCGTTGGAGCTCATCGAAGCGGCCGGCTACCCGGTCACGTGGGAGTAAGGGCGAGCCCTTAGGAACACCCAATGGCAGCGACAGGAGTAGGCATGGTCAACAACCCGGAAGGCACCGCTCAGGTGGCGCCGACCGCGACCATGTCTCCCCTGCCTGCAGTTCAAGTACCGACCACACCTGCTCCCAAGCTGACGGCTGATCTCAGCAAGAAGCCGGGGAGCGCGCAGGTCGGGGCTCGAACCAACTACTCCCGAGTGAACACCGGTGCCCCGATGGCCTCTGATGCAGGAGAGAGTTCTCAGAAGTCACTTCAGCCGAAGATGGCCGGGGCGTTTTTCAAGTCGCAAAGTGAGGTTCCTATGACACACGCAGCTGCACGTCCGACGCTTCAGCAGATGTTGAAGCACGCGATGGCAGGGGCAACGTCTGCGATCGACTCTGGTCAGATCGCTGCCGCGGCTCGTTCGCAGCTCGAGGTCGGAGGGAACCGGAAGGAGGCGAGCGCGCCTCCGGAGGGCCAGCCGATCTCACGAGAGTACGCGCACAAGCTCGCCTCTGCTGTCGACTACTACGCCGAAGTGACGTTCGGTAAGGTAGCGCAGGACGCACCCACGTCGCCGGGTCACGGACCTGGCGCACTCGACGTCACCGAGTCCATGGATGGCCCGCCCATCAGTGAGGACTCTGGGCAGGCGACGTCGGGCAACCAACCGCCCATGAACCCAGGCACCGGCAAGGTGGCTCCCAATGCCGTCGATGCCGCTACCGCCCTGGACAACGATGCAGACCACCGGCCTGGCGCCGACGCGGAGAAGTCCTGGTCTCCTGACGGGGACAGCACTCGCTTCTCGAAGGTCTCGCAGATCGAGCGCATTCGGAAACTCGCCGCTGGGCGCGTCGTCGATGAGCAGAGGCAGCAGGCCATGGGACGCATCATGGCCACCGCCGAGGAAAAGCTCGATCGAGACCGCGCACGGGCGGGAGAGAAGTCCTACGTCCCCTTTGAGGGCAAGAAGGGTCGCAACGCTCCGAAGCCCTCCGCTGCTCCGAAGCCCTCCGCTCCGAAGCCGTCGGCCGCCCCCAAGGTCAAGCCGTCGGATGTGAGGAAGGGCGTGGGCATCGTCGAGCGTATCCGCAACATGAGCGGACGCAACAAGGCGCTTGCTGGGGCCGCTCTCGGACTCGGTACTCTTGGGGCCGGGTACGGGGCGTACCGGGCTCTTTCGGGCAAAGAGAAGGCCGCGTCTTCGCAGATCGGTCTCATCCGCAAGCTCGCGGAAGACGCGATCAACCCTGCGCACATCACGGCTGCGCACAACGCTCCCGAGCCCCAGACGCTCGAGGCGTCCGACCCCGGGCCGTCCGGGGAGAACAAGGGGATGCTTCCGACCACTCCTGAGGGCGTCGCAGACGCCACCAAGCGGTCGGTCAAGGCCCCCTTCGTGAAGAAGGACATGCCGGACTACGTCGACGAGCCTGCTTTCTCGGCGCCTCACGACAAGGTCTTGCAGAACGCCTTCGCCAAGACGGACGAGTCCGGTGCGAAGATCTCTTCGATCGACGCGACCTCGGCCGCCCGCGCGCTCTTCAACCGACTGGCAGAGGAGGCCTGACATGCAACCCAAGTTCAGCGCAGCCGAAGCCAAGTACATGCTGAAGACCGCTGCCCAGACCATCCGGGCTCTATCGGATGAGAACACTGCCCTTCGTACGAAGGTGGCCAACATGGAGCAGCACGAGCGCTCCACGAAGCTCGCCGAGCAGATGCACGCGAAGGGCATCGATCGTGACGTGCCCGTCGACCGGCTGGCTGACAACCTCGACCAGATGGCCGAACAGGGCAAGTTTGCGGAGTATCAACGCGCCGTGGAGATGGTCGGCCCCGACATGGGTGTCGGCATGGCTCTCCGGGGCGAGGGAACTGAAACAGGGTCGTCTGACCAGCTGACTTCTTGGCTGACCGGTCAGATCGACTGATTGCTCGTGACCTGGAGGATCCAGAATGAGTGTTGCAAAGGTCAATTTCGAGCTGAAGTCGGACCTCATGGCCGTTCAGCGTCGAGACATCCCCGTTGCGGACAAGAACCTCACCAACCCGTACCACGCGGCAGCGTTGTTCGATGGTGAGTGGCTGACGATCAATGCCGCTGGCAAGCTCGTCAGGTCCGCCGACATCACACAGGCTGCAGGCACCGCCGCCGCAGGCGACGCCGTGTACCTGTCCTGCCCGCTCTTCGCCGAGCGCGGCCGCTACGACGTTCGCGCGAACGCCGAGAACAAGATGCCGGTCTTCTGGCTCGCCAACGAGCAGTACGAAGCGCAGACCCGCATCTTCGACGCCGCCCTTGGGGCAGGCATCACCGCTGTCGGTCAGCCTCTCAAGGTGGCCGTCATCGAGCTCACGACCAACGGAGCGACTCGCAAGTACTCGGGACTCATGCGCCACGGCGGGGCCGGCGATGCCGCGCCCGTCTTCGGGTACGTCACCAAGTTGCCGACGAACGGCTGGCTCCGGTTCAAGTCTGGAACCCGCAACTTCTGATGACCGGGACGATCCCAGGGTTTCAGTGAAAGGAGATACAAGATGAGCGTTCCGGCACGTGTCCTCAATGAGATGTTCATGAACAAGATCTCGAGCCCCGAGGGCCGAGAGAAGGCCGCCGAGTACGGTGGGTCCTACGTTCGTGACCGCCTGCGCGAAGTCGCGTACTCGCGCAAGGTGATCCCCCCGCAAAACGTCACCCGCGCCGACTGCCAGCGGTCCGTCAACCATGACACCCTCGTGAAGATCGTGGACATCGAGCCGCAGAGCCGCGCCATGGCGATGACCTTCCGGGGTCAGCCCGAGGCCCGGTTCATCCGTGGTGAGCGTTTCGAAGTCGCCTTCTTCACCATCTCTTCGGAGATGTTCCAGAAGACGGAACAGGAACTGTCCGCCTACGAGATGCCCATCACCAAGATCATCGAAGAGAACTCGGTGAAGGACATCCAGGAGATCGAGGACCGCGAGTTCACGCTTCACATCGAAGCGGCGGTTCAGGCTCTCCAGCAGGAGGCCAATGGCGGCGTCGTCAAGACCCTCGACTCCGTGCAGATCGCTGCCGGCAACGTCGTCGAGTTCTCCGTCCGCAAGGGCGAGCTCGCGCGTCAGGCCGCTGGCGTCCCGAACCAGACGGTTCTTCCGCTTCAGCGGCCCGACCTGGTCAACCTCTTCAAGATGCTCGACGGCAACCGCCTTCGCTCCGACCGCATCTTGCTGACGGAAGTCGACTGGGACGACATCCTGCAGTGGACGGTCGAGGACTTCGGCGACAAGCTCCAGTCCGAGACGACGACCGACGGGTACAAGTACAACTTGCTGCTCGGCCGCGCGTACATCCGCACGATCAAGACGGACATCCTCCGTCCGGGCAACCTGTACGTGTTCACCAAGCCGGACTTCTTCGGGAAGTTCTACATCCTCAACAACACCAAGTTCTACATCGACAAGGTGGCCAACAACATCTTCTGGCAGGCGTGGGAAGACATCGCCATGTGCGCTGCGAACATCGCCTCCGTCCGGAAGATGGAGTTGTACTCTGCCGACGCGACGTCGAACGACGCACAGGGTCTCCTGACCAACTTCGTGCCGGTGGACGAGGACGCGCTCGGTGCGGTCAACAACCGCGTGGACCAGGGCCTGAAGTTCCCGCAGATCGACTCCTTCTGATCAGCGGGCCCACGCGCATAGCGTGGTATCATGGAGAGCGTCGGTGCCGGCAGATGGTGCCGGCGCTCTTTCCATTGGAGGGAAGCTATGGAGCAGTTCTTGTTGGTGAACACATCGCGCGGTCGTCATACACGTACGGCGCGGGCGACCAACCCGACGCACAAGGGGTTGGCGCAAAAGCTCGACAACGGGGTGCGTGTGCTGAGGGGAAGGCCCACGCCCGTCGGGCTCGAGACTCTCAAGAAGATCCTGCCCGACGTGCTCAGGCGAGAGTTGGTCGGCATCCTTGAGGTACGATCGATGGACGGCAGGCGGGTCAGGTTCAAGGAGGACGGCTCGTTCTCTGTCGACCCGGCCCCAAAGCCCCCGCCGATCCCGTTCGCATCTGATGGGGGGATGAAAGTCGACCTCATTGGTAAGGAGCAGATGGAGCACTTCGATGCGAAGAGCATCGGCGAAGAGGCGGACATCACGGGCGACCTCGATCTGCCGAAGCCCGCCATTGCCTCTCGGGAGAAGATCGTCGATGAGGATCTCGACGAGCTCAAGCTGCCACCGGCGCACGGCAGTGATACGATGCCGGCGACGAGTCAGGAAGACGAGGACAGCGCTGAGGCCTTCGAGGCTGAAGCGGAGGAATCCGAGGAGGCCGAAGAGGAAGAGCCCGAACAGCCGGCGGAGCAGGAGAAGCCGGATCCAGCGAGGGCCCGATCCACCAAGCGGCAGTCTCGAAAGGCGCGTAGAAGGAGCAGCTGATGTCGCTAGAAGGAATCCCCGGGATGTCGCGCACGTTCATCATGTTCGTGCACCAAGTTCGGGTGTTCCTTCGCGACTACCCCGAGCTCAATCGGTTGGTGCGGGGCGTCGAGTCGTCGGATCGTCAGATTGCTTGGGCGGTCATGGACGCCGTCGAGGACTTCAACGGCACCCCGCACTTTACCGAGTACACGCTCGAGCAGCTTCTCGCGAAGCACCAGGGGCACCTTCTCACGCGGATGACCGCCATCAACTTGATCGAGTCGGTGGGGCTGCTTCAAACGCGCAACCACATCAACTACAGTGACGGTGGTTTGAACGTCGGCGCCAACGACAAGACGGGTCTTCTGATGAACTGGTTGCAGCTCTTCAAGAACGAAACAGAGCAGAAGAAGACCAGGGCCAAGGTCGGCATGAACATCGAGGACGCCATGGATTCGTACGGAGTGGCGAGCGAGTACTGGGCGACGAATGCCACGTACGCGAGCTATTGACCGGAGCATTCTCGACGAGAACTGAGGCAAGGACATGGCATTCAAGACGCGCAAGTTCAGCAGCATGTTGCACATGGACACGTTCCTGAACGGTGGAATCATCTGCGGAAACAACAAGGCTGTGCAGGGGATCGAGGGGCTCGTCGGCAAGACCCTTACGTTCACCGCCCCCGCCGGCGCTGTTACGTTCGCTGCGGTACCCGGCCGGAACAACCCGAACAAGCTCCTCGTCGAGGACATCCATGCTCAGATCGCGGCCGTGCCTGCCCTGGGGGACGTGGTGGTCTTCGCCGTGGACGGGTGCGTGGCCTTTGGGAGGAGCACGCCAGGGCAAGTTGTCGCGCTTTCCGCTGGGCCGGAGGATTCTCGCCCCTTGCTCGGCCTGTCCAGGAGTGGGGCGGTCAGCGGCGTCGTCCACAACCCACCCACCACCGTTCCGTACGTGTTCTGGATGCATGAGACGAACGGGGCCTGGGTCGTCTGCACCGTGGAGTGATCATGAACGACTTCGA
Organism: uncultured Anaerolineales bacterium; assembly: GCA_964393895.1. Taxonomy (GTDB): domain Bacteria; phylum Chloroflexota; class Anaerolineae; order B4-G1; family B4-G1; genus B4-G1. The sequence goes on along the minus strand of CAYMWP010000001.1, from coordinate 140,534 downwards.
ACGAGCGATCGTCGGCGACCTGCCCTTGAGCTTCAAGGCGGACGCCTGGTTCAGTGTCAAGCACGCTGCGATCGGAGACCCGCCAGACACGACCGGGGCCATCGAGGGGCAGTTCCCTGTCCCCGTCGCCCAAGTGCTTGAGGGTCTTGCGGAGATGGTCAAGGCCAAGATGACCATCATGTACGCGTACGCTACGTACTCTCAGACCATCCGTGGGCCTTTCCGCGGCGAGCTCGCGGAGAACTTCCAGGAGTTTGCCGAGGACGACCTCGAGGACCTTGAGTGGTACCTGCGTCGCATGTCGAGTCTCGGTGGAGGGGCCCACCTTCCGCAGATTGATCCTCCGCCGGCGACGACCGACCCGATCGAGGCCATCAAGATCACTCTTCGGCTGGAGCAGGAGACTGTGGCCAAGCTCGCGGCTCTTCGCAACCTCGTCGGGGACAACCCGATGAAGTTCGACCTCGAGGCCTTTATGGCGGAAGAGCAGATGCACGTCGATCGGCTGTGGCAGCTTCTCCCCTACGAGGCGGACCCGGAGGAGATGGCCGAGCAGGACGGGAAGGAGCCGCTTTCCATGGAGCAGAAGGCAGCCTCCATGCGGATGCGGGTCGGGTTCATGAAGCTCGGCGAAGGCATGTCCAGGCGGGAGCTCAAGCGCCTGCAGAAGGAACAGGAGGACATTCATGAGCTCCGAGGGAGTCTGATGGCGTCCTCGAGCCCAGAGACCAAAGCGTATGCTCGGAAGAAGAAGGTCGTTGGGGCGCTGTCAGGAGGGCTGAAAGGCGGCCTACTTGGTACCGGCATTGGGGCGGCCATTGGCTACGGCACCAAGCGCGGTCCTCGCGCCGCGAAGGCGTTGGCGGCACTTGGAGGTCTTGGCGGTGCTGCTGTGGGCGGCACTGCTGGGCACGAGCTCGCCGGCGCTCAGGCTCACAAGACCATCTCCAAGGCGGCGATGATTCGAAACATCAAGCTCGCCTTCGACGACATGGCCCAAGGGGACGACAACCTGGCGGCCTCTGCGGCTCATGGGGACAATCCGCAAGGCGACTCGAGTGAGCGCATCAACCAGCCTCCGATGGTCGACCCGACCAGGTACCTCGAGGGTACCGGCGCTCTTGGGGTCGATCCGGCCCTGTCCGACTACATCGAGAAGGAGCGGGAGGGGCAAGACGCGGAGGAGCGCGCGAGCTCCGACTACTACAAGCAGGTGGCCGACATGGCCACGCAAGAAGCCCAGGCAGCGCAGTCGCAGCTCGGAGAGGCGCAGCAGCAGGCCATGATGGCTCAGCAGCAGGCCGCGGCGCTTCAACAGCAAGTGCAAGACACGCAGCAGCAGGCGCAGGCGGTGCAGCAACAAGCAGTGCAAACGGCCGCCATGGCTCAGTCCACGGCTGCCAACTCCCAAGCGCAGGCCATCAAGGCCATGCAGGACGTGCTGCTCCACAAGCAGCTCGCCGCGAACATGCGCCAAGGTGTCTTGGCAATGAAGGACCAGATTCAATCCGTCCTCATGTCCGACCCCACTGCTGGGGCGGAAGCACAGATTGCGGGCCCCCCTCCCGGCCCGCCTCCCGGGTCTCCTGGCGGGGAAGTTCCCAGCGAAGGGTCCCCTCCCCCTGAGCAGGGTCCGGCAGCCGGTTCCCCTGCGCCCCCGACTGCACCCGCCGGGGGACCCACTTCTTCTGGTCAGCCCCCCGGGCAGGTGCCGGGGCAACAGGGGCAGGCCACTCCGGAGCAGAAGCAGGCATCGGCCGCCAGCAAGATGCTCGAGGTGGCCAAGAAGCGAGCTCCCTACGCCGTACCGGGCGCGCTCCTCGCCGGCGGGCTCACGTACGCCTCCATCAAGGGCGGCGCCACCAAGAAGCTCCAGGAGAAGGTCGACGAGCAGAAGCGCAAGTCGAAGCGGGGTGAGCTCGGCACCAGCGGGGAGTCGGAGCTCGCCCGCGACAAGATGCGGCTCGCCTACTCCGAGTTCGCGGACAAGAACCCGAGGGCGGCGACAGCGACGGGTGCGGCCATCGGGGCCGGTGCGGCGGCGGCGGCGGGTCCCCCTCTCAAAACCATCGGCAAGTTCGTCAAAACCAGGCTGGGTCGGAGGTAGTCATGCTCGACGTGTTCCTGAAGGCTGCGTATGCGCGATCGGAGAAAGAGAAGCAGATCGACAAGGTTGCCTCCCACTCGTCCTTCTTCTCCACCAACATGGGCCGTGGGGGCGGAGGCCCCGACGACTGGCTCGACAAGTTCAAGGGCACGCCTCTTCTGCCGAAGGCGCTCGGTCTGCTTCAGCAGGAGATCCAGCTTGACCAACAGGACATGGCGACGCGCGAGCAGCGCGACGCGGAGATGGAGTCCTCGAGGCAGCTCTGGAAGATGCGAGACGCGGTCTGTCTGCAGAAGCGGATGCTCGACCTCGAGCTCGCCTCGTCCGAGCTTGTTGGCTTCCCTACCGCGCCCCCGCCGGTTGGCATGATGCCAGAGCCACCTCCGGAGGCCGTGGAAGTGGCCGCGGCCCCCGAGGGTATGCCGGAGACGCCGAGTCCCAAAGAGGCAGCCATGCGAATGAAGATGGCCGCTCAGCTGATGCGGATGAAGGAGGCGGCGGGGGTCTTGGGTCTCCCCAAGGCCGTCTTGGGTGGTATGCGCCAGGTTGGCCGATCTGCCTCGAAGGGCTACGGTAAGGAGGGGCTCAAAGGCGCTCTGACCCAAGGCTCCAAGCGGTTCTCGACCATTGCGAAGATGAGCCCGGCTACGGCTGCAGGCATGGTGGCTGTCCCCGCAGCAGCCGTCGGCGCCGCAGGTCTCGGCGCTGGGTACATGGCCGGGCGATGAAGCAGGTCGGCATCACGGTCGTTGACGCGAAGGTCCGCTCACTGGACCTCGACTTCCACGAGCTGTCTTGGAAGATCCGGACGACCATTGCCGACATCTACGACCACACCTTCACCATCCACCGCTCGGAGTCTCCGGAGGGGCCGTGGACCCGCATCACGGAGCCTTTCGAAGACCAGTACATCTTCATCGACACGCAGCTTCAAGTCGCGCACCGGTGGCGGCGGTACTACTACCGCATCCAGGTGACGCGAAAGAGCGATGAGGCCACCGCGGACTTCGGGCCCTTCTCCAACACCCCGGAGCCGGACCTCATCGCCATGGAGATTCGTCGCCACATCCACCTGCTCATGCAAGAGTTCGCTGGCAGGCGGCTGTGGATCTTGCCGGTCCGGACCTTTGGGCAGCGCTGCCCTACCTGTTGGAACCCCAAGCTCAACAAGAGGCGGCAGAGCGGGTGCAGAGACTGCTTCGACACAGGGTTCCTTGGGGGGTACATGCACCCCATCGAGGCGTGGGCGCAGATCGACCCCTCTACGAAGTCGCGTCAGGTGCTCAACGTGCACAAGACGCAGCAGTCGAACACGACCATGAGGATGCCCAACTTCCCTGAGCTCAAGCCTGATGACCTGGTCATCGAAGCAGAGAACAGAAGGTGGCGCGTCGAGACGGTCAGTCAAACGGAGAAGCACCGTGCGGGCCTTCACCAAGAGATAGGCATGCACGAGCTCGAGCCCAAGGACATCGAGTTCTCGGTCCCGCTGCTGATGGACAGAGCGCTTCGGGACGTCTACCTGTCGCCGGCGCGTAACTTCTCCAACCCGCACAACTTTGCGAACTTCGAGTCGGATGAGGTGCCCTCTATCTTCGACTTGTACTCTAGTTGGAGGAGCAGGTGAGCCACAGAGTCACAAGAACGGACCCATGTGAGCAGCACGACCTGTTCAGGGCGTCTCCGATCGAGTTCGTGCGCGAGACGCTCATCGACTTCTTGCAGACGCTCTTCTCCTACCAGCCGAAGGGCAGTTATCACTGGTCCCCCGACGAGGAGACGGACATCGTCATCCAAGACGAAGCCCCCGTGAAGACGGAGGACATCGGCACCCGTCCGGCCATCGCCCTGACGCGAGCTCCGATGCGAATGCAGACGCTCGGACTCGATGACATGGCCAGTTTGGACCTGCGAACTGGGGCGAAGACGAAAGCCGTCGTCGTGCCTGGCACCATGGTCATGAACTGCTGCTCGAGGGTTCCGCTGGAGTCCGAGAGGCTCGCCTTCCACGCCGGCGAGCACATCTGGATCCTTCGGGACGTCCTCCAGAAGTCCGGCTTCTATCAGATCGGGCAGGACATCGGCTACGGCTCACCGTCCCCTGCCGGCGCCATCGTAGCCGGAGACGGGGCGGATGGGTGGTACGCCACGTCCGTCACGCTTCCATTCCAGGTGCAAAGAACCGCCAGGCTCACCCCGCTTGGCGTCATGATGGCCCGTGCCATTCAAGTGCGCATCCTTGGGCTGTCTCGCACTGCCTCCTCCTCCTCCGAGGAGCAGCGCTACTCGCTCGAGCCGGGCGTGTCGTCCAGTGGGGACGCCTACACACCGGCGCCGAGCTCACTTACCGGGCCGGGGGTGGAGCCCTACCCAGACATCCAACGCCGTAACGGTCTCCGGGCCCCGCGCATCAAGGGTCGGCAGCTTCCCATAATCGGGTCCAGCGTGCCAGAATCTTCGGAGCGTGGGCTAGATGGCCCCCTCACGGTGAAAGTGTAATGAAAGGAGCCAGTAATGGCTGACGAACTGAAGCAACCGGGGATCGAAGTACTGCAGGTCTTCGAGGAAGTCACTCCGGCTGTCATCGTTCCCACGCTGGGGGCGTGTCCGATCGGTAAGTGCGTACAGGTCGTGGAAGTTCTGGAGTCCGACGGCGCTGGCGGTCAACAGCTGAACTCGGATGCCGCCGTGGCCGTCCCTGCCTTCTTCGAATCGAAGGCGGCGCAGTCCTGGCCCTTCGCGGACTTCGATGGCAAGACGTTGTACTTCGAGATCAACAACGGCCCTCCCGTCCCGGTGCTGTTCACGGCTTCGGCGAACCTGAGCGCGAAGAAGATCGCGGGCGCCCTCAACGACGCCTTCATTGCCAACAACGTGTACGCCTCGGTGTACGCCGAGGCGGTGCTGACGGACGGCACGACGGACCCCAAGACGTACAAGTTGCGCGTGCGTACTCGCGCCGGGGGCAACCTGCAGAACATCAAGGTCTACGTGACCTCGGTGGCCGATCGCAGCATCCTCACGTCGCTTGGCGTACCGGAGGGCAAGACCTTCACGGGACTTTCGGCGTACGAGCAGTCCCTCGTCAAGGTGCCGACGTTCGCCTTCCCGGACCCCCGGGGCAACCTCGACGACCTGGTGTTCGACAAGGAGACCATCCGCGCCTTCATGTACATGGGCACGGGGCTGAGTCTTCAGGAGGGCTTCCAGAACCAGGCGCTGCTTCGGTATGGGGACACGGCCGGCATCCTCTTCGATTGTACGGACATCAAGGTCATCGATGACGGCAACGGCGATACGCTGTCGCCCATCATCGAACTCACGGGCGAAGATCTGACTGCGGCCAGTGCGGCCATCGTCGCCACCGGCGCCGCCGCCGGTGCCGGTCCGTACGCCTTGACCGGCCTGACCATCGCTCTCGACTTCGGTCAGGGGATGCAGGAGTACACGTTCATCGAAGACCCGGTGGACATGGCAGCCGTTGCGACCTTGCTCGACGACATCTTCGGCGCCGCTGCCGGGGGCAAGTTGTCCTTTGCGGCGGTCGGCGCTCTCCTCGACGAGCTCGAGATAACCACCACGGATACGGGCGCGGATGCGTACCTGCACATCGGGGACTCGACCACGATCGGCACGGCGCACACGATCCTTGGTCTCACCGCGGCGGCGCTCGACAACAAGGTGTATCGCGGCGACAAGCAGGACAGCAGCGGCACGGCCTTGGATACGCAGCCGCACCCCGTCAAGCCGGGTGACGAGCTCTACCTCGATGGCATCTTCGCAGGCACCGTGGTCAAGGTGGACCCGACCGGCACCAGTACCGCGCAGGTGCGTGTGGACCAGCAGCACGCCATCACGGCCACCGGCTACGCCGCGACCTACTACATCGTGGCCAAGAACCTGCCGCCGCCCAACGTTTCGTACGATCGGCCGGATGCGGACGGCATCGTGGACGACAACACGGGGGACGTGACGATCAAGCACTCGCTCGTGCGTCAGACGACCGGGTATGCGACCGACCCCGTCAGCGCGCCCGTGTACGTGCTGTACGAGGCCCTGCGGCGCGACGTCGCTCCTCTCGGGGTGAAGCCGAGCCTCTTGCAGATCGACAACACGAACCAGCTCGAGGCGCTGCTCGAGCCGATCAACCCGGCCAACCCGCTCGCCCTCGGCTTCTACTTTGCCCTTCTCAACGCGTCGGGCAGCCGCGTGTACGGCATGGGTGTCGACGAGTACTCCGACGACGAGCCGTGGGGTACTTCCGACGCCTTCCAGCGCGTTTTTTCCTTCCTCGAGTCGAAGGAAGTCTACGGCATCGCGCCGCTCACCGACGACATCGTCGTCGCACAGCTCGGCAACATCCATGCCTTGAACATGGCTGACCCGGAGATGAAGGGTGAGCGCGTGTGCGTCGTCAGCCTTCCGCGCCCGACCCGTGACGTGGACGTGGTGGTGGCCTCTGGTACTCGGGGCAACTCTGGTAACCAGGCGGCGCCGAACACGCTGTTCTACACGAGCGTCAGTAACCTGTCTGCGTTGCTGCTCGCGAAGGGCATCGATCCTGCCAGCACTATCCCTGTGGATTCCGGCGTCTTCCTCGACATCGAGGACGATGCCGGCATCTATTCGGTCAAGCAGGTCATCGGCGGCGCCGTGCTCGTGCGGCAGACGGCCGGTGAGTTCGCCCCTGGGGAGAACGACGACGGGTTCTACACGGAGACCGGGTACCCCGTCGGCACCCCGTTCATCAACGCGTCGTTCTCCATCAAGGTTCGCGGCGCCGAGCTCGTCGACCTCAACGGAGACCCTGACGCGGACAAGATCGCGAACGCCTACCAGGACATCGGCAAGTCGTTTGGTAGCCGTCGCCTGTGGAACCTCGTCGTCGACAACCTCTACGCTCCGTTCGACGGAGTCGACCAGGTTCTGCCGGGCTTCTACGCTGCGGCGGCGTACGTCGGCCTCATCAGCGGCCAGCCCCCGCAACAGTCGTTCACCAACTTCCCCATCGTCGGCTTCACCCGCATCGACGGAACGAACGATTACTTCGGCACGCGACAGCTCGACCGCATCGCTGCCGGGGGCAACACCATCATCGTGCAGGACCCGCCCGACAACGGGCCGATCTTCCCGCGCATGGCCCTGACGACGGATCTCTCATCGATCGAGACACGCACCGACTCCATCACGAAGGTGCTCGACTTCTCGGCAAAGACCATCCGCGTCGGTCTGCGCAACTTCATCGGCAAGTTCAACATCACGCAGTCGTACCTCGACACGTTGAGCACGGTGCTCCAAGGACTCATCGAGTTCTTGATCAGCAACAACGTGCTGGTGGACGCCGAGATCAACAACCTGATTCAGGACGAGGACACACCGGACACGGTGCTCGTCGACATCACCGTCGACGTCCCGTACCCCTGCAACTACATCCGTGTGCGTTTGATCGTCTGAGGTGGCCGCGCACTCAACCGGAGGCAAGTAAGGAGAGACATTCATGGCAGGCAACTTCAGCGACTGGGCGCCGTACCAACAGTACGTACAAAGCGGGCTGGCGGACGGCGCGTACGCGCACGGTGGCTTCACCATGCTCGCGGCCGGGCCTCCTCGGCTTTCGGACATTGGTGGGACGGTCTCCGTGCAGTCCGCTCTGGCGAGTGGTGGGGCCGCGGCCAACCAACTCGTACTGCCGATGGGCATCGTGCAGAACCTCAACGTCACCCAGACGCGAGCGTTCAGCCGGGTGTTCGAGCTTGGCAGTGAGCGGAGCTACTTCATCTCGGGTCGAACGGTGGGCCAGATCGGCCTGGGGCGCGTCTACTACCATGGCGCGTCCCTGCTTCGACTTCTGTACGCCTACTACCAGGACCTTCTCCCTGGCGGCGGTGTGCTCGTCCGTCCGATGTTCCCGAACCAGGCCGTGCAGAACACGCCGAACCCGCACGACGTGATCATCCCGCCGGGGTACGAGAACATCTACATGAACCTCGCGTCCGATCTGTTCTCGCAACCGATCGGCATGCTCATGTACATCCGCGACTCGAATCTGCGGACGCTCGGCTCGATGTACTTCGAGCATGTCATCGTTCCCAACCACTCCTTCGCTGTCGACGCTCAGGGCGTGATGATTCAGGAGTCGGTCGGCATGCAGTACGAGCGCATCCTGCCGGTTGCGGTGACCGACGTCGCGCTCGTCACCAACTCCACCCCGTACACGGGTGGCTCGGCGCGCACCGGCCAGTTCATCCAAACGGCGGGGTAAGGAGGCGTCATGGCCGACGATATTCCCTACGTCCTGGAGCTCTCACTCAAGCTCCCGCCGGATGAGACCGGAGAGCCGGTCCCGATCATCCTCAACTACGCGGGCAAGGCGGACAGCGTCGTCCGCTACCGTTTGGAGCTGACCGGTTCAGGCACCAAAACGCTCGACTTCGGTACCACGCCGGTTGCGGGGGCGCAGCTGGTTCTCGTGAAAGTGTTCCAAGGGACAGACCCGGTCTTGGTATACGTAAACGGATCTGCTACTCCTGAAGAGATTGCCGTTGGCGGGGGCAAGTTCATCTTGTCTCCTACACCCGTGAATGGCGTCACTTCCATGGTGTTGGAGCACACAGCTGATTCGTCCGTATCCGTATGGGTTCTTGGCTAGGGGGGTGATGTCAATGCTTTTCGCGAGGCACCATGTCGACCGATCTCATCCAAGTAGGAATCACGACGCTCGCATCGGGGGGCATCGCGGCCATCACCGCGTACGTGACCATCGTCTGGAGGCTTTCGCATAGGGTCTCGCAGCTCGAGGAGAAGGTCAACGAGGTCGTCAAGACCGCTGCGGAGCTGAAAGAAGGGCAGAAGAGCGGCGACCAAACGGTTCGAGAGGAGTTCGAGAAGGAGCTCAAGCACCTGAAGACCGATGTGATGGACGCGCGGGACTCTTTGAAGGAGTCCGCGGCCGCTATGGATGAGGCAAAGAAGGAGATCCTTATCAGCGTTTCTGCACTGAGTACGGAACTGTCGAACTTCAAGATCGCCTGTGCGGAGAATAGAGCCAAGCAGGTGACAGAAAAGCGATGGGCGGAGTACACTAGGGAGCAGGCGGCAAAGTGGGAAGACTTCAATCGGATACTCGGGAAGCTGGAAGGGCACCTGTCCAAGATGGGGTCGACCAAGACAAGCAGCCCGAACTTGCGCGCTGCGGATCTTGCTCGAGGTACCAGAAGGTAGACGAGGAACTCCGCGCCTACCTTGCCAGCGAGAGTGAGTTGGACGCCATCACGGGTATCCACGAGGCCCCCGAGCTGCCCGCGGAAGACTTCGAAGAAGAAGAGCCCGGCACCGTCACTTCAGCCATCGACGCTCTCAACAAGGCCCAGGACAAGGCCTATGACAAGATCCATCAGTTGTGTGCTAGCCTGGACGCGCTATGGGAAGGCTGAAGACAGCAGGTAGGGTCCGCAACGTTCAGTTTGTGCGTGCGGGAGGGATGGCGGGCCAGATGGGCCGTGACCTCGCGCGGGAGGCGATGAAGGTCGCCTTCATCCACGCCGGGATGGACAAGGAGGCGCTGCTTGCCGCCGGGGCCGGTCAAAAGGTCCTGAACTTCGGCAGGAAGCTCCTCGGCAAGGCCAAGTCGGCGCCGAGGTCGGCTCCTTCCATTCCCAAGGCCGTGCCCTACTCGACCCCGAAGCCGCAGCAGTGGGCGCATGTACCTGCTGACGCGCCGAGGATGACCGGGGGAGCGACAACGACCATGGTAGCCCCTCCGAGCGGGGGGCAGACCATGTTCCAAGCCCCCGCCCAATGGCCGCAGCCACAGCAAAGGGGCCGAGCTCCGAGGTCCATGTCTCAGGACCCGACGTTGTCCCAGCTTGTGGCACCTGAAGCTCGATGGAATCCTGCAACGGCGCAACGGGCCACGCCGAGGTCAAGTGGCCGTGGCCGAGAGGGACTGCGAAGGCCTGAGAGTGTTCCGTGGGGCGGTGAGTCCCCTCCGGCACGTGCATCGGGGGGACAAGTCAAGAAGCCGGCCTCTCGCTCGCAGTTGCGCAGACCTGAGAGCGTGACGTTCGACACGCCTGCACCGGCTGGGCAGGTCAGGCCCTCGCCTTCGGCTTCGGCCCCGCCGCCGCCTTCTACCCGTAGGCGGGGATCGGTTGAGGCGCCGGCCACTAAGCGGTCGCCAGGCCAGCCTTCTGGGAAGGTACGTCGGGCGGGTACGGCCGGCGGGTCCCCGTACCGGCAACAGGGGGGCGTGCCCGCAACGCAGCCGCAGCCTACGGCCCCCGCTACCGTGCCGCAGCAGCCTCAGGTGTCACCGCCCGTCCCGGGCCCCCGGCTCGCGCCGCCGACAGGCACTGTGGCCCCGCCCCCGACCCAGCGCGCGTCGGCTACGTCTGCTGGTGCTGTGCAGCCTTCTGCCGCCGGCGCGTTGCCAGCGCTCAGGACCCCCGCATCTCAACCTCTCCCTCGTTTCGGCGAGGGCGATGCAGTCATCGGCGGCAAGGCTACGACGGTCGGCGGGGCACCGGTTCCCGCCGCCACCCCGACCCCCATTCAGGCGCCGGTTGCCGCCCCGGAGGCCGCGCCAGGTCTCTGGCAAAAGGCGAAGCCGTACGTCATTGGAGGCGGAGCTCTTGGAGCTCTCGGCATCTACGGAGCGGGGTCCACCATGTCCTCGCTCGCCAACACAGGCCTCCAGGCCCTTGGCGGGCATCCGGGCATGTACCCCGCACAGGTGGGGGCGGCGTTGCCGGCGGAACCTAGCCAATACGGCTACGTTGGCGGCCCGATGCTGATGTAGCGAACTGCTTCAGGTACGAAGTGAAGCTCTTGTTGAAAAGCGCCTGGGGGCGCGCTTTCCGTATCGTTCTCACCGCGTCTTGAGGCGGCATCTTGTGCTTCTTGCTGTGGATGAGGGCAAGAGCGGAGATGAGCCCAGAGCGATTCAGGCCGGCGACGCATGTCACGAGGACATCCCTGCCCTCGTCCAACTCTTTGGCGACCTCCTTGCCGGCCACGAGGGCGAGCATCTTCTCCTCGTCCGTGATGTCGGAATCGGAGTAGTCGTTCAGGGGCACCCGGATCGTCTTGATGCCCCCGACGTCGGGTTGGTACTCGTTGGCCGACAGAACGAGCACGTCAAAGACCCCACGTACCCACGCCATGTCGTCTTTGGCCGGCTTCGACCCCTGGTAGAGGTGGTCAACGATTCTGCTTGCGTCCATCATCTTCTCGCAGCCACCAGTACGGGGGCAAGTTGTGTTCGGGTTCTGCGGAGGGCCTGGGGGGCATGGGCGCCAGCTTCCTCACGACGTTGCGGAGGATCCTCTTTTGATCCCGAACCTGTTCTTGGGGCTTCACGGGAGTAGTAGCGTACACGGTGGCGGCGATGTCGAGGAGGCGCCGTTCGTCGTCAGTCAGCGCGTCGTAGGTGCGGGCTCCGGATGCAAGGTCAGAGAGGACCTGCATCGTGTCTTGGCTGTACAGTTCCGGCCTCTCCCTCGAGTCGAAGTACAACACCCCAGCTTCCCCCGCCAAGAGCTGCTGGAAGAGCCCTTTTCTTGTTCCAGTCGCTCGCTCGTCCGGCAGGAAGGTCGCGGGGTTGGGAAGTTCTGGGAGCGCGGGCATCTTCGGGCCCATGGCCTGCAGAGCTGACTCGACAAAGTCGTTGAAAGGCATGGGCCTTTTGGGCTTGGGCTCGCTCATGGATGATCCTGTCGCCGTTCTGCAGAAGGAAGTCTACCACGATGGCCGAGATCATCAGCGACCGCACCCGAGACTTGAACTCTAGGTTGTACGGTACCCCGTACTTGAGCGAGAGCAGGCCGCCGTACATGTCCAGCAAGCGAACCTGCTCTTTCGTCAACCGAAGGTCGGGTCGGAGCAGCCTCATGCCACCAGCAAGATAGGGTCCATGCGGGTAGGGACGGTCAGGTCACGCGTCTCGTCGCTGAGCATCCATTCCTCGCTCATCCAGAAGTGGCCCGCGAGCTCGTCGCTGAGCCCGCCAAGGCCCCAAGAGTTGCGGATGAGGAACTCGTACTTGCCGTCCGCGCGCCGACGGTAGCCGACGATGATCATCGCGTGCCGGCCAACGGAGCTCTTCGGCAAAGCAAGTGCGTCGTCTCCGTTGTGCTGCCTGCGGAAGTAGTACTGTAGGGCCTCGTCGACGGCCGTAGCGAACGGGATCGGATGGTTGTTCCGGATCGCGTGTACGATCTCCTCGATGCGCGAGCTGCGACTGGACGCGACGTGGTAGTACTCCTTGATCTTGTTGTCGTAGCCGTACTGGTAGCAGCGCGTGTTCGGCTGCGTGAAGACCTTGCCGATCAGGTACGGCCAGGCGCCCTTCTTCCCGCCGAGGTCGGCCGGGTCCTCCGGGCAGACGCCGTGCTTGCGCAGCGCGTCCGCGGCGGCGCGCATGTACGTGCCCTTGTCCCAGTTGGTTTCCTTGTGCTCGGCACGCGCGTTCCAATAGATGAACAGGCGGCTGAGCTGCACCACTTTCTTGCCCTCGATGCCGAGAAGGATCTCGAGCGCGTCGGCCCATGCGTTGGCGACGCAGGAGCCCAGCGCGCCCTGGTTGGACACGGGCGTGAACTCCTTGATGACGTGCTCGTCCGCGTTGTCCCAGGAGAACTGCCCGGCCTTGATGGCCTTCTCCATGGCGTACTCGAGGTCTTTCATGCTGGGCGGGTTGTCCCGGCACGTGAACTTGACTTGGTCAGGGTGGAACCCGAGGTCATGAACGATGGCGGGCATCACTGGTCCCCTTCGTTGGAGTACGTGCAGTCATCGATCTGCTCGCACGTCGTGAGCTCGGCGACGCAGCGGGGGTTGAGCATGATGGTGCCCTGTTCATGCGTCTCCTTGCAGAACACGTTGTAGGGGGTGCCGCCGGGCGTGAACGCCTCCTCGCACCCTTTCGCCTTCAGGTTCTCGAACGCCGGGTCGCAGAACTCTGTGTCGTCGACCTCCGGCGTCGGTCGGGGCCCGGGGCCTTTGGGGCCGCACGCCGTGACCAGCAGAGCCCCCATCAGCGCGCCCAGTAGAAGCCTCTTCTTCATCTATTCCTCCTGTGGTACGACTGTCGGAAGAACCTACCACAAGGAGATAGAAGATGCGATACATCCTTCACCCCATGCTTTCTGACTGGGAAGACCCCATCAAGAGCGGCGGAGACATGCGTTCGTGGTTCTTCTTCTACAAGTGGCGGGCGGGGGTTACCTCCATCAAAGCGGACGATGCGTACAACGACCACGTCCAAAAGGGGGACCACTTGGTCTTCTGCATGGACGGTGCAATCATCGCTGTCGCGAAGGTGCTCAACGTCGAGTACTGCATCACGTGGGGCCGCAACGAGGTGTACTTCGACTCGGACACCATGTTGATCCCAGCGTGCTTCGAAAACATGGGCATGCTTGGGTACAGCGCAGAGTCGAGCGAGGGAAGGCACATGGACGACGTCATGGAGAGCGCGGTACCCTTGAGCGATATCCCGGAAGGAGCGGAACCGGAATGGCTCAAGAACAACTTCCTCATGAAAAGACCCCGGTAACCCGGCAGCAGATGGCGGACGCCATGTACACGGCGTGGGTCCGCTACTTCGGAACGACCCCCTCGAAACCTACCATCCAGGTGCTCATGGCTCAGTGGGCTCTCGAGACGGGCGAGGGCAAGTCGATGCACAACTTCAATGTGGGCAACGTCAAGAGCCGCGAGGGCGACGGGCACAACTTCACCTACTTCGCCTGTTGGGAGAGGCTGTCGAAGGCGAGCGCCGAGGCAATGCAGGCCGCCGACCCGAAGCGCGTGAAGATCACCAGGTACTACCCTGACGGTAAGTGCAAGGTGTGGTTCTACCCGGAGCACCCGGCCTGCCGCTTCCGCGCCTTCAAGACGCTCGAGCGAGGGCTGATCGACCACCTCGCCATCTTGAGCAACCACAAGGCCTTCAAGAAGGCGTGGCCGGCCGTGCGCGCCGGTGACCCCAAGCTGTACGCCAAGCTGCTCAAGGAGGCCCGCTACTACACGGCCCCGCTACACGACTACACCAAAGGCGTGATGTTCTGGTTCCAGGTCTACAACAGCATCGAGCTGCCCGAGGCCCCCATGATGTCGAAAGAGGAGCAAGAGCAGATCAAGGGGTGGATCTCTCGCAGCCTGCAAAGAGTCTCTTCTGCTGGCAGAACAGAAGAGGAATAGGCTGGACACAGGTAGGCCACTGAAGTAGAAGAATAGAACGCCCAAAGGCCGATAACTCATGCGAAAAGCAGCTGCAACGAAGGTGCTCAAGCAGTACTTCATCCGTCCAGGTGACAAGCTCTGGGCAACTATCGTCGCCATCGTCCGAAGGGACGTGAAGAAGGACGACAGAACGCGCAGCTACATCAACGTGGAGCTCACGGTCGGGCAGAAGAAACTTGCTATTCCGCACAGGTACGTCAGTGAGATCGGAGAGGCGCTGATTCGTGCGGGTACCGAGTGCAAGGCCTATCTGAAAGGAAAGAAAGATGGCGTACACAAAGCTGACCGCGAGGCGCTGGATTCAACTGCTGAAGGACAAGGCGTACAAGAGCGCGAGCTCTGCGAAGAAGGGCATCGGTCGGATTGACTGGCCTCCCGAGGCCAAGAAGCTCGGGCGCGACATCATCGACGCGTACTACGTTGGGAAGAAGATCACCGAGGCCGACATCAAGGCCCTCGAGAAGCTCGTCCCCGATGTGGAGGAGGAAGAGCCGAAGCCGCGTCCGAAGCCGCAACGGGTGAGCAAGTCGAACGGCCGGTCGCACCCTACCCCGGCTCGCACGCCCGTGACCGCCCCCATGTTCGACGCGCCGAAGGGCCTCGTCGAGATGCACGAGCTCAAGCTGGCCGCCGAGGTCGTGGGCAAGCTCACCACGACGTACGGCGAGATCTTTGAGTTGTGCGAGGGCGCGCAGGAGAAGGGCCTTGATGGCTCTTACGCTGCGGCTGTCGTTGAGAGCATCCCTGCTCTCATCACCACCGCCGACAGGCTCCGCGACAGGGCGTTGCGGGCATCGGAGAAGTTCGTGGACAAGTCGTTTCTCGAGAAGGTCGAAGAGACTTTCGAGAAGGTCACCGAAGAGCAGCAGCAGCTGTTCGATAAGGCGAAGCCCAAGGACCCGTTCAAGCCGGGCGCAACGAACTGAGCAGGCCCGTCTCCCCCTTCGATTCGATGATGCGGGCCAGTGTCCTCCGACTATTGCCGCAAGGAAGGATGTCGCAGGTCCAGCTGACGGCCCCGTCGTCCGACTCGAACGAGGCGAGCACTCGCCCCGGTTCTTGCCACAACACCAGCACGGCGCACGGGCGCACCTTCTGTGCAGCGTCTCGAAGGAAGGTCTGTCGGATGTCCGGATTGTCCGGCAGCGGCACCATCACCAGGTCATCGATGATGCCCTTGCCGTCGTCCGTCTTGACCGCTTGGCCAGCCCAAAGAAAGGCGATTGCGGGGACTCTTCCTTTGATCTTCCACACGTCGTAGATCTTGTGGACGGCGGATCTTGCGCGCCGAAGAAGAATCTTGTGTACTATCTTCTCTGGTTTTCTCACGGAGGAAGTATGGACCTGCGCGGACAGAAGTTGCAAGGACTCAGAAGGCGCATGGGTGCGTGGAGAAGCAGGCTTCGTGCCGCCACCGGCGCGTACGCTGTCGACTTTCCCAACAGGTCGGATGGATCTTTCGACGTGGTCATCAAGTGGAGGACCAGACAGGGGGAGCTCGGGCACTACGCACGCACCTTCGACGAGGGCACCGTCTTCCCCCCAGGCGGTGCCGTTCCCATGCACAAGCCCTGCGACTACGTGCGGCAGATCATCAAAGCCGTGCTCGACTTGCGGGGCGTCACCTGAGGCTGGTAGGTAAAAAGAATGCCGGACATCACGCTGTCGCAACAGGAGTACGAGGATCTGGTGACCCTCGCGAAGAGGACCCTGAACACGCCGGAGCTGCGCGCTTTCGAGTCGAGCATGGCTGTGATCGAGCGCCGCAATGGCGTCGAGGTCAGCCTGTTGGCGCTCAGGTGGACCGAGGCGGGGGCGCCCAACCCACCGCACTACACGTTCCCTCAGTCGTGGCCCCCTGAGCAGGAGGCCGTGATGCGCAAGGTCGGCGGCCCCATCACCCGCGAGGAGGTCGAGGCCGAGCTCGAGGCGCGGGCCAAGGTGCCGGTCACCGTTCTCGTTTCCCCTGACCCCGGCGCCGAGCTCGGATGGACGACGCTCGACGACTTCTTCAAAGTTGGGCCATGACAGAGAAGTACATCAAAGTCGAGGTAACCTCGACGCTCGGAGCTTCCTACGTGTTCCCGGACATGCCCTTCGGTCAGCTCAAGCTCTTCATGGAGAACATGGCGGGCGCGTCCGACACGCTCGTTTTGGCCAACTTGAGCGGGGCAACCATGACGATCCCCAAAAGGATCATCGCTACTTTGAAAGTGAACGGCAAGACGGTATGGACACGCCAGACCCCAAGATCCGGTGCATGAACTGCGGAGAGATGACCCTTCCCAAAGACGGGGACCTGTACCTGGGGGTGTTCGTGTGCCCCATGTGCAAGGGGGTCGCTGAGATTCTGCGCAAGCGGGCGCGCAAGGAGCTCAAGCACCTGCTCACCTTGCTGGACGAGACCATTCGACTTGCGCTCGTGGAGGGCCGGCTCAAGCTGGGAGAGCAGGACCCCCAGGGGGACAAGCGCAAGGTGCTGATGACCATCGTCGATCTGTTGGAGGCGAAGAATGGTACAGGAATCGAAGGGCGGAGCTTTCACGGGGCCGGACGACGTTCAGTACAAGGCGAAGTGCCAGAACTCTAATTGCGAGTGGACCAAGATCTTGTGGCGCACTTCCGGCATCGGCTGGAAGGTGGGCGACATGCTTCCTCCCAACCCTGAGAAGCCGGAGGAGACGCGATGTGTGAAGTGCGGAACGTACAGCCTGATGATCATCGAGGTCCCACAATCTCAGCCGATCCAGGGGCCGAAGGGCTTCTGGTGTTTGCCGACCACCTGACGCTTGAGGTGCCGGGCATCGCCGGCATTGCCGGGTTGGTAGAGGAGCTCGAGGAGACGGGCACCGACGTCGTCTTCAAGAACGTCAGGCTTACCCACGCCGCGCACATGAAGGCCATCAATGGCATCACCTTCATGCAACTGTTCTCGTTCTTCACTGTCCGGCGCGGAGACCAGGTCGTCGGGTCCCACCGCGAACTGCGGGTAATCGGTGGGGGTCTGCCCCCGGTCTACAAGGTCCCCTTCGTCTACCCCCGCGTTCTATTCAGAAAGAAGTTGACCTGAGCAAAAGAGCCAGGTAGGTCTTGGCGTACAACAGGCGTACAACACCATGGCAAGAAAAGACCCACGACCTGAGCTCTCCCCAAACGCCCCGATCCCCGAGCCGACGGGCGAAACGGTGGAGATGCCGAACAACCCACCCTACGTTGACCCGCGTCTGCTGCACCCAAAGGCGCGGGCGTATCAAGAGCAACTGCAGAAAGCTCGAGGAGGCGAGCAGGTAGGCGTCACGCCGAAGCCGCCCATCCCGCGTCTCGACCAGTACGACGAGAGCGCCAACAAGGGCCGCACCATGGCCCAGTCCGCTATGGGCGGCGACACGCAGACTGTGGTCGACATCTACCCGACCGACATCTTGCACGAAGACGCGAGGCGCGACCCCAAGTTCATTCAGGGGCAGGGCGACATGTTGGCGATGAACCAGCCATCGCTGGCGCTCAAGTACGGCATCATGCGCAAGGGGGAGTACGTGCCCGGCACATCCCTCGTGCGGCGTCCGGAGGGCCAGCTCAAGCAGCTGCGTCCGGAGACAGTTGAGGGCTTGGAGAGATTGCAGCGCGAGCAGCAGGAGCAACAGCAGGCAGCCCGCGCCGCGGCTCAGCATGGTGAGCAAGTCGTCAAGGACATGGAAGGGCAGGTGGCCGAATCCCAGGCCAGTAACGCCGCCGGCGGCGCCGCGGCCCGGTTGGGAGGTCGGCCCATCGAAGGGGAGAAGGCTCCGACGGAGGAGGACGAGCGCAAGCTCAAGGAGGGCGACCTCGATCACCTCGACACGCTCGACTTCGGAACCATTCGGCAGATGATGGTCCGCAACCTGCTCAACAACGAGAAGCAGCGCGAGATCGTCGAGGGCCGGATCAAAGACGAGATCCGCATCAGCGACATGCTGATCAACGGCTACGCCAAGCAGCGGGTTCCCATCATCCCGGGGGAGTTCGAGCCGACCTTCATGACCGTGGGCGGCGACATCGAGCTCGAGCTCAAGGCCATGCTCTCGGAGGAGGCACGCACCTACGAGTACACGGAGCAGTACTTCCTCGACAAGTACTCCCTGATGGCTCTGGCGGCGGGGTTGCACTCCATCAACGGGGAGAAGCTGCCGAGCCACATCAACAATGACGGGGACCTCGACCGGGAACTGTTCTGGAAGAAGTTCAAGAAGGTCGCCAAACTCCCGCTGCCCATGCTGGCTAGCCTTGGAACGCACTACTTCTGGTTCGACGTCAGGTGTCGCCGGAAGTTCGTAGCTGGAGAACTGGGAAATGGCTGAGGACTCCCGAAGGGTGGACCAGGGCCAAGCTCCTGCTCCACACGATACGCAGACCGCCCAGCATTGGGTCAGTTCGGGAGTCCATACTTCGTCTGCTTCTTCAACGACTGGAGGAGATCGAGCATTACCGGTTCACCGCGATGTTCACGGCGATACTCGACTCGGAGGAGAAGAAGAAAGCGATAGAGGCCTACGAGGCCTACTTCAAAACGGCGTTCCCGTACATTGAGACGGACGAGAGGCGCACCGATGAGAAGCTCATCGACTTCCTGCGCAAAGAGGTCGAACGCGGGCCGCTCGAGATCAAGCCGCTCGACATGGGGGTGCGCAGCCGCATGGCCAGTCGCAAACGGCGGGCCGACCCGGAGCTTCTCAAGCGCTCCGGCAAGATCTTGAAGAAGATCGGAAGGACGCTGGAATGAGCAAGGAAGAAGTCTACGTTTGCCCGCAGTGCAACAGCCCGGCTCTCGACGTTCCGCAGCTCGTTGGGTCGCGCGCTCAGTGCCGCAAGTGCGGGTGGAAGGGCCCCGTGCAGGACTTGGTTGGGGTGGCCATGGACATCCAAGGAGGACTTGGGGGCGACTCGCAGGAGGAGCTGACGCGCCAGTACATGACCGACGTGCGCAACACCATCGCCAAGGACTGCGCGCTTCCGATCGGCCGCCTTCTGGTCAAGTACGGGTTCGTCGACTCCGAGAACATAGACAAGAAGGTCATGGCCGCCTACTTGGTCGCCGTCGCCCGTGCGGTAGCGGTGACGCTGCTGGAGACCAGGGACAAGATCGAGACGGAGGGCATCAATGCAGTCGTCAACTGACCAAGACAGGCCGTACTTCGCGCCCGCGCCGGTGCGCAAGGCGGACGAAGAGTCCCTGTTCTGCTTCCTCAACCCCGAGAGGGAGTGCGACTCGACGTGCATGGCGTTCAACATAAACGTCCCCAACCAGCCGGAGTACCGGGGCTCCTGGGCGCAATGCAAGCTGCTCATCAGCGCACATCAGATCGCCAAGCACATGACCATCGTGGCGCAGCAGGCGAAGAACCACGTCGACGATTCTCGCAGGAAGGCAGGTGCCCCATGACCCCGGTAACCCTTCAGGTGCAGGTCATGAAGATCGTCGAGGAGCTCGACATCTCTACGGGCATCACCGAGCGGTTCTTGCTCGTCAACTTCCTCGGGCAGGAGGCGAGGTTCAAGGCCAACGACGGCGTCATCGAAGCAGTCATGGCGCGGTCGGTTGCTGGTGCCTCTCAGCCCGCTGCGCCCCCCGAACCGGGCAGGCCCTCAGAGTTCGAGGACTGGGCAGCCGAACCCCCGGGCCCCCCGCCGGCGCCGAAGAGCTTGCACGAGGCCTTCGACGGGCCCCCTCGGCCCCCGCCCCGCCCTAGGACCATTCAGGCAGATGCGCGCGGCAACCCCATCGTCCTCCCTGAGCACCGCGTCGATGGAAGTGGCGGCGTCATGGAGCGCGATGACGAGGAAGGTACAGCGTCGATATGATCGTCTTGTGCTCCAGGTGCGGCGCCGTGTTTCGGGTCATGGGGGATCCGGACACGGTTGCCAACTTGGTCGGGCGGAACACCGAGTACTGGCCGAACGGGTACAAGTGCGCGCTGTGCGGGGGCACGTGCGCGGCCACGGAAGGGGCCAGCCGAGAAGTGCTGTCGATGGCCACCAAACGCTTCGAGCTCGAGCCGCAGGAGGCCCTCATGGGGCTCGTGGCCGGCCTTGGCCTGCCGGAGGAGCGCGAGCTCGGCGATGTGAAGGGTGCCCTCGAGGGCAAGACGATTGACTCTGTTCACGGCTACATGATGGGCGGGCGCTTCGTGATTGAGCACTTGGACGTTGCGGGTCTTCGCCTCTTCCTTGCCGGCTCTGCGACTGGCGCCCTCGTGTACCGCGTCAAGGACCTGAAGAAGTTCGAGTTCACGGAGAAGGCCGATGGCGGATGACAGGCTCGTGCTGGAGTACAAGCGCAAGATCAGCGAGGGCGGCAAGTGCTCGGGGCGCGTCGTCAGGTACGAGAACGACGAACCCTCCTCTACCTTGTTCGCCGACGTGTCCTTCAAGGAGATGCTCGAGGTCTTCGCTTGGGAGGTGCAGCGCCGCCCTGACCTTCCCCTCTTCTACAAACGCATCGACCACCTCGGGTTCGAAGAACAACCATGGGACCCCGCGCATGTGTCCGCGTTTCGCGGCGACAGTGCCAAGGTCATCGAAGAACTGAGCACCCCTCGGGTGTACGGAAAGGAACTGAAGAATGGCTGACCCTACCAGCATCAAGCCCCTCGGGGTTCGCACGCCTCCCGGCCAGCAGGACGCGCGAGAGCAGTACCACGAGCAGACCATGCGGCAGATGGGCAAGCCCAAGACCGTCGTGTCGATTCAGAAGATGGACACCTACGTGATCCAGTTCTTCGACGCCAAGGGAGAGGCGCACACGGCGCTGCTGCATCACACCGGCGACCAGCTGCTCATGCACAAGGCCGACGAAGCCTGGGCCAAGGACCTGCGCACCGTCATGCCGTGGGTCGAGGAGCAGGCCAAGAAGCTCGTGCCGGCGTTCGCCGCCAACGACATCAAGGCGGATACCGGCGTCGACATCATGGAGGAGGACGATGGAGGCAACTGACCCCAGGGTGGCCGTCGTCGAGAAGGACGGAAAGGCCGTCAAGTTCCGCCTCCTCAGTGACTGGATCTACGTGCGCATTCACGAGCCCAAGAAGCAGAAGGGCAGCGTCATCCTGCCTGACACCGTGGCTCCGGATCTGCATGTCGGAACTGTGCTGGCCCGCGGTCCTGGCAAGGACGCATCCAACGGCTCTCGCATCCCTGTAGGGGTGGAGCCGGGGGAGGTCGTTGCCTTCCATCGGTGGAACGTCGAGCACCGACATGGCCAAGCCATCAGCCAGTATCTGGAAGAGGGTGCCGGGCTCATTCGTGGCGATGACGTGCTCGTCGTCTTCCCGCCGGGCTCCGAGCCGGAGATCTGGTGATGGACCTCGTGGTCGAAGCCGGTCCCAACACGTGGCAGATCGCGTACACGTGGCTGCCAACGTGGATTGGGATGAACAAGGCGCTCATGATGGAGCTCCAGCGCCACCTTCGAGACAAGTTCGAGGACATCCGGCCGGGCAAGCCGGGTCTGCAGGAAGAGCTCAACAACGAGGTCGCCAGCTGGCTTCAGGGCAAGTTCCCGAACATCGAGGGCCTCGAGGCGCACCTTCTCCACTTGATGTGGGTGAAGCCAAAGGACTGGTGATGAAAGAAGGGCGCATTCACATTCGATGTGACGAGAAGTTGGCGAACCAGATGCGCAAGTACGCCAAGAAGAAGCGCACCACCCTGTCCGCTATCATAGAAGAGCACTTCCGGTTCCTGCTGGAGCTCGAGAAGGTCTCCAATGGGTTGCGAAAGGGAGAGCAAGGGGTAGCCCAACATGCGGTATCGAAAAGAAGCAGATAAGGTCGAGGTCCCCCCGGGCGCCGGCACGGCCGGGTTCTTGGAGACCATCAAGCAGCTGCTCGAGCTCCGCGGCATCGACAACATTCACATCAGCGCGAAGGGCCTGGTGGAGTGGGAGCGTTGGGTGCCCAAGGACGGTCCGGAGGTTGAGCCGTTCGGCATCGACCTGTCCACGTTCACTCCGCACGACGCCATGCGCCGGGGCCTGATGAAGGAGATCGTCTTCGTCCCGGAGGAGAACGCTGCGGAGACCATCTGCAAGTGCTTCGTGGCCGCTCGGGTTGATGGGGTCGTGCCTATCTGCTTCGCCACTGGGCCCAACACCCTCTTGTGGAAGTGGTTTGCACGAAAGACCGCGGTCGTTGCCTCCCTTCCTCAGGACGAGTTCTTTGGCTTGCCGCTGCGCCGAGACTCGGGAGTTCCCAACGAGGCGCTCGTCATGTTCGCGGGCTACGAGCGCACAGCGCAGCTCGTCGACTCCACCCACGTCTACAAGATCCCTCTGGTGCTTCAATGAGACACAAGATCGCGGCCATCATCGCCAAGTCCGGCATCATCCCGGAGGAGACCCTTCGCCAGTACCAGAAGTGGGGTCTGCTGCCGGATGCCAAAAAGATTCCTCCTCCGAAGACGGCCGAGGAGTTCGTCACGCGGGTGCAGCGCGCGCTCGAGGAAGACAACATCGCCCTCGTCAAGGAGACGGACCTGGACATCGTCCCTCAGTATGTGAGGACGCAGGCCGTCGGCAGCTTGTACGTTGCGCACAACGAAGGGGAGATGCAGAAGGGGTTCGAGGTCGTCTTCGGTCGGACGCTCACCGGCGAGTTCATCTTGCCGTGGGGAGGGGACGACATCTCGGACCTGCTGACGAACGGTGTGACGCACCTGACCTTTGCAGTAGCGAACTCGTCGAGCAGGGGCGAGCCACTTCGCCTGCTCAGCACCGTCTACTTCGACGAGGTGCGGGAGGTCTACTTTGGTGACCGGAAGGTGTTCATCGTCTGCCGGGGCAGGAAGGAGGAGTAGATGGCGAACGTTCTCGTAGGGGCGCTGGCACAGCGCGGGTTCGAGACGGTGGACGTCAAGTCCTCCCCGAACCGCGTCTACTTGCTTGGCAGGTGTCGGAGCAACATCCGGAACATGATGTCCGCGGTGCACAACATCTACTTGGCCGCGAACAACCAACCGTGGAGCGCGGACTTCTCCAAGTCCTTCCTGCTCAAGGGCGGCAACCTTGTGCATGCCTACCGCTTCATCTTCCAGAGCAAAGAGCCGATCGAGAAGTACCTGCCGATCATCTTGGCGGCCATCGCTAACGCCCCGGAGGTGGGCGTCACTGAAAGTGCAGGCAGCATGCCGCTGCACGGTGCCAGTGCGAATCGTAACGCCCCCGTCGAGTTCGGCGGCAAGGGGGCTGTGCCCTCGGGCAAGTTCATTCCCAAAGCCGCCATGGGCCGCATGGGAGGGTGAGATGTCCGTCGTAGAGAAGAAGTACCAGGAGCAGGTAGAGGAAGTGCAGCTCACCCCGCAGGAGCTGCAAGCCGTGCAGGAGCGCATCAAGGGGATGCGCGAGCTCACCAAGGACAAGACGCCCCGGGCGAAGTACAAGATCGAGATCCGCTTCTTCCGCAAGCGAACCTCCCGCGCCGCTACTCCCGGCTTCATGTCTTGGTGGCTCAGCGGCAAGAAGCTGCACGGCGGAGGCGACGAAAAGATGTACGTCTGCCCGAACTGCAACAGCTTCATCCTTGAGGACGGCAACGTCTCGTCCGTGCACTACTGCCATGGGTGCGGGCAGAGTTACGAGGCCGAGAAGGCGATCGGCGAGATCTACTTCAATCTCACGATGCAGAAGTGGGCCGAGGTCATCAACATGTGGTTCCACAAGCTCGGCGGGGACTGCGACATCTACCTCAAGCACAGTCCGGACGACATCCGAGCGCACTGCGAACGTGAGATGCTTCGCAAGGCCGGGGGCGACGTGCTCAACAAGATGCGCTCCGCGCGCGGCCTGTACATCTACCCTTTGGCGAACATCATCAAGGACCTTGGGGCCGGGGCCGACCCAGTCAAACGGTTCAAGGCCTTTCTGACGGCGTGAGGGGACCATGAACGACTACGAGAAGCTGGCCTACAAGCGCATCGTCATCAAGAACATCGCAATCTTCCTCGACAGGGCCGAGACCATGCACGAGGAGGACTTCCTTCCTTCGAGCAAGTCCGAGGTTCCTCAGGAGGTCTTGGAGGAGATGAAGGCGGAGTTCGACGCGTTTGCCGTCGAGCTCGAGCAGCAGCTCAGCTGTTACCAACTGGTGAGGATAGAGGATGACCAACCGAAAGAACGGAAGTCGAAAGCCGCCCCAAAACGCAATGCCCCGAAGGCCCGGAAAGCCTCAGCCAAGCCTGGAGGAAAGGGTAAGGCAACTCGAGCAGCTCGTCGCAAGCCAGAGTAGCCGCATCAAGACGGTCGAGGACGAGCTCGTTCGCATGGCGGGGGTCGTTGACAACAACGCGGCCATCCTTCGTGACAGCTTCATGGCGCACGACGCTATGATCTTCGTGATGGACCTGATCGTTCGAGACGTCTGCAACGAGGGGCCGGAGTGTTTCGAGGACGGCACCATCGACTACAACTTCTACATGGAGAAGTACCGAGAGAAGCTCGAGGCGGAAGCAGGGCAAGAAGATGTTGCGCCTGCCCCTGAGCAAGAAGTACCTTCTGAGCAGCCCATTACCCCTGCCGAACAGGCGGACGAGGGCGAGTACCCAGAGGGTGCGGTAGTCTTCGGAGGAGATCATGGCCAAACTGCAGAGGGGTAGAGAGACTTCGCAGGGAGTCGTCGTCAAGCGGGAGAGTGAGAAGGAGCCCCTCGGGAAGCTCAGGTGCCCCCGGTGCAAGGGCGCTGCCATCAGCGTTGTGCAGCGCGGGGGCCAAAGCCTGATGTGCTGCCAGAGCTGCGGGCGCAAGTGGTCCGCCAAGGCCATGAAGGGCTAAAAAAGGAGCGGGGACCCCGGCCGCTAGGGCCCCCGCTCAGGGTGAGCCGCACCATGCGCCACCCGGAGGGAGGTACAGGTGACGATCAAAGTGACGGCTGAGGGGCAGGACGGTGCGGCCCTTGAGGCGGAAGCCAACGAGGCCATCGACGCGTTCGACGACTGGTTTCAGGAGGAACTGCAGAACGCGCCGATGACCCCGAGCGAAGTCGCTGCGGTGAAAACGTTTCTGTGGTGGTCGATTCAGCGGGGTAGGGGGAACCCTAGACCCACTGTTTTGCCACCCAAGCCACGCCTTCCTTCACGAGGAGGATGAGCCCGTACGCCGTCACGGCGATGGCGACCGCGATGCCGGTGTAGAGGGCCACTCGTCCGATGTCGACGTTGATCGACAGGCCGTCCTTCGTCGAGACGAGCTCGGCGACAGCGGGGGCGCGGTTGAGGCTTGCTTCGAGCGCGCGGATCTCGCGCTGCATCTCGAGCTCGCTCGCGCGCTGTCCGTACTGTCCCGCCAACTGCTGCTGCTGCATCTCGCGGATCTGGCCCTGCAAGGCCATGAACTCCTTCATCTTGTCGGGGTCCAGTCCGGACACGGGCTGGGCGGTGGGGGGCGTCGACGCGGTGAAGCCGTTGATCGCGTCCGCCACGCCGGGAGGCGGGGTCGCGGGCGCGTTGTTCTTGAGCGCCTCGGCCGCGCCGGCGTTGGCGTTCTGCTGGGCGAAGAAGCTCAGCACCGGCTGGAGCTGCGTCTGGAAGCTGTCGAACTTTTCGCTGAGTTCTTTCACGGTCGGTGTGGTCATCTGTTTCTATCTCCTGCTTGCAGGTTCTGGTTGCCCACGCGGCATGCGTAGGGCTGACGTCACTGTTCTTTTGACTGCTTTTCTTCAGATCTTGGTGCCAATCATCTTGTTCAAGCCGTGCGTGGCCTTGTCCTTCGTCATGACGACAGAAGAACATTCCGGGCACACGAGCCCATGCGCCCTCGCAATCTGCTCGAGCTTCTCTCCTCCCTTCAGTTGGCTCGCCATCATGTGCGCGAGGAAGACGGTGTCCTTCAGGCTCTTGCCAGGCTGAAGCCCCGCGAGCATCCGAGCCTTGAACAGCTCTAGAGCCTTCACGTCATCGGCCAGCGCGGCTTCGTTCACCACCATGGTCTCGAGCCCGCGGGCCTTGAGATCTTCGTTGAAGTCCTCGAGTGCCATGATGCGCTTGACCCGCGTCTCCATGGGGTTGAGCACTGTGGCCCCCAAGATCCCCGCGAGAAGCGAGCCGAGTAGGATGGTCAACGGATCCATTGGTTCTCTACCTCCTTGTATTGAATCGCTGCTCTTATGCCCCCGTTTCATAGCTTTTTTGACTACTTGGCGTGTGCTACTCTCGGCGCATGTGGTCCCATGAGATCAGTGCGCTGAACGGGCAGTTCCAGCAGCAAGCCATGATGCAGACTGCGATGGCCCAGCAGATGACCATGGGGCGGATGCCCGGCGCGCAAGCGGACATGCTTACGGGCATGGCCGTCAACCACGCGCAGGCAATCGGGTCACCGATTCTGAGCACGGCGGCGGGGCTCACGGGGCTCGATAGCCCCATGTCCGGCGCCATCACCGGTGGCATGTTCGGCATGGCCCTTGGCCCGGTGGGGGCGGTTGCTGGGGCGGGTATCGGGGCAGGGATGGGGGCCATCGGCAGCGTGGGCATGGGTGCGGCGCAGTTCGCCGCCGGCAACTTCATGCAGGGCATGCAGCAGCAGCAGGGCCTGAACATGATGATGCGTCAGCAGTACGGCGGCATGGGGATGACCCGCAGTCAGATGGGCCAGACGGGGGCAGCCATCAGAGAGATGACCCACGATGTCATGCCAGGCGGCCAGATGCTCGGTTATGAGCAGCTCCAGGGCCTCGCCAGCAACATGGGCCGGATGGGGTTCACGCAAACCCTGACGGATGTGCGGCAGTTCAGTCAGAAGTTCAGGGAGATGATCGACACGCTCAAGACCGTCTCCCAGGACCTCGGCACGTCCCTCGAGAACGCTCAGCAGATGGTCGTGAGCATGAGGGGCTCGGGCCTGTTCCAGAAGGCCGACCAGCTGCGCATGAGCGCGCAGGTTCGCCAGAACGCTTTGAGCGGCGTCTCCATACAGGAGACCACGCAGATGGCCAACATCGGTTCGCAGATCTCTCGCAGCATCGGCGGGCTCGGCCGGCAGGGTGCTGTCGCCGGCGCCCGTACCATCGGACAGGTTGGTGCCGCGCAGCGGGCAGGCGTCATCAGCGAAGAGGACATCTACAACGTCACCGGCCTGACAGGTTCGGAGGGGCGCACCGCGTACGCGCAGCAGATGCTCTCGATGGACGCCCGGTTCCTGCGTGGAGGGCTCGGGCGCCGGCTGATGGCTTCCATGGCCTCGGAGAACGCCGGCGAGATCGATGAGGAAGCCTTCGACAGCTTCATGTCCGGCGGCTTCTCCACCGGCGAGACCATGGGGCAAGCTCGCCCACGCGCTGCTCGTCTCGGCCGCGCCTCGTTCATTCGTAACGAGGGGCGCCTCCGCGGTTCTCTGCTCGAGAAGGGCGGAGGCGGGCTGGCCCTGCGCGCCTTCCAGGGGTGGCTGGGTAGCCGGGGTATGGATGTCTACGGCATGGACGACCGGGCCAAGATCTTCGCCCAGCGCCGCCTGGGACTCGGTCGGGAAGAGATCGACGTCATGACCCAGCAGCTCCGGCGTATGGGCGACGTCAACCAGTTCATGGAGTCACAGCGCGAGCAGGACTCCTTCCAGCGCGAGCAGATCTCGGAGCGTAACCGCACAGGCGTCGAGGGCATGAAGCGGTCCTTCGACCAGTTCCGGCACCGAGTGCAGAGCTCCATCCAAGAGGTCGGCGCCAAGACGTACAACGACATGTCCGGGTGGGTAGAGGACCAGCTCAATCGGATGTTCGGTACGTACAGTGAGGAGATCGACGCGCAGATGAACGAGGCTTTCGCGTCGTTCCGTTCGAGCAAAGGGCAGAGCTTCTACGCCAACCAGCGCATCAACCAGCTCCAGACGGCCGCCGGCGGCTTCGGTCGCGGTATCAACGCCCCCACGCAGTTCAGTGCTGGTTTTGGAGGAGGGCCCACCGACGTCGACGCCTACAGGGCCATGGCGCAGGGCGGTTCCATGATGGGCCGGGTGCAGGGCTGGCTCAACGAGAACACGGCGCTTGGGATGCCGAACGCCGAGGAGCGAACGGGCTTCAGGTTCAAGTACGACCCCAGTAAGGGCGGGTCGGAGAGTGAGCAGTTCAGGTCGTTCAAGAGGCGAGTAACTGCCGCGAATCAGGGCGCCAGAGCTGTGATCGACAAGTCCGTTACCGCCTCCGCAGCGGCGGCGAGGGATCAGATCTGGAGCGTGGGCTTCCTGGACAAGCTCTCCAAGACGCAGGGCGAGGACAAGCTCGCGTTGATCGAGTCGCAGATCGCAAACGTCCCGGGGATGGGGGACGTCAACAAGGAGATTGACCGCCTCAAGAGTGAGGGCAAGCGTCTGGACGCGGAGATCGAGAACACGAGGGACCCCGCCAAGAGGGCGGCACTTGAAGAGAAAAAGAACGGTCTTCTGGCCAGAAGGATGAACATCAGCCAGTCGGTGGCGGCTGGGGCTACAGGCGTCACCTCTCTTGGGTTCAGCGGCAAGTCACCGTTCGCCGCCATGGGTATGGCGGGGATGTCCCGGCGTGACCGAATGAGCGCCTACGGTGAGGCCATGATGTATGGCGACGACGCCATGAAGCGTGACGAGCAGATCGCCGGAGAAGGCGTGGATGCCCTGGCGCTGGGTGGGGCCGGCATGCTCCTTGAGCTGGGTGACAGGCTTGGCGTGTTCAGGGAGGGCAAGGACAAGGCGTTTTCGGCAGGTGGATGGAGGAAGGCTTTCGAGAGCACGCCAATGGGGGCGGCGTCTCCGGTCTTCAGCAAGGGCTTGGACTGGTTGAAGGGGGCCACTGCTGACGTACGCTCTAGGCTGCGTGGGGGCATGGGTCGCGGGGCCATGGAGAGCGAGCTCGCAGGTCTCATTACGGGCACGGAGGGCCGTGGGATGATGGCGACGGCCCTTACTGGTGGTGAGAGGCAGAGCCAGGCCCTATTGGCCAGAGTTCGGCGTGAGATGGCAGGGGAGGCAGGCAAGGACTCTGCGCGGAAGAAGATGCTCGGCATCATCGGAGCTGCCGCCGAGATACGAAAGATCAATGACCCCACCAGCCGGTTGAGTAAGAAGGAGAAGCAGGAGCGACTGCAGAAGGTGGCCGAGGACTACGGCTTCGAAAGTGCCGACGAGATGCAGAACGTTGTGAACGCGGCCAGGGACGCGAACACCATGGAGTCCCGGCGCGAGATGGCCAAGGGCGCTCAGAAGTACGGCAAGATCGCTGAAAAGAAGATGGAGGAGTTTGCCGATCTTGGTGTGGTAGGCGCGGACGGCAAGCTGAGCAAGGAGTTCTTGAAGAGCCTGTCTCCGGAAGCCGCGCAGCTTGCTGGGGCCATGGTGGGCGCAGAGAGGGCCATGGCAGGAGGAGCGTTCGCTGACACCACGGACGAGGGCATGGCCATTGCTTCTGGAGCCTTCTCCGGCGCCGAGGAGCAGTACGGTCGGATGGACCGGTTCCTTGCCAACGCATCTTCTGCTCAGCTCAAGGAGATGGAGGAGTCGTTCCGAGGCGCCGAGGGCGGTGCCTTTGGTTTGCGGGCGGTACGGGGCGAGATGACGGGTCGCCGGGCGGCCATGCGGGCGACGAGAGGGGGCCGCGCCGCCGGGATGGACGCGGCTAAGATCTTCGGGGGCAACAAGAAAACCCAGAGAGAGGTTCAGAATCTTGTTGCGTCCGGAAGGGTTGAGGAAGCCGTAGAGGTTCTATCCGCAGAAAGCGGAGCCGACTTCAGTACGGAAGAGCGCGACCAGTTGCGCAAGAGCCTGATCGAGGCCAGCGGAAGCAGTGCAAAGGCCATCCGAGGCAAACGGGGGGAGCTCCTCGGGTACGAAGCCGGGGAGAAGCTGGAAGGGGACGAGCTGGCCGCCACGATCAAGCGAGGTCGCGCCGGCGTCTTGGAGATTGGGCAGAAGAAGGCGGAGGAGAAAGAGGCCGCTTCTCGGCAAAAGGACGCAGAAAAGGACCCGAGCTACAAGATCTTGTCGACCATTGAGCAGCACCTGGCCGTGATAGCGGAAGATAAGACCGGCAAGAGATTGGGCGAGTTGATCGATGCGCAGTACCAGTCGGCGAACAAGATAGTGAGCGCCATACAAGAAGAGAAAGACTAGATGCTGTCGAAACTTCATCAGCCAACAAGTCCGTTCCCTGACGCAGTGCAGTGCGGGGCCTGCCGGGTCGAGGACTCCTTCAAGCTCTACAAGAACGGCTACGTCTACAACTTCGTGATGCGCAACCAGGTCGCAATAGAAGATCCGCACATCACCCTGATGAAGGCGCTGGCGTTCCAGATCCGTCATTCCGTGCCGTACCCCGGTGGTGTACCATCGAGGACGCTGCGGGACTTCCTCATCAAGACGTCGGTGGTAGCTGTATGAACCGGTTCTGGGAGAAAGTAGAGAAGTCAGAGGATGGCTGCTGGGCCTGGGTTGGTGCCCTCAGCTCTGGATACGGCTCCTTCAAGTACGGAGAACGTAACCACAAGGCTCATCGAGTGTCGTGGGCGCTTCACAACGGGCCCGTTCCCGAAGGAAAGTGCGTCCTCCACCACTGCGACAATCCCAGATGCGTTCGTCCTGATCACCTATACATAGGGGACAAGAAAGACAACGCGCAGGATAGAGAGAACCGTAATCGGTCGAATCACGCTGTCGGCAGTAGGCACGGCAGGCACACCCATCCTGGCCAAACGTGCGGAGCTAGGAACGGTAGGGCGAAGCTGACGGAGCAACAAGTTCGTGAGCTTCTGAATGCGCACTTCAAGCAGGGCATGAGGAAGACGGATCTGGCTCGGCAGTACGACTTGAGCAAGACGACCGTCGGCCACATTGTGAGCGGTAAGCTCTGGCCTCACGTAGAAGGAAGGGTATAGCCACGACCGTTTTCATCGAGCTCACCACGAACGCCTTCGAGAAGGTGTTCAAGGACCAGTCGAGCAACAAGACGGGAGCTCGTAGGGGGGCTGGAGCCGACTCTGTTCGCCGCCCGCTTCGGGGGCTCGAGGTCAAGGACGACACGCACGCCGTCATCCGTGTTCTTCGATCGACCGGGCAAGAGGTCCCGCTGGTCACTTCCAGCTACTTGGGCGGTGAGGGCCCTGCCTATACCAACTTCATCTTGCAGAGTGTGTCGGAGCAACGGCAGGAAAAGTCGCAGATCGTCGAGACGTTCGGCGAGGACTACATCTTCTTCTTCGGTGAGCGTCCTCGGATGCTGGCAGTAGACGCGGTGCTGCTCAACTCTTTCGACTTCAACTGGGAGGCCGAGTTCTGGGAGAACTACAATTTGTACCTCCGAGGCACCAAGTGCGCCGAGCTCGGGGCCCGCGTCTACTTGTTCTACGACGACAACATCGTCGAGGGCTACATGATGGGGGCGCAGGCATCGAAGAGCTCGCAGATCCCCATGCAGGTGACCATGAGCTTCACCATGGTGCTCACCAACTACTCGAACATCTCGTTCATCCGGTCCTCGAGGTACCCGGTTCGTCCGATGGCCACCAAAAGCTACTCGGAGAACAACCCGGAGGACTACCAGGTCATCGGCTTGGACACTTCGAAGAACCCAGGGTGGCTCCAACCGAAGAGGCGCACTGCCCTAACACCAGAAGACAAGTTCCGAGAAGCACCAGTCGACAGAAGGTTGAAGAGTCGTACGGACATCACCGATAACGTCGACGAGTGGACAGGAGACCGACGGGTCATCCCTCTCGACTGGGAGAGTATCCGCGACGCCGAGCGGGCGGAGGCAGCCAGACTCGAGGACCAGGCCATCATCGAGGCGTGCAAGCGCGGGGCACTCGCGGACAACCCAGACTTCCTACGCAACACTGGTCTTGCCGGCGCCGGCGCCGGCTCCGCCATTCGCTCCCAGGTCGGTGTGGGGGCAAGTGCCCGGGCTGGGATAGGCGCGGGGGCAGGCGCTTGGGCAGGGGCAGGCGTCAACGCGGGCGCAGGCGCAGGGGCATACGCCGGAGCGGGCGCCTGGGTGGGCGCCGGCGTCGGAGCGGGTGGAACCTGGTCGGGCTCCGGAACCTGGTCGAAGTCGAGCTCGGGCGCGGGCGCCGGCTACTACGGCGGGCAGGGCGTAGGCTACGACCCCTTCAACCCGTTCATCACGAACCCTGGTGGGGCCATTGGCTACTACGCCGGCGCGGGCTACTACGGGCCCGGACAGAGCGGCACACAGGGCTACGGCTCTGGCAGCGCGGTCGCCAGCCAGGGTGGGGGCTACGTTGCAGGTGCGGGCGCCGGCGTCGGGTGGACCCCGGGGCAGGGCGTGTCGTCGGGCTCGTACGCGTACTCTGGGCAGATCCCTTCGGAGAACCTGCCGTCGAACCAGAACTACTCTGGCAGCGCATGGATGCCCTACTCCACTCCGCAGGCCCCGGCCAGTTCCAGCCAGCGCGCTCAGGGGGCCTACTCTGGGGGGTTCTTCGGGGGCAGGTTTGGCGCGCAGGGCTACGCGGCCGCGGGCTACGCGTCGAGCTCGGGCGGCGGCACGGCGTCGCAGCAGTACTACGCCGGCGCGTACGCAGGGTGGGACCCTATCAACGGCGGTCAGTCGTCGACTTGGAGCGGCAAGTCACCCACCGGCCGCGGCCTGCCGCCTGGGCAGCCCGGCGGCGGACTGTTCGGCGTCAGCGCGGTTCCTGGCAATCTCGGAGGTGGACCCATCGATCCGAGGACCGGCAAGCCCTGGTCCACCAACATCATCAAGGGCGCCTACAAGCAGGGCGCCTCTCAGTCGAACCCCTATGGGCGCGTTGACCAGGCCACCTGTGACGCGTACCGAGACGCAGGAATGCTATGACAGCCGTCGCCAGCAGGCTGAGTATTCGGGCCTTCATCGAAGGGGCGGAGGTGCCGGTCGTTGCTGTTCAGGTGAACTCTGCGCCGAACAGCGCTATGGCAGCAAGCCTTCAGGTTCCTCCCCTTTCCGAAGGCCTCAAGATCCTGCCCCGTTCTCTCGTCCACGTCTTCTTCGACGACTTTGCTGGTCCCCACATCAACTCCGAGTTCATCAATCAGCAGGCCAACCGTCCCGAGAACGCCACTACCCAGATGATTCAGGACGAAGGGACCATGGCGGGCTACCGCTTGCTGTACGTTGGGGAGGTAGTAGGGGTGCAGTGGTCCAAACGCGCCACGACGCGTTCCCTCGTTCTGCACCTGCTTGACCTTTCGAGCTACTGGGATACGGCGTACCAGTGGATGAACACGGACATCTTCGGTCCGGGGTACAAGGCGGTCTTCTCCGGGGGCGGTACCGACATGTTCACCGACTTCCTCGCTTCCGCCAGTGAGATCGTCACCGGGCAGCTCAATTACGGCATCCGCAAAGGCAGCGTGCAGTACCCGGCCCTGCGCGGTCTTCTTGGTGGCATCGTTCGGCTGCTTGAGAAGATCGGCGGCTCGTACATGCAGGGCAACAACTACCCCGGCTCGAACGCTTTCTTCTCTCTTGCCGAGCTACGGCTACATGTCACCCAGATGATCAGCGCGTACGACAAGGACCCGACCGCAAGCCGGCTGCTCGGGGGGAGCTGGGACGGGTTGTTCGGCCGCACGATCGGCAACCTTGGTGACCACACGAACATGCGCCAAGTGATCAACGCGCTGGCGCCCGCCATCTTCCACGAGACGTACGCGCAGCCCTGCCCGCTGTACACGCCGGGCTCCGGAGGAACCGTCAGCGGCTACAAGCGCACGACCGTCATGGCCAGCGCGCAGACGCAGGTCTTCGCACTCAAAGGGCGAGAGCTCGCTATAGGCATTGAGGAGCTCATCAACCGTCTCGATGTTCCGAGCACTTCCAGGGCGTCGATCCTTAGCACCATTCGGGGCTTGACCAATCAGTGTCGGGTGGCCTCCAACACGGTGCGGGACAAGAATGCCAGGCAGGTGCGCCAGCACTTCAGTCAGGCAACCACGAAACTGGGACAGGCGGCAGGAGCGGCCTCGAGGTGGAAGCCGGGCACTCGCGCGGACACGCAGCTCAGGTCGCATCTGAGCGCGGCGGCCTCGAAGCTGCGTGCCATCAAGAGTTTGACCATCAGCGAGACGGCCAAGAAGGACGCCATCCCAGCACGGCTGCACCAGCAGATCATGCGACCGGACATCTGGTTCGGGCCGCCTCCCCGATGCAACGTCATCTTCCCGGAGCACTACACGCAGCTCGACTACCAACGGATGTTCTTGCAGGAGCCGACGCGCCTACTGCTCAAGACCCACGAGGAGTTCTACGGAGAGGACGAGCTGTTCGACAAGTTCTACTTTGCTCCGTATGCCAAGGGCCTGAAGGGCAAGAACAAGAACCTGCTCGTCAACATGCTGCGCCGAGACATACTCGAGCACGAGCTGTACACCGGCATCCTGCCCGTCTACGAGAAGATGGGGGAGTTCAGCATCTTCGCTGCACAGACGGGGGCAGTGAACGGCAAGCGCGCGAAGGTGGGCGCTGCCCAGCGCACGTCCAACTTCCTGTACTTCAAGTATCGTTTCGAGCCCCGCCAGCTCTCAGTTACCATGCGGTTCAACCCGTACATCGCGTGCGGGTTTCCGTGCCTGGTCATCGACAAGTACATGGACCAGGACCTGATTCAGAGGCACAAGGCCATCATCGAGGAGAACGGTGGAACCTTCCCTCAGGACCAGGCCAAGTACTTCGGTACGCACTTCCTTGGCAACGCCATGAACGTGACCCACTCCCTCCAGCAGGACCGCGGTGGCATCACGTTGGTGCAAATGAACTACGCCAGGCAGGCCGACGAGAAGACCGAGTTCCTCGGGATGCACCAGGGCGACGACCGCGTGAAGTCGTACAAGCGCTACGAGAACGATGCCCTTCGCAAGACGGACGTGGCGTCGACGACGGCGCCGAGGATTGGGTCGCTGGGCCCGGCGTTCGGTCAGATCACGCAGGTCGTGGACGTGACCGGGGAGTTCGGCCCGCAGACGACCGGTGGCACCTCGTTCTTCCCATCGCTGCCCATGTACTTGTCTCGACGCAAG
This sequence comes from uncultured Anaerolineales bacterium, assembly GCA_964393895.1. Taxonomy (GTDB): domain Bacteria; phylum Chloroflexota; class Anaerolineae; order B4-G1; family B4-G1; genus B4-G1. Next base: position 105,186 of record CAYMWP010000001.1, on the reverse strand, counting down.
GGCGAGGCCGCGCTTCCGCAGGTGCAGGTTGGAGTGGCGTTGCCGGCCCGAGCATTCGGCCCCGACGTGGAGAAGCTGTTCGACTTCCCTGACCAGATCGTCAAGTTCAGGGCGTACCGGGTTACGGAGGAGATACCGCGGTACCGACGGGAGATCACCAACCTGCCTCCGGAGGAGCTCATCCGGCCGGGCTGGTACGGCGACATCTGGCACCCCGGCAACATCGGCAAGGCCTACCAGTTCTTCTTGGCCACCGGGTCCATCTGCGACCAGCAGCAGATCCTCGATGCCAACGGGCAGGAGCCGGCGCACAACACGGCGACGGACGGAGAGGCCACGGTGGTCGACCCGCTCGACGCGGAGGCCTCCACTGGCAACGAGCAGGAGTTCGTGGACACGGCGCCGGCGGTTCTGTCTCTCATGCGCAAGTACGGCCTCGACAGGCAGGGCAACAAGGTCAACTGGGTTCAGGTGCTCGATGGTGTCGAGTTCCTCATGCACGTCTACTCGTACGTGAAGCAGAACCCCGAGATCAGCGTCGACGACTTCATCCGCAGCTACACCTGGCGCCCCATCGCGACGATGCTCGAGATGTTTGGGACCCCCGACTTGGCCTACAAGTACGACCCGGACGCCAGGGCGCAAGTAGTGGATGAGGGGATCGAGGGGTTCCACAGTCGGGCGTTCATGCCGAGGGGCATGAGCTTCGAGAACTTGAACGGCAACCAGTCTGGTGACTTCTCGGGGGACATCTTCACCCTTGTGCCTACAGACGTGGAGAAGATGATCGGCGTCAGCAGAGACGACAAGTCTTCTCTGTTCTCCATGCGGGGCGACGTGCGAAAACAGAAGCAGGACGCGGTGCTCGAGTACCTGTCCTCCCTGTTGTACGCCAGAGCCATTCTCGGGTAGCCTGCCCATGATGTACGCGGGCATGAAAGAAGAGCTGCTGGAGATCACCAAGGCCGCGGCCTGCAGGGCGAGGATGACCGTCGCGCAGACGCGTCAAGGTCGACGTCCAATGCGGGTGGAGACGCTGCTCAAGAAGGACAAGGAAGGCTCCTTGTTCAAAGAGTCAGGCAGCTACGCTCTTGAGGCCGGCGGGCCGCAGGGCACTTCTACTCCCTTCCCCGATGAGGGGCTGAAGGGGACCCCCATCGCCCTTCTTCGTGGGAAGCCTCGCAAAGGGGACGTGCCCAGCGTCAAGGACGAGATGGGATCCGTCGATCGAATCGACGGCCGAGGCAGCGCGTACACTCAGGTGTCCCCCAGCACACAGGTAGACGGGGTCGAGATATGAAGATCGCAGAAGCGCTGCTGAAGATTGCGAGCGACGATCGCCCGCCGACCGTGGAAGAGACCCGCGACGCCATACGCCGGCTCAAGCGCATCAACGAGTCGGACCCGTCGCTGGGCCACAAGCTCCGGTACGCCGGGCTCGGTGCCGTGGCCGCGCCCGTGATGGCGGCTATCACCGGGGCCATCGCCGGCAAGCCCTCGTTGTCCGGGCCGCTGAAGCAGAAGGCGCGGCAGCTCGCCGCCCAGTCCGTTGGCGGAGCGGCCATGTTCGGCGCCATTCCTATCCTGCGAGGTCAGATCGACCGGCAGATGGAGCGGAGCAAGATCGAAGACTTCCTCGAAGGGCACAAGAAGACGTACGTCACACCGAAGGGGAACCTGCGGCGGCTGTCGGGCGGGCGTGCGGACCTGTTCCGCCGCTTGGCGGCGAAGTACCCCGACGCCATCGAACCGGAGAAGGTGGCCAAGGTCCTGACCATGAAGGGGCGCAAGCGGATCAAGGAAAAGAACTTCGCGATCCCCTCCGAGAGCGGCCCCGGCGGCACTGGCCGATACCCAATCCACGACGTCACGCACGCCAAGGCGGCCATTCAGATGGTCGGCAAGCACGGAACTCCTGAGGAGAAGGCCAAGGTGTACAACGCCGTGGCCAAGAAGTACCCCGGGCTGGCGACCAGATCATCTGTCATAGACAAGGCTGCCAGTGCCATGACCGCTGAACTGTTGGAGATCTGCCATGCCTGCCTGGGTTCATGATCGCGCTCAGCACCTGTTGGCCAAGAACCCGAACATGCCCAAGAGCATGGCGTTCGCCTTGGCGACGGATCAAGGGCACGCTACTGGGAAGACCCCCAAGAAGTACGGCACTCTGGAGGGGCGCAAGCGGGCCAAGCAGAAGTACGACAAGCCCCGCAAGGAGTATGTGAAGACTCCGAACCCCGGCAACTTGGAGACGCCGAAACTCGAGAGTAGGGAGAAGACCGCCATGTACGACTTCATGAAACAGGAACTGCTCGAGATCACACAGGGCAGTCAGGAGAAGACCGCGTCGGGGTGCGTCATCGACTTCGACAACGACGGCAACCGAATGGGCGTCGAGTGGCACGAGGATGCGCTGGCCCGCATCATGGGTTTGCCTCGAACGTCCGGCTCCATCATGGGCAAGACTGGAGCTGCTCGTTGGGTGAAGGAGCTAGGCGACCCCGCCGTTCTGAGGGGCATGAAGGCCCGGTTGAAGTCAGTCATTGGTCGTACGCATGAGGGGAGCAACTACGGCGACTATGTCAAAGAGCAGGGCACTAAGACGTTGGATATGATGGCGAGTAGGGGCAAGGGCGGTACAGGTCCTGCTGGCGGCAGCTTGACCCGCGGTTTGCGCAAGCAGCTGAATCCGGGGGCTGTTGCGTCCAACAAGGGGTCCATCGATGACCTGGTCAACGCCAATGCGTCTGCTCAACAGGTGTCAAAGAGAAAACACTGGATGCAGCCCAAAGAGTTCCGTAATCAGAAGACCTCTTCAGTCAAGCTGTCAGCCATGAAGGAGGCGTTCAAGCGCTCCTACTATCACGGCACAGGGCCGTGGGGGCCGACGTTCATGAAGACCGACAAGATGCCGGACCCGTCCCGGGTCGCACAGTCGCAGATGCCCGCCCAGCAGGCCATCGAGAACATGAGCGGCAAGGTGGCCGGGGCCGCGATCACCCCGGCGGCGCGCCTGGCAACTTCCATGCAGGTGGGTCGCCCGCCGGCGGCGCTGTCCAAGGTCGGGCCAAGCGTGGCGCAAGTTGGTAAGATCAAGGGGCCTGGTTCTGGTACGGCGCTGCCCGGCGCCAAGGAAGGAGGCTCGGTATGAAGGGCAAGGTAGAGCAAGCTCCGATCAACAAGATGGCCGCGCTCAACGCGTGGCGAGAGACGGCTGACCGACTCCAGAAGGAGGCGATGAAGCTCAAGCCGGACACGCTTCGGCAGAAGGTGGCGGCGCTCAAGATCGGCCAGTGATCGGTCATAAGGGCTGTGGAGGTTCCACATGCCCCGAAGAAAGAAGAAAGAGAAAGCAGCAATGGAAGACGGCGACCCCAGGGAAGAGGAGAAGGCGGCACAGATGTTCGCCCAGGGCCTCATGGGCGCTTCTTCTACACCCCCACCACCCCAAGTCGACCCAGTGCAGCAGGTAGCTGCCGACCAGAAGAAGCTCAACAGGAGGCAGCAGGACCTGGAGCTTTGGCACAAGTGGGATCAGGGCGGGCGAAAGCCCGAAGACCTTGCGCCGCTGCTTCAGCACTTCGAGGGGATGAAGCAACAACAGCTTCGCACCAAGAAGTTCGGGCCGCAGGTGCAGCCAGATGCGCTCGCGGCCGAAGTGGACAAGCGGATGATTCAGCGTCTCGAGACGTTCAACCCGCGGTACGGCACCGCGCTGTCCACGCATGTGTTTCCCGGCATCCGCTCTTCTAGCCGTTGGGGTAACATTCACGCCAACACCCGCGCGCTCCCGGAAGCTGACATGCAACAGATCAGCCCTCTGCAGGCCGCGCGCGACGAGCTGCATGAGCAGCTCGGCCGGCCACCCACCCACGAGGAGATCGCGGCCCACGCGAAGATGCCCCTCAAGCGCGTGAACAAGATCCTCACCTCCGCCGATCAACGAGACGTCCTTCAGAGCTCGTTCGAGGCGGACCCCACGCCGCGGGCCCAGCCCCGGGACGTGGAGATCCGAGACCCCTTCTACCGAACCCTTGAGGGCCCCGAGAGGGAGGTCTTCGCTCACTGGTACGGCCTCGACGGCCGCCCCCAGATTCGCAGCGGAAAGCAGCTCGCCAAGAAGCTCGGCAAGAGCGAAAGCGAGATCTCACACATGCGGACTCGTATCTTCAACAAGTACAAGTCCTACCTCTGATCCCCAGCACAAGTAGACCTTCAACAGCGGCCACATCGTGGCCGAAGGAGACAGCTATGGCCATTCGAATGGTTCACCACGACGGGCGGAACTATCAGGACGCGGTTTCGGAAGCCGCCAAGCACGCCCGAGGGAAGATGGAACTGATGCTCGAGCGTGGTGCGCAGCGCACGAAGGAGGCGATGGAGCGCGTCGAAGCGTCAGTCCCCACAGACTTCATGGACAAGGGCAAGGACCTCGAGTTGGAGCTCAAGCGGCACGAGGTCGAAGGCAAGACGATCTTCAACCTGCTCATGCAGGGCAAGTACGTGCCGGGCGGCACCACCATCCACCGTCACGCCCTCGGTCAGATCCGGGAGCGTTCGGGCGCCCCTGACATGAAGTACATCGACCGGATGCTCGCCGGCAACGAGGACCAGCAGGACCGCGTCGTCGACTTGCTCAATGAGCATCTTCACAAGGACGTCGGGGACGACCGCAACTTGGTGCGGACGGTGAACTCTCAGGCGCTCGGGTTCTTGTCCGACCAGTACAAGCGGTTCGACAGCCCCTCCCTCTTCAACCTGTTCCTCGACGTGGCGCAGAAGAACGGCGCCGTGCTCGTCGGGGGCGACAGCACGTCTATTCGGCACACCATGCGCGCCTTCATTCCTCACGTCTTTGAGCCCGTGAAGGACGAGGTCCTTTGCATCGGCGTGGAGATGCTCAATGGCGACTTCGGCGGTAGCCGGTTCGTCGTGCGCATGATCATCAACCGTCTGTGGTGCACGAACTTGGCGACGATGATGCACGGGATCAAGAAGACGCACATCGGCGCCAGGCTGCCCGAGGACGTCGTGTTCAGCGACAAGACCATGAAGCTCGACACGGAGCTGCTGGTCAGTGCCAGCAACGACGTCATCAAGTCGATGCTTCAGCCCGAGCGGGTCGACGCGGTTCTGCAGGCCATCAAGACGGCCTCCGAGGCGGAGCTCGAGTGGCGGGACGCGGAGAAGCTCCTCGCCAAGCATCTGCGCAAGCCCGAGCTCGAGATGGCGCAGCAGATGTTCGAGACCAAGCAAGACGACCCGACCGGGCCGGTACCCCCCGCCAAGAGCTTCTACAAGGCCGCCCAGATTCTGTCGTGGCAGGCCAACCAGGTGGAGGGCGAGCGGCGGCTCGACCTGATGCAGGCTTCCGGTCAGCTCATGGACAGGTTCCTGCCCAAGGCCGCCTGATTCTTGAGCGCGGCCGCCGGCGCTGGTAGTCTTCACCTCGGAATGGCTACCAGCGCACGGCTCGAACGACTGACGCAACTTCAAGCCTCTGTTCAGAAGTGGGCGGACAACAGACGCGAGAAGATTCAAAAGATCATTGATTCCCACAAGAAGATGTTGAAGTCTCGGGGTAGTACGGCCAGCCGCGCCTCTGAAGCGGCTGAGTCAATCGTGGTCGATGAGATCACGGACTTCCTATCGTGAGGCCCCCGATGACAGAAGAAGTTCCCAAGAAGGTGATTGAGGACGCGGACAAGTACCAGCTTTTGCTGCTGGCCAGCCAGTACCAGAACCTCCAGCTCCAGCTTCAGGTCTTGCAGCGCGACGCCCTCACGGCGCAGCAGCAGATCGCCAAGAAGCAGCAGGAGCTGGTGGACTTCCGAAGGCATGTCGGGGAGAAGTACGAGGTCGACTTGACCAAGATGACGCTCGACCCCGAGACCAGCGAGTTCGTTCCCATCCCGGCGAACATCCCCTTCCAAGTGCAGAAACCAGAAGGTGCAGGATGAGAGTTTACCCCGGCGTCGCCTCCTTTTCTCTTTACCTACCGACTTCCGATTGGGAGGGGAGGTACAACGCCTACGGCGTGGAGGTCAGCCGGGGCAACAGCGGTGTGTACGAGCCCATGACGGTGGGCGTGACGTACTCGCAGGCCAGCTTCCAGATCCCGGAGCTCGTGCAGTACGACGTGGCGGGCAGGAATCTGGAGCTGCTCGTCAACGGAAGCCAAGAGGTCACCGTCTCGTTCACGAGTCCTGACCCTGCGGACGTGCTCGCCGCGTTGGTGGGCGCGGCACCCTCCATCATGACGGCCGAGAACGTGGACGGCAGCATCGTCGTCAGCACAGTCAGCACGGGCATCGGGTCGTCCCTACAGATCGTCGGCGGGGACGCGGCGCCGGCGCTGTACCACGACACTACGGTGCCGACGAAGGTCTTCTACGGCACGGACGCCCATCGCCCCCTTACCGCGGGGGTGCAGACCTACCAGTTCGTGGACCCGTTCCGCTCCGACACCAACGTCTACCGCTTCTACTACTTCAACACGCTCACCTCGGCCCGCGGCCCGCTCAGCCCTGACTACTCGGGCAGAGCGTCGTACAAGCGGCCGCGCGAGGAGATGATCGTCGGATCGCTCGAGCTGCTCGATTCACAGGGCAGGCCCAGGACGAACAAGGAAGTTCTCGTTTACGTGGACCGGGACCCGTCGAATCGAATCATCACGCCCGACAAGGTGCAGGCGTGGACCGATGATACCGGAACGGTGTCGTTCCTGTTGCTGCGCGGGCTCGAGTGCACCTTGTCGATCGTGGGCACCGGCCTGATGCGCAAGATCCGGGTCCCCGCGGAGGGAGAGACGTTCAACCTGCTCGCGCCTGAGGTCGGCGTCGAGCCGGACAACTTCCAGGTGCAGGTACCGAACATCCAGGTGGGCGCTCGAAGGACTTTGTGATGGCTGAGGTGGTCATCTTCCATCAGGACCTGCATTCCAGGGCCGCGTCTGGCTGGAAGCACAAGACCACCAAGTTCGCCCCTGGCACGTCCGTCAAGTACTACCTAGCGCGCTTCCCCGGGCTGTCCGGATCGAGAACGAACAGGCAACTGAGGGTAGGCAAGTTGCAGGAGGGAAAGAGGGTCTGGGTGAAGGTTCGGACGAGCTACGTTTTGAAAGAGGGGGAGAACATCGCCCTCACACCGAAGGAGTGGTGACCCATGCCGTTCGTCAACGTCAAGCTGCACACGGTCGAAAAGCAAGGCACCCACGAGCACATCCCGAACGTGTCCGTCCGCCTGTTCAACCAGTGGGGCAGCGCTCTTCTGACCATGTACGACAGCGGGCCCACCGGCGTCGTCGAGACCATCGTGCCTACGGAGCTCGGCCCGTTCACGGCGCGCATGTTCAAGATCGGGTACGCTTGGGGCCCGCCAGTGGCGCTCGACATCACTGAGGACAGCGAGTGGGATCTGTACGGCGAGAAGCTCAAGGACCCGGTCTCCGCAGACCCTCGCGTGTGCGTGGCCAGCGGCTACTTCCGGGACGCCACGAACCAGCCACATGTCGGCATCGACTTGCACTTCCTGCCCGTGTTCGACCCTCTGCTCGTCGACGGCAACGCAGTGCTCAAGGAGCGCACCCTCGTGCACTCGGACGAGGACGGCTACATCGAGATCCCATTGATCCGCGGTGCCCAGTACGAGGTGACCATCGAAGGCATCGACGAGTGCACGCGACGGATCAACGTCCCCGACCAGTTTTCTTGCAATCTACCGGATCTGCTGTTCGCGTTCGTCAAGACAGTCTTGGTGGTGCCGAACCCGGCCGAGCTCGCCGTCGGCGCCGCGCTCGACTTGGACGTGACGGTCCTGGCATCCAGCGGTGTCCCGCTCGATGGGACGGCCACTTCTGACGTCCTTTGGACCTTGGAGCAGTCCGTTACCAACCCCGTCGTCGGCATGAACGTCCTGCCGGACAAGATCACGCTCACGGGGCTCGTGCCCGGCGCCGCCCGTCTCATCCCACAACGGATCGACCAGTCCATCATCTCGATCCCCTATCAGCCGCTGAATCTCCAGTCGGTACCCATCACGGTGATTCCATGAATCATGAGGACATGTTCGAGAACCCGGCCCTGCGGCGAATCCCCATGGCGCCGGCCATCGCTGCTCTGCGCATCGCAATGAGCCACCCACCCACGCACTACGTCGTCTCGCACGCGGTCATGAAGCTGCTCGAGAAGTGGCTGCTCACGGGCAAGAAGGAGCCGCTGCTCCTGCACATGAACACGTTGCAGGACGAGGTGGAGCGTGCGCGCAAGTCCTTCTTGGTCTGGGAGAAGGAGCCCGATCCTCCCCCGGTCAAGAAGAAGGGCGTCACGATCAAGCCCAAGAAGCCGAAGGGCCCCTTGTACACGTACATGGCGACCAGGGCCCTTTTGTGCGCAACGACGGTCGCCATCAACGGCAACCCCGAAGAGATGGTGGACATGCTCGAATGTCTCGACGACGTCCCAAGCTCGTACGGAGACTCCGATGGAGAAGACGCCGAGTCGCTCACATCCGTGCTCGAGAGCCTCGACATGATCTTTCATCGGAGTCACTGGGCGAAGATAGCAAAGGCTTCCTAAGCCTCCCGTCCGGGCAGCCGCTCGCGACGTACAGGCAGGAGGTCTCCGACTCCTTCTCGGAGGAGTATCCGGAGCCCTTTGACCCTGAGCACTACCTGTATCACGCCCGCTTGTTGTGGGTGGGCGTGATACGTCGCGCCATTCGAGACTGGGTGCTCAACCGTCGGAGCAAGGTTTTGTCCAAACGGGCCGTTGCTCGCGACGCGTACATCTGGCTCTTCGTGGAGGGGCCAGGGCACCCTCATTGGCGCGAGCGCGGGGAGGAGGGGGTCATCATGAGCTTCTTGGGCCTGTGCAAGGCCATGGACCTGGACCCCGTGGCTCTGCGAGAGGGCATCAAGCTGCTCGACAAGGACAGCATGAAGAGCCGCATGTCTGAGACCAGGCAGAACGTGTCGGAGAGCGACTCGTACAGCAGCTCCGTGCCCTGCCTGTGCCACGGGCTGCTTATCGACGACGACGAGTTGCCGAGCGATACTTCCTCGGACTACTACGACTACGTCGTCGGCGAGGACTAGATGCCCTACACCACACAAGAGATAGAGGATGCGGTCGCCAAGTTCCTGCGCCCCGAGGTACGGCACCCCGTGGATGCGGCGAGCGGGGTACGCAAGACGGACGTGTCCTTCACGGACCTGCAGGAGGCGGCGGCGAGCGTGTTCGTCATGGAGCCGGACTCCGTCTTCTACGTGACGTACTTGGCGTCGAAGAAGACGGTGAGTCCCGTGAACACGCTGCGAGACGACGTCCAGGAGATCTACGACCAGTTCGACAGTCTGCTTCGACAGCCTCCGCAACCCCTCGACGACCTGAGCACCCTGGCCAACGCGGCCTCTGCCCTGACGAAGATGGAGGCGGTGTCGAAGAACTCCGCCCCCAAGAATCTGTCGACCGTGTCCTCCTACGCGCTGTACGAGACGAACGTCAACCAGTTCTTGGAGAGGATCAAACCCAGCATCGTCCACAACTCGGACGTGGTGCAGACCACCAAGGATCTGCGGTCCACATTGCCGGGGCGCGTCGCGGGGCTGTCGGCTCAGCTCCAAGACATCACGACGCGCGTCCAGTTCATGCACGCGGCCCTCGACGACTACCAGGCGCTCAAGCTGCCCAGCGTCTTGACCACGAACGTGCTGACGCGTGCCCGACGGCTCGTGAACAACCGCTACGTGGAACTCGAGAGCAAGACGCTCGAAGAGAGGCAGGAGGGGCTGCGGGACCTGGCACTGGAGCTCATCAGCTCCAAGGGCGTCGTCAGGCAGCTCGGGCAGTTCTCGTCGCCCACGGATCGGGTGACCATGGTCGGTTCGGCCAGCGGCTTTGCCGACGCCGACCACCCGTGCGAGCCGGCGAATGTGGAGACCCTTTCGGACCGCCTCAATGTCCAGGCCGCCGCCAATGTCCTGACCTTCGAGCTCAACGGCGGGGCCCCGTTCAACGTGACCTTGCCGGTGACTTCGGACGAGATCGTGTTGCGCGGAAGCGCGTTTGAGCCCTTCAACATCAGCGGGGGGACGCCTGCGCACATCGAGCAGCGGGCAGTGCAAGCGCCGTACACGTTCTCTGTCCTGTCCGAGCTCCACCTGACGGTGAGGACCGCTACTACACCCACCGGGGACTTGCAGGTCGACATTCCTGCCGGCACCTACACGGACGGTCAGTTGGCGGCGGTCATCAACGGCGGCATCACTGCGTCGGCTTTCGCTGGGCAGTTTTTTGCCTTCGCGTTGGTGGGCGGGGGCTTCGCTATTGAGTCGTCCGCCCTTGGCCCTCTCAACTTCATCGCCGTGTCGAACGGTGCTGCAAACGCCGCTCTCGGTCTGACGGCGGGGCAGAACGGCTCGGGCACGCTGGACAACAGCTTCATGGAAGTGCGAACAGGGGTCAGCACGGCCTTCATCGCACTGACCACGGGGGTCAGGTCTGCGCAAGACGTAGTCGATGAGATCAACGCGGTGCTCATCCCCTCCTCTGTGAGCGCCGAAGCGCGCGTGGTTGAAGTGTACCCGTCGGCGGGCAACAAGCAGTACATCGTCGAGGTCTTCAGCTCAGACACCGCGCCCGGCGCCGATCTCGAAGTCACGGGTGTCCGAGAGTCTCTCGGCATGCAGGGCGTCGCGGGGCGGGGGGACGGGCTGTTCACCATCGACTCTCTTGAGGGGGCGCTACGAGGTTCCGCAGCGCTCACCGCGGAAGTCGACATCGAGTCGGTGGAGACGTCTGGGGCCCGTAAGCTCGTGCTCACGTCGAAGGACACGACGGCCAGCTCGGCCATCTCCGTGTCCGGTTCAGCCGCCTCGGCTACGTTCTCCACGACCATCAGCATCGGCACTTCTTCGTGGGTGCAGATGTCGGACCCTTCGAAGGAGGTGAAGTCCGGCGACCTGTTTCAGTACCGAGACCAGCTCGGCAACTTGGTGCTCGAGGAGCCTATCGTGTCGGTGAGCGAAGACCTGCTTCAGCTCACGACTCCGCTGCCCGTTACCGCGACCGTTCCTTTCACCCCCGCGCCCGTCTGGGTGACCATCGCCCGCGCCGGCAACTCCGCCTTCACAGCCTTCCAGGCTGGGTTGGAGCTTTGGATGTCGCGAGACTTCACTCAAACACTGAGTGAGCTGACGCGCTACGCGAACGCCACGCTGGCCGACAAGAATCCATCAAGCGCGGAGATAAGTGCAGTGAAGGGGCAACTACAGGTGATCCTCGACGCCTTGGACGCTCTCGTTCCCGTGCTCGAGGGCTACAGCATCAGCAGCTCTGCTGGTATCACCGACCTCATCCGCGACTACTCCGAGAAGGGGGCCGACCGCGCGCTCGACACGCTGCTCGAGTGCCGGTTCGGCGACTTCTTCGGCATGAGCGCAGACGACTCTTCTTACGCCGGCAACTTGATGTCCGGCCTCCGGGACCTGGCCCGCATGGACTACCCCATCGACCGGCGCGATCGGCTCCGTGGGGGGGAGGAGCGGGTGTTCGCGAGAACAGAGGGAGAAGACCCGGAGTTCGAGTACGACGAATCCCAGCTGGATCCAGGCTTCTACAGCCCGGACGAAGTTGGCCAGCCCGACACGTTCTAGTAACCAGTACAACAGAAGGAGGAAGACATGGGCTACTCTGCTCAGATGAGCAAGCTCAATGCGGAGCACTACGTTTGGATCCGGGAGTTGATCACTCCCCACGCTACGGACGCAGGCATCGGCCCCGAGTTTGACCTGTACCGCATCTCCAGCACCGGCCCTCCCACGAGCCTGGTCACTTTCACGGTCGGGGACGCCAGCGGGTGCATCGACGTGACTTTCCGATCACAGGACATCGAGTAATGACCGACGACGAGCGCGACCTTCTACGCTGCGCGGCGCTGCTTCGGCAGTTCGTGACAGAGGCTATGGAGCAGCTGGGCGCGCCCGGTAAGGACAACGTCAAGGACGCGCTCAAGTACCTCAAGGACCGGCAGGTAACCGCTGTTTACCCGCTGGAGCCCTTCGATGACGAGGACACCGAAGCCGCGGCTCACCGCATCTTCGGCAACTACATCTACAACCAGGTCTTCGATAGACCGCCGTGGAGAAGAAAGTAATGGCAAGAATCATCACCAAAGAGCAGTTCTTGGCCCACGCGGCCGTTCGCGCTCTTCTTCTACCGATGCTCGTCACAGACCCTGACGAGTCCGACAGGCGGCAGCTCCTGCTCGCCCGCGCCGACAAGCTGATCGGCCTCGACCCCCGGGACCGCACTCGCAGCACTTCCATGAAGGTCGCCGAGGAGATCCTCCAGATGTTCGAGGGCGAGATCGTGGGGGAGTCCACACGCCCCGAGCAGCCGACCGTTCCGGAGGGCGCATGATCATCCTCCTCGACTGCGACGATGTCCTTGCGCAGTTCACCCAGGGCGTCATCGATGTGCTGAACGCCAAGGGCGGCTACGACTTCGACATCAACGACTGCACCGACTGGGACATGGCCCATTCGTTGGGCATCTCCAACAACTCCGTCTTCGGCATCGCCAGCGAGGAGGACTTCTGCACGAACCTCAACATGATGCCGGGCGCGCAGGAGGCGGTGGAGAAGCTCAAGGCGTACGGCCCCCTGTACGTGGTGACTTCCCCCATCCACACCTCGAAGACTTGGCAGTTCGAGCGAACCAGGTGGCTCTGGGAGCACTTTGAGATCAGGGCGTCGAACGTCATCCATGCCAGCGCCAAGCGACTCATCCGAGGTGACTTCTTCGTCGACGACCGTGCTGACCACGTCGAGGCTTGGCAGGAAGAGAACGAAGACGGCTGGGCTTTCGTACTCGATGTGCCTTGGCCCCGGCAACAGGAGGTGCAGGACATCCACAGGTGCAGAAACTGGGATGAGCTGTTGATGCACGCCAACGAGTGCTGGGAGAGGGAAGGGAAGCGATGATCATCGGACTGACTGGGTACCCGCCCGGCGGCAGTGGCAAGAGCACCGTCGCCGACTTCTTGTGCAAGGAGTACGGCTTCGTCGAGGTGGCTTTGGCCGACCCCCTCAAGCGCATCTGCGCGCAGGTGTATGGGTGGCCCGAAGACGTTCTGTGGGGGCCGAGCGAGAACCGCAACGTACCGGACCCGCTGTACCCTCGGCACAAGTACAATCCCAAGTTCTCGACCAATCAGGACGGGGTACCGGGGATATACTTTGACACGTACGATGGTCGACGGTTCGAACCGCAGTACCTCACCCCCCGCCACGCGCTTCAGCAGATCGGGGACTGGGGGCGCGGTTGCTACGAGGACACGTGGGTGGACATCGCGCTCCGCGACTGCAAACGGCTGCTCGGCCCGCAGAACCTCAAGTACGACCGGAAGCGCGGGGTCTACCTAGAGGACGATCGGCGTACCTGGGACGAGCAGGAGTACGACGACATCCGCGGGGCCGTCATCTCGGACGTCCGCTACGACTCCGAGGCCAGGGCCATCAGGAACACCGGCGGGAAGATCTGGGCCATCATCAGACCCGGCGCCGGGTTCAAGGGCGAAGCAGGCAAGCACTCTTCGGAGGCGGGCATCTCTGAGGAGCTCGTAGACTTCTGCGTCAAGAACGACAAGGGGTTCGGCTGGCTCAGGCAGCAAGTGCGGACTCTCATGAACCAGGAGAAAAAGAATGCCGAAAGTAGAGGAGTATGACTGCCAGAAGTGTGGCGCGTGCTGCGCCTTCTTCGTAGAGCCTGAGATCGAGGAGTGCAAAGACCCGAAGCCGGGGGAGCTGTACATGAAGGCCCGCCCGGCGGTCCTGAACGCCCCGCTGTTCAAGAGGGACCTAGAGCGGATGCCCAAGCGCATCCGGCAGCAGCTCGTCAGGTTCAGCAAGTTTCGTAGGCGGGACCCCGACATGGACCAGGTCGATACTGGGATGCGGCTCCCGGCGAAGAAGACCAAGTTCGGCTACGCCTGCAAGTTCTTCAAGGGCGAGATCGGTGGCCCTTGCTCATGTGGTATCTACGCCCACCGACCGTTCCACTGCCGCTACTTCATCCCCGACCCCGACAACCCCGTCTGTGTGCTCTCTCGCACGGCCTTCGGCCTCGAGAAGAAGAAGATCTCGGAGTGGAAGTGCGGCGGCTGCAACAGCTACCAGCACATGCTGCTACTCCCGTTCATCAAGAGGCCGCGCAAGTCCCGGACCCAGCTGTACTACGAAGAGGTTCGGTCCGGTCTGAAGAGGCCCGCTGGGGACTACATCAAGAAGAGTCTTCGTACTCTCGAAAGAGAGGGGAAGGCGCCGAAAGGGTCGAAGTATGAAAAGGTCTTGGCCACCTGAGCCCGTCAAACCTAAAGCCTTCGACGAAGGCTACCCCTGCTGCGACTGGTCCTTCACCGTCGTGAAGAACTGCACCTGTTGCAGGCACGGGGACGGCCCTTGCGAGACCTGCGGCACCACCAACGAACGCGACTACAAGCACAAGACGAGGGGAGGAAAGGGAGTCGTCGCGCGAATCCCGAACAGAAGAACATGACCTACGAGCGATACAGACAGGAGCTCGAGTACACCGGGGCCCGCTGCGTCATCGGCATCGACGAGGTCGGTGTCGGGGCGTGGGCGGGGCCCGTGTACGTAGGCGGCGTGCTGCTTGGAGTCGACACCGTCATCCCGGGGGTGAAGGACTCCAAGCAGCTCAGTCACGAGCAGAGGTGCGAGCTGCGCAAGGAGATCCTCAAGTACGAGTGCATGTGCAAGTCGTTCGAGCCCGAGGAGATCGACGTGCTCGGCATCCAGACGTGCATCGACTTGGCCGTGCGCATCATCGCGGGGCGCCTGAGCAAGTTCATGCCGCGCGAGCACGTGCTCGTCGTGTTCGACGGCGACCGGCTGCCCCGCGACCTCAACTTCGCCGCACCTCACTCCGACATCTCGATGCAGGCCATCGCGCTGCCCAAGGCCGACACGTTCGTGCCGGCCGTCAGCGCGGCCAGCATCATCGCCAAGGTCAACCGCGACCGAGCGATGACCATCGAGCCTGACCCCGGCTACGGCTTCGCGGACCACAAGGGGTACGGCACCAAGCAGCACCGCGAAGCACTGGACCGACTCGGCCCGTCCGACTTCCACCGCTTTTCCTACAAGCCCGTCGCCGAGTCTTACCGCGCCCACAACAGCTAGGAGACAGCATGATTCAGTTCTTCGAGACCGCCATGGGACGGCGGTTTTACGAGAGCACTGTGCCCGAGCTCGTCGAGCAGCTCAAAAGACTCAACAGCAACATCGAGAAGCTCATCGAGCAGAACAAGGAGAAAGAAGATGTCGAACACGAAACTGGTCCTCGTTGAAGTTCGCGAGGTCATCTACAACTACCACACCGTCACCCTGGAAGTGCCCGACGAGATCGGGGTCACCGACGAGCGCATCAAGCAGTTCGCGGAACAGCAGTTCGGGGAGCACATGGAGCTGTTCGACTGCGACGACTCGGAGCAGCAGGAGTACGACTGCACGATCATCAAGGGGATCGACAAGGAGCTCCTGGAGCAGCACCGGAAGCACGACGAGAGAAGCATCACGTTCTCGTGCACGTTCCGGCGTTGGCACGAGGCGACGCCGCTCGTGGAGCTCGATGCGGCCAACTTGGCCAACGCCACTGGCTATCTCGGGGACGGAGAGCGCGGTGTCTACTACCGCATCAAGGAGATCAGCACGTTCTTCTACGCGTCGGCGCTCATCGTCACGCCCGAGGGCTCCGAGTACCTGTTCAAGGACTACAAGTCCGGCAACGAGCTCAGGCTCGTCGACCACTGCCAAGACGAGTGCGGGCACTGGTGCAGCCAACACGACGTTGAGGTGGAGCCTCCGCCGCCGCGGTTCGGGGGAAGCGTCGAGCAAAGCGCAAGCCCAGCCTACCGACCGACGACCGGTTCGGCCTGCTCGTGGATGGAGAGTTCTGATGTGGAGCGGTAGCACCATCAGGCATCTACAGGACGAGGCGGCCCGCAAGGCCGCCGTGTTCGGCAAGCGCCCATACGTCCCCTTCGACCATGACGAGATCGATCGGTACGGCGACGAGCCCATCCCCTTCCCCAACATCGGAAGCTACGACCCGCCCGGCTGGGAGAAAGCTGGAGACGAGAACGGGGACATCATCAATCTGTTCGTGGACAGCTCCGGGTGGGGTAGCCCGTGCGAGTCCGCCCTCACCCTCGATCAGCTCAAGCAAAAGCTCCACGAGCTCCAAGACAGCGACGAGACCTACGGCTACGCCATCACCGAGGTCGGCCAGTTCCAGTTCTACATCACCGCGTTCAAGAGGACCGGTGAGCCCGAAGAGGAAGAGGTCGACGAGGAGGCGGCTGAGAGCGCGTGGGAGTATGAGAAGCAGCTCGAGCATATCCGTGACGGGGGCCTGTCGATGCACCTCAGGTCGGACATCACTGCCGCGGAGACTCCGGACGAAGAGGAGGACTGGGCCCACAAGGTGTGGCGCTGGCTGTGGGAGAACGACCAGGAGGCGTTGATCCTCGTCGACGACTACAGCTACATGCCGAACCTCACATGGCGCCGCGTCCTGCCGGCCATTGTCGACATGGACATGCTCGACCCCGAGTCGGACTTGATCCTGCGCGATGTGGACCTTGATGGTTACCGCTTGCTCATGTGCGACTGCCGAGAGCCTCACCGGCAAGGCAGGCCCCAGCAGGCCATCTACTACCGGCTGGTTCACCCAGACGGCTGGATCGTGTTCGAAGGCTCCGACTTTGGGGCCAACGAGACCGACAGCGACGACACCGTTCGAAGCCTCATCAGCTTCCTCACGCTGCGGAAGGGCGACACTGACGATGAGTACTTCAAGGACTACACCCCAGAGCAGCTCGAGTGGCGGGACTCATCTGCTGAAGAGCTCAGCATGTGGGGGGTGGAGCCCGAACAGCTCGAGGACGATCCATTCACCATGTACGAGGTCGACGGCGAGATGACCGTGTTCAAGCCGTGGGGCTACGAAGGGGCGGAGAAGGGCCGTGAGTAGGAAAGACTACCGGGCTCTGGACCCCGCCCTAAGCGAGCAGGGGTGGGAGGTGGAGTTGACGAGCAACGGGCACGTCAAGGCTACCCCGCCGGGCAAGGAGCAACAGATTGTGCACTACTCCAAGTCCAGCGACCCAAGAGCGTTCAAGAACACCCTTCAGAACCTTCGAAGGTCGGGGTTCGTGTGGCCCTGGCCCACGGAGTCCTATCGAGTCTCTGACGGCGAGGAGGCGGAGGAAGAACAGGAGGAAGTAGAAGTGGAACAAGCAGCAGAGGCACAGGTGACGGATCTGCCAGTGCTTGATCCGGACCGACTCTACTACGAGTTGAAGGAGGCCCGAACCTACGCGGCACTGGCGAAGGAGGCGCTGGAAGAGTCCAAG
Organism: uncultured Anaerolineales bacterium; assembly: GCA_964393895.1. Classification (GTDB taxonomy): domain Bacteria; phylum Chloroflexota; class Anaerolineae; order B4-G1; family B4-G1; genus B4-G1. The sequence continues at coordinate 87,753 of CAYMWP010000001.1, read as the reverse complement.
CGCAAGTTCGAAGAAGCACAGAAGGCCCTTCGGGGCTCCGAAGAAGAGTACGAGCTCGCCATCGAGCAGATGAAGACCTGCAAGCATCTGTTCGACACGGCGTTCCACGAGGAGAAGCTATGAAACAGCGGATGAACGCCTACGACGAGAAGGTCCTACACGAGTTTCTCGACAAGAAGGGCATCAAGACTGGCGGGCCCACCAAGAAGGTCCGGGTCCGTCTCGCAGCTCTCACACGAGTCGAGTACAGCTGTGTGCTCGAGGTTCCGGCGAACTACCCCGAGTTCGCTGGCGAGCTGGTCGACCACTTTTACGCCGACGTGGAGGGTAGCGAGTACAACGAGGACCCCGACTTTTGGGAGAAGGGGCACTGCTTCGTGGAGGAGGTGAAGGATGGGAAGGACGGGCAAGAGGGCGGAGAAGGTTGAACCGGAGACCCTCAAAGAGATGCAGATGCGAGGGGGGACTTGGGCAGCCTACCAGAACCACGACATGGGGCACTCGAACTTGGGGCACATTGTGTGCCTGCAGTACGGTCCGGGTTGCACCTTCGAAACGCCGCCCGAACGCATGCCGGACTCGCCGCGGATGGGCGTCATGTGGCGGTATGGCCTGATCGGGACGGTGAACATGGGCACGGGGGAGATCGAGCCGAAAGGAGGCAAGGATGTCGTACTACACGCTGGTAGGGACTAGGGCGGGCAAAAGCCCGGCCGAAGACTACTTCGAGATGCCCAATGAGGAGCGGCCGGATGACGGTTTGCTCGTGCCCCTTGGGTACGAGCCGTGGCCTTCCGCGAACTGTCCGGATTGCGCGCAGAAGGGCCGTGAGCACCCGCTCGTTTGGGCAGAAGCTGGGTTCGTGCCAGGGCACCGCGTGTGCCTTTGGTGCGGAAGTCACTTCGAACTGACCACAGACCGTGCTCTCTACAGAGAGGAACACTTGCATGCGCCTCGCGAAGACACCGCCTCTCTGTGGGTGCTTCGACGCGCGCGGTTCTACAGGAGGAGAGGATGAGTGAGTACCGTTGGTACGTGCGCCAGATGTGGATCGGCGTGCGAGTGGCGGTGCCCAAGCCCTGGATCACTTCCGACTACCATGCCAGTGAGCTCGTCGGCGTGATCATCAGGTCCGGCCACGTGCGGGCGGTCGGCCACTTCTGCCACACGTACGTCTCGTATCTGGGCAAGAAGCGGTACGCCGCCGGCGCCGAGGATCGCATCTACCCGTTCCACTCACTGACGCTCGAACCGGGTGAGGAGCCCAAGAAGCTCGAGCTCGTCTTCATCGGCTGGTGCTCCGACAAGGATACGCCAGCCTTCATCACCGGATCGTTCACGCCATTGAGCCTGGTGGGGGCGGCCAAGGACCCGGACAACGTCGAGGTCATCCCATCAAAGCTGTGGCTTCCGCAGTGGACCCCCGAGTACCTGCGGAAGATGTGGGAGACCCAGGGGGTGCTGCGAGCAGTAGAAGAACGCCAGAAGGAACTGTGCCGGCGCGGGCTCAATGAGGTGAGGCGCGAGGCCGAGGAAAGGAGGACGCGTGAGCTCGAACAGGAATGACCACTCTTGGGTGACACAGGAGATGTTCGACAAGAAGCTCGAGGAGCTTCTGGACAAGGAGACCGGAGGTTCGCTCCTGATGATTCCAGGACTGTACGAAGTCGTCAGCGAGCACTTCAACAACGCGGTGCTCGAGGCGTTGGAAGAAGAAAGAGACCCCAAGATGGGGCTCGAGCGCGGGGGTCCGGACGACGAGGACGATGACTGGGAAGACCCGGAGGACCCGTGAAGGCCCCCCAGTGGCACTTCTACGTCCTTCTGTGCCGTGACAACACCTACTACGCCGGCATCACCACGAACCTGGAGGCCCGGCTCCGGCGACACAACGACGGCAAGGGGTCGAAGTACACGCGGGTCCGCTTGCCAGTTCGGTACGTTTTCCACATGACCTCCGAGCACATGGACGAGCGCTTGGCCAAGCGCGTCGAGGCCTCCTTCAAGAAGCTCGACAGAGGAGCCAAGGAACGGTTCATGAACAGGGAGGGGAAGACGTTCGACAGGCTCACCCGGGCCCTCGGATACGCCTGCTGTACCACCTTCGCCTGACGGCGCGACGGGGGCGCGACCCGCCCCCGTCTTTTTAGCTACTGCTTTCTGTCGTTTGGGGTGGTACGCTGCCGACGACGGAAAGGCGCAGCGAGATGGGCTACGAGGACGCCAAAGCATTGACTTGATCTTCTTTTCTATCTACTCCATACTGCTCAGAAGATGACACAAGAAGGCAACAGGTTGTCCGACGAGGAGCGCAAGGGACTGCCCGCTCGCGTGGACATCTCCAACGCCTACGCGTTCATCAAGGGAAGCGAGGCTCAAGACAGTCTTGCGGCCCTCACGTTCGACGAGATGATGCAGAGGCAGGTCGACCGCCTGGAGGGAAAAGACGGCGGCCGGTCCGCGATCGAGCGCATCACCGAGATCGAGAACCGCCTGAACGCAGTCGTCGAGCAGGCGAAAGAGCAGGAGGAGAGCGATGTCGATGCCGAGGACAACGTCAACACCGAGGCGAACCCCAGTCAATAATGGGGTCGTTCAGCGGCCCGTGGCAGTGGAGCAAGCCCAGCTCGAGGTGCTCGGCCAGAACTACCACATGCGGCTGGAGAGGTCGGAGGATCGGGTGAGGGCCGAGATCGACGCGGTCGGCATCGACCTGTTCGGCTTCTCCGTCGAGCACGTCCGGTTCAACATGGTCGCGTCCATCACGGCCCTGGCCAACTACTTCGCCAAGAACCGCCTGTCGGACCTCGCTCACTAGCCGGTTCCTTTTGGCGCCTTCGCCTTTCTGGTAGGGTAGACGCACCGTGACCGTCGACTTTCAAGTAGTCTACCCGCAGGACATCGTGCAGCTCACGCAAGTCAAAGAGCTGTTCGGCTATGACCCCAGGGCACTGTTCGTAGAGGGGAAAGACTTCCGCCGAGTGGAGGAAGTGCGGATCAACGACCAGATCTCCCCTCGGTACTCCATCATCTCGAAGAACCAGCTGGTCGCGCAGGTTCCCGATTCTGAGCTGGACCGGGACATCGATGAGGTATCGGTGCTGTCCGCGCGCCTCACCGTCACCCCAACGAGCATGTTGAGGTTTCGCATAGCTACGGGTGCGGGCTCTGGCAAGGTCGAAGGGTTCATGCGGCTGCTCCAGCTGTATGTGAAGGTCCTTCTGACCACCCCCGGCACGGACATCTGGATGCCTGGGATCGGGGGTGGCCTTCTTCAGAAGGTGGGAGGCACGGTGAGCAGGAAAGATGAGGGGCGCGGGCTCATCTCCGAGGCCGTCATCTGCTGCGACAACACGACGAGACAGATCATCGCCCTGCAGGCCCAGCAGCAGCTCCCTCCGGAGGAACGTCTGCTGTCGGCGAAGGTGGTCGCATCCGACTACGACCCGACCCTGCAGATGCTGACCGTCAGTCCGAAGATCGTGAGCCACGCCGGCGTGACCGGCTACGCCACGCTCGTCCTTTGAGGTAGGCATGGCACTGCGAGACTACGAGGCGTTCCTCCGCGAAAGGCTGCAGATCTGGGATCCCAATGTGGACGTGTCCCCGGGGTCCCCGATCGATGTCGAGGTCATTCAGCCGCTGCTTGGGCGGATCGGCAACGACCCGTTCTCGTCCAACCTTCCTCTGTTCATTCGGGAGAGGTTGGCGCAGGAGTGGCCGAACATGAACACGTCGGAGGGCAGCGCCCTCGTGGACCTGTTGGTCAAGGGCTCCGAGCTCATCTTCGACCCGGTCGTCCGGGAGACCAACCGCATCGCGCTGTCGCAGTCGCTCAAGGACCCTGAGCTGCTGACCACGGAAGAGGCCGACGCCCTGGCCGCCAACACGTTCTCCAACCGGACCCGGGGCGAGCTCGCTGTCGGCAAGGTGCGGGTGCGCTACGGTTCTCCTCGAGGCGTGAACGTCTCCCCGACCGACTACTTCCTGTCCAAGACGGGTCTTTTGTTCTACGCCACCAGCAAGCAGACCATCACGTCGCAAGAGATGCTGCTCAACCAGGAGGGCAACGAGTACTTCTTCGACGTGAACGCCATCGCGGAGGCCCCAGGTACGGCCTACAACATCGGTCCGGGAGAGATCTCCAGGGCACCGACTCTTCAGGGCGCTTCGAGCGTCACGAACAAGACCAAGTTCGGGGGAGGGCTGGACTCCGAAGGCGCTCTCGAGTTCATCACGCGCACGGACCAGGAGCTCAGCCATCGCAGCATGGGCGTGCTGCGCGGCATCATCCACAAGCTCACTGAAGAGTTCGGCGGCATCACTCGAATCAACGTGGTCGGCTTCAACGACCCGGAGATGCAGCGCGACATCGTCAAGGGCGGGGGGCTTGGGCCCATCGTCACCTCGGGGGAGAACGCCTACAGCTTCCCAGACGGCTTGAACGGGGCAACCACTAGGCGCATCCGCGTGACCGACCCCGTCGACTTTCGCCTGCTCATCGGCTCGCCGAACTTGGAGGTGGAGGACTACGTGCTGACAGTGCACGGTGCGTTTGCTGCGCCGCCGAGCATCCAAGACCTCGACATCACTCGAGTCATCAACGACCGCACACTCGAAGTGCGGCAGTCTCTGTTCGTGACGGGCCCCGACGCGCACCCGTGGGGTCTTCGGAAGAAGAGCATCACCTTGTCGAGCATCCCCGGGGGCATCGTCTTCCCGGACGGGGCGAACGGCGAGGTCAACATCGAAGACAACGAGATTCACATCGGCGGTCTGACCGACATCTACATCAAGGGCAGCTCCTTCGAGGACGGGTCCTTGGTACTCGACGCGGTCACGGACGACCAGCCGATCGCTGCCGGAACGCAGGCATTCATCCCGAACACCGCCGGCGTGGGGCAAAGGACCGTGGTCCTGCAGACCTACACGAGCGTGGGCCCGCCCACGCAGACGGGGGAGCTGTACTACATCCGAGATACGGACCCCGTCTACAACCTGTTCCGCGGCACCATCAACTTGGGCTGGGTCTTCCAGGTCACAGAGCCCTCTTCGGTGGCGGGCTTCTATCGGATCGTGGCAGTCGAGCACGTGACCGACCCTCTCGACATTCACTACGGCCGCGCGCGGTTGACCTTGGACGCTGACGCCGGCAACGGCAGCGGTGTTCAAGTCAACGACGTGGTGTGGAAGATTCAGGACGACGTCGACGTCGAGCTCGCGGAGCCGAAGGAGACGAAGATCTCTGGAAACGACTTGCAGACGGGTGTCGGTTCCGACCTCGTATCCACCGCCACCGGGCACAACTTCGACGCGCTTGGCGTGGCCGTGGACGACATCTTGCGCATCTACGACGGGCCTGATGCAGGGGACTACAAGATCATCGCCGTGCCCGCGCCGTTCACCTTGGTGCAGCTCGCGTCCCCTTTGATCACCACCAAGACCGGTTTGAAGTACACGATCTTCCGTCCGAACGCCGCCGGCGGGATGAACATGCCGCTCATCCGCGTGCAGACGATCGACGTGCTCGACTCGAACCAGCAGCCCACTGGCTCGACTGTTCCTTTTGGGGCCCCGGTCTACGCCGAGACCAAGTCCTTCTCCAACGCGTTGAGGGGCAAAAAGGTCGAGATCCAAGACGGGACCCTTGGTATTGTGGGCCGGGCCTTCCCGACGAGCCTGTCACCGGCGCCGAACCTCGACAACACGGGGGTGGAGGGAAAGGCCCTGCACATTCGGTGGCAAGTACAAGGCACCCTCGACAAAGACCCGCTCATCAGGTTCACCGATGTGCCGATGCCTGCGGTTGGTCCTGTCTCTCTCCAAGAGGTGGTCGACGCCATCAACACGCACATGTCGAACCCCGCCATCGCCGGGGTGGCCCCCGCCTACATCGTCAGCGAGAACCGGCTCGGTATCGCTCCAGTGGCCCCGTACACGGAAGTCGACAGCTCCACCGGCGGCCCGCTGCTGTCCTGCTACGAGAACTTGTTCGGAACGGGGGTCAGATGGCGGGAGCCTCTCACGTCCAGAGACGTTCGATCGGACGAGTTTCTGACACGGTACTACCCCAATCTGGGGTGGATAGATGACCGGCTTGGCATCGATAAGCGGACGGACGTGGTGGATGTGCTGAACGGCTACCAGGTCGGCAGCTACCCGATCATGAGGGACCCCTGGATCCTCACTCAGGTGGCGGACCCTGAGTCTGGCCTCATCGTCGACACGGACCTGAACCCGGAGTCGGACAGAAGGGTGCGTGTGGGAGCTCGATCCATCGGGTACGGCCGCTTCTACTTCCTTGAGCCGGTCACCATCGAGTTCAATCAGGACACAGAGGGGACCGTAAGCCTGGACGACGGGACCATCCTTACCTTCCGTCCGGATCCTCTCATCAGTGCTGTGCGCATCCCGGCGCCGCCGAGCTCGATCGAGCCCAAGGATGGGTTCGTGACCGCCTACGTTCTGCCGGATGGTACGTTCAACAGCCCGAATGCCGAGTTCGTCAGCATGGGCATCCAGAGCGGGGACATCATCCGCATCGACAGGATGGACGTTCCGGTGTCCGGCCCGCTCACTGACCCGGTCCTGGCAATTGCGGACAAGACTCTCGTCTTTTCTGTGGACGGTCACGCCGACGTGACCATCACGCTCCTGCAAACGGACAACCTGGGCAACATCGGGCGGCAGGAGCTCGCCGACCAGATCAACTCGGCCCTCGGCGTGCCCGCGGTAATCATCGACAGCGCCAATCGCCTGACCCTGTCCGGGGACGTACCTGTGGTCCTGCGGTTCGACGACGACACGGCCAACTCCGGCATCTACGCCATCCCAGGCATGCAGGCCATCGTCACCGAGGACACCAGCAACACCTCGGACATGTTCGGGGACTACCTCATCCTTCGGGTGGTGGATGAGCAGACCCTCAGGTTCAGGGCTATTCAGGGGCCGGCCGGCATCGTCACCACCTCTCCCTTCCAACACTACTCGATCGTTCGGCCGGGCGCGCAGCGCATCACCAGCACGCAGATGCAGCAGAACGAAGGTCCGGCGGGCCTGTACTACGCTGACGTGGAGATGGCGTCCAACGGCACGGGCGACTTGTACAACGTCGAGGCGGGCCTCGAGATGCAGATCGAGGGCTACTACACGTACGGCTACTACTTGAGCACGAACAACGAGGTTCTCACGTTCTCGGACGCTGAGGAGCCGGTCATGACGCTGCCCCCGGTCTACTTCCCCGTGGGCACTTCCGATGACCTGCGCAACGCCGTCAGGATCATCTTCCAGAACTTGCAGGTCAACTACCAGACGCAGAGCTTGGTGAGCGACGCTCAGAGCTACACCATGAGCGAGATCGAGCGCGACGTTTGCCAGAACCCGCTGGTCAAGCACCTGATCCCGCACTTCGTACGTCTGGACCTGGTCTACGAAGGCGGGTCGAAGGCGTCTGTGCTGCTGCCGGACGTCGAGGCGTACATTCGCAACACCTACCCCAACCAGCCCCTCGAGGCCACGGGCGTCCAGAAGCTGGCGCAGAACAGGGGCGCCACGTCGGTGGAGGGGCCGCTCGACCTCATCGCGGTGGTACACCGCACCGACCGGACGGTGTGGTTGGACTGGTCGCAGAATCGGGTCAGCACCGGCCGCCTCTCTGCCTTCATCCCCGACGTTCTGAACCTCGAGCGCAGAAGCGCCTAGCTTCCGATGATCGGGATGTCAGGCGGAACCCGTGCGGGGTTCCCCCGCTCTACCTCCAGGCCAGAGTGGGGGTCGAACAAGTTCCCGCACGAGCCGCACCTCAGTACCGCCCGCGGCACGAGCGTGCCCTGTCCGAAGATGTGCTCTTTGGACAGGAACTCCTTGTGTCGTTTGCCTCCGCAGCGGGGGCACGTCTCGTACTGCCGGTACAGGGCTTCGTACTTCCGGTTCTCTCCGGACAGATCGTCCTCATACCCTTCAATTGCCTTGCGAACCTGCTCTGGGGTCAGGGTGACACACGTCATTGGCCGATGGTATAACGGGGGGCGTAGGAGTCAACATGGCCTGGAGTGCTGCTTTTCGAATTGACCAAGTCGGGGGAGCTGGTCCAGCGCCCGGCCCGGACCTTGCCAGGACAGACCTTTGGCAGGTCCATAGGGTAGACCTGACTCCCACCATGGCCCCGCCGGGGGCCATCTACGAGTGGTCCTTCGTCTCCCGGCCGCCCGGGTCAACGGCGGAGTTTTTGGACCCCGGCACCGGCCTGCCGAACCCAAACCACGCCACCCCCTACTTCGTCCCCGACGTGTGGGGGACGTTCCTCGTACGCCTGGTACTGAATCAGGGCTCCATTCCGGAGAACGTTCTCGTTGCGGCCGTCAAGTTCAATCACGACGGGCGCGTCATGCAGTGCGGCTGGCGCTACCCGGGCTTCGGTGAGCAGCAGGACTACGCCAGCGATCCTCGAGGGTGGGCCACGGCGGTCGAGAACATCTTCGACAGCATCTGCGCTTCGCTGTCTGTTTTCATCGAGGTCGGGGGGACCAGCGCTGCCAGCGCAGGGCTTCGTGAAGCCGATCTATCTTCCAAGGACCAGAAGAGGACCAGATACCGCTCGATCGACCACACCGACACCGAGCTCGCTACTCTGGCCTCGGAAGTCATCGACAAGAAGAACTATCTTGGCGGCGTCCTGGCTCTTCTACGATACGACGATGGAGGGGACGTTTATCGACTGGCGTTCCTGGATCCGGTAACAGAGTCGATAGTTACCCACTGGTCGATGGAGGACTTGTGCTCCAGCGAGCTCACCGGGCCCATCCCGTACGCCTTGGCAGTTCGCGGCCATTACGTGGCCGTTGTTTGCGACCAGGCGGTGATCTTGTGCGATCCATCCATGGACCTCATCGTGCCGGGGTGCATGACCAACTGGCCCCCCGTGGTCACCATCCCCGAAGTCTAGGAGGTCAAGATGGCGGTCCCCTACGAAGTCATCACTTGCCCGGACCCCCCGTACACGTTCAGTCCCAACTCTCGCGCCGTCATCATCATCGAGGACGGCAAACCCCGGGTCTTCATCTCCGATCCCGACAAGGACAAGGTCTACACGGCCGAGACCTGTCTGTTGTCGGACATCACGGCCAACACAGCGGCCGTCTAGGTACTCATGGCGATTCAGGCAACCACAGCATGGCAGGGAGAGGCGGGGGATCTTCCTCAAGGCATCGCGGTCGACGAGGCGGGGTACGTCTGGGTCGCCTTGAGAGGGGCCGACAAGGTGGTGAAGCTCGGGTGGGATGCCCTGTCGGCCATCCTGTCCTTCGAGGGGCAACGCCTGACGCAGCCCGGCCCCGCGGAGCTGCTGTTCGACGGAACCTACGTCTGGGCTTCGCACAGCTACGTCGACTACGAGACGCCCGGCCCCACAGTCCTGAGCGACACCGTTTCGCGCGTCTCGGCCAGTACTGACCAGGTCGTGGACGTGCTGCTCGAGCTCGAGATCTGCGACGAGGAGGCCATTCAAGTAGGAGCTGGCCCCTCGAGGATGTGCTGGGACGGCATGTACGTTTGGCTGAGCGCCAAGGCCCACATGGACATCTTCGCGCAAAGCCTAGCAGGCTCACAAGTCGTGACGATGGACGTTCCCTTGCCCATACAGATCAACCCCGTGTCGATGGAGGTGTCGACGGGAGTACCGCCGCACTTCATGGGGGAGCTCCTTGCGGTGCCGTGGGTCCCGCTTCTTTCGGGCATCGACGTGACGACCTACCCCGTCGCCTTCGATAACATGCGGGGGCTCTGGTTCTCTTTCTACCAAGAAGTGCATGTTGGGGCAGCCACGCTGCCTTCTGTTTGCGTCTTCCGGATCCCGCAGAACTGCTCTCGTGGAGAGTACGATGAGCTGGCGCTTCGGCACATGCCGGCTGGTGCCCTTCTTACTATCTCCGACCCATCTAGTTCTGGGTGCAACATCCAAACAGAAGATGCTGGCGCCGGCGTCATCGAGGCCATGCTCGGCACCTCGGACGGTGACGTGCCAACGTGGAACGCGGCGACAGAAAAGTGGGTGCCCGGCCCTCCGGGGGCGGCCACAGACGTGCGCGTCAAGGTCACCGCGGCGGACACGACGACCGACTACCTCTTCAACAAGATCGCGGCCGGCTCGAACATCTCGCTCAACGTTCTCAACCCTGGCGCCAACGAGCAGCTCGAGATCAGTGCGGTGGGCGGCTCCGGCAGCCTCACCGGCACCTACACCAATGGGGGAGGTGTCGTCGCAGGAGACGCCGTGTACATCTCGGGTACCGATACGGTTGGTCGCGCTGACGCATCCGGCCTGTCGACGGCGCCTTGTGTAGGCTTCGCTGTGGCTGTTGGCGCGAGCGTGACGGTCCAGTATGCTGGCGAGGTAACATTGCCCAGTCCGGTTCTGGTGGCCGGGGCAGAGTACTACCTCGCCGCTTCCGCCGGGCAGATCACGACAACGGCCCCAACAGGAGCGAACAGAGTGCTGCAAAAGATCGGGTACGCCAAGAGTTCGACGGTCCTCGTGTTGAACCCGGACAACTCGTACGCCGTTCTGGCAGCATAGGTGGAGGAAGAGCATGGCACGTTTCAAGTATCTCGGTGAGCCGCCCCGTCCCAGTCTGGTCACTTCCTACGGCCCCTGTTTGAAGATTCGGATCCGTAAGCAGGACGGCACCGTTGAGACTTTGGAGCCTGTCTCCCCGGCGACTTCGTTCGTCATCGGGGAAGATATTGGACACGAGATCACCGACCCGCGTGTTCTGAGGCATATGAGGGCAGAGACAACCCGCTTCGAAGAGATCGTGTGAGTCGGAGGTAACAAGACATGGCAGACCTGAGAGCACTCGTTATTCCCACAACCGGAGCGGGAGCGGGCAACTACGCCCACCTGCTCGACGGCGACCAGCTCCAAGTTGGAGCGGGCATCAAGGGGACCTCCGGCACCAACGTGCTGGTCATCTCCGACGCCAGTGGCAGCGGAACCATTCGCGTTCCTGCCGCACAGACCCTTGAGGTCACCAACATCGACGTCGGCGGACCGATCTACATTGGCCAGAACGGCGCCACGGCCGTGCAGGTTGGCCAAGCCGGCATCACCATCGATGTCGGTACGCCTTCGGACGCCACGGCCACCATCAACTTGAACGGCAATGTCCTTACGCGTGGCACAGAAACCGTCGTCGGAACCAGCGAGTTCCAGGAAGATGCTACGTTCCAGGGGGATGTTACCTTCGGCGTGCAGTCGACGACGGAGACCGACACGGTCACCTTCGCCTCGCACACTCGCATCACGTCGAACATGATCTTCGGCCTCGCCAACCGCCGCATCGCAATGGAAGACGGCGCGCTCGACACGACAGCGTACCAGTTCACCGTCAGCGGCGGCGACGGCGGCGCGTACGATTCTGTCGCCCCCGGCGATGGTGGTGGGTTGGGCATCTACGGCGGTTCGGGCGGGGCGTACCCGGCAGGAACCGGTGGAGACGGCGGCAGCATCGTCATTACCGGCGGAACAGGTGGCACGGGCAGCACGCAGGGCGATGGCGGCGACGTCGAGATCAAGCCCGGCGCCGGCACCAACTACGGCAGCGTCATCGTTGGCCACGCTACGCCCAGCGAGGCGTATCTGCTGTTCCTGAGCAGCAACGATGTTTCTCCCACGCAGGCAGACGGCCCCGGCTTCCGCATCAGCAGCTCAGGCAACATGCAGTTCTGCAACGCCGGAGGCACCTGGACCAGCTTTGCGGCGGGCGACACCCTCCCCACCGGCACCAACGATGGCGATCGTCTCGAGTACGCGTCGGGGTCTCCCGGAAGTTGGCAGGTGGTGCAGGACATCCACATGGCCAGCACCGGCGACCGCACCATCGACGTTCGAAGTGCGGCGACGGCGAGGTCTTTGACCATCGCGGCGGGCACCACCACCACGGCAGACGCGGCGGGCGCCAACCTCTACTTGATCGGTGGGGCGGCCCTTGGGACCGGCATCGGCGGCGGCGTGTCTGTTTCGGGCGCCCAAAACGGGACCGGAGGCCCGGGCGGTTTGGTGGCGATCAGCGGCGGTAACTCCACCGCCATGGACGGCGGCGACGTCACGGTTGTCGGCGGAACTGCCGCTGCTGGGGCGGGTGACGGCGGCAACCTCACCCTTGCCGGCGGCGGTACGACCGGGGGGAGTCGGGGAACCGTCTACACGTACGGTCCTTGGGAGCTCAAGTCCTCCTCGTCCAGCGTGTACGCTGTGGTCAATCTTCAGTGCACCAATGTCACCAACAGCGCTGACGGCTACACCACCGGTACCCGCTTCCTCGACAACGTCGGCATGATCTGGGCGTACAAGGGCGACGGCTACCTCATCACGCAAGAGAACGCGGACGCAGCTTCTGTCGGCGGTCCGATGACCCTTCAGGGCGGCCGTGGAACGGGCGCCGGCGGCGGCGCGTTGAATCTGTACGGCGGCAACGCCGAAACCACTGGCGCCGGCGGCACCGTCACTATCACAGGCGGTGCCGGAGGTGCGACATCGGGCAACGGTGGTTCGGTAGCTGTGAACGCCGGAACAACCACTACCTCCGGTGCGGGCGGAAACATCACCCTCACAGCGAGCTCGGCTGCTACTAGCGGGCTCGGGGGCAACATCACGGGAACCGCCGGTAACAGTGCTGGTGCCGGCGGTGCCGGTGGGCACGTCAACTTCGACGCCGGCCAAGGTACCGGCACGGGCGATGGCGGTTACGTCAGGATTCGTGCTTCGAAGGGTGGTGCGGGCGGCAATGGCGGCGACGCCACGGTCCAGGCCGGCGATGGAGGCACCTCGACTGGCGACGGCGGTGACGTGTTCCTGATCCCGGGAGTCGGAGACGGGGATGGTGTTGCTGGCAAAGCTATCGTCGGCAGCGCGTCCATGGACCAGTCGCATCTGTTGTTCTGGACCACGGATGGCCTTCCCGACACCACGGATGGACCCGGCATCCGGTATAACGCCGACACCGACGCGATGGAGTACAACGATGCGTCGGTAGCGGATTGGACTCCCTTCGCAGGTGGTGGTGGTGGATTCGTCAACGCAGGTAGCGACGATTATCAAATCCTGTACTGGGATGAGTCGGGTGATCAGGAGTGGAAGCCCACCAGTGAGCTTCAACTCCCGAATGGGGACAATCGTGGCATCTACATCGAAGCCGATTCCACGGCGCGCACGTTGACTGTGGCGGGTTCTTCTGGTCTCGCTGCCACGAACAGTGGTGGCGACCTCGCTCTCATCGGCGGTCCCGGCAAGACGACCGGAACGGGCGGCAGCGTGCGAATCGCTGGCGGATACACCGGTTCTGGCGGAACCATGGGCGACGTCTACCTTGACGGCGGCTACTTCGACGGAGTCTACGGAAACATCTACGTCGGCAGCCTCAACACAGGCGGCACTTCGGAAGTGTTGCAGTTCGGCGCTTCCGGGGGCAACCAATTGCAGATCGACTTCACCAACAATGGCAACAGCCGGGTGATCAGTTCCATCACGTTCGACCCGTCTTCTGACCGTGAGGTCAACATGGCAGCCGCCGCAGGCAAGGGCGCCACGCTTAGCCTGGTCGGCCAGGACAGCACGGACAACGATGGCGGCGACGTTCAGGTTCTTGCCGGAGCCGCCAGCCCTGGTGCGGGCAGCGGCGGCAGCGTCTTGATACGAGCGGGCGAAGCCAACGCTGGAACTGGCGGCTCTGTCACCGTCAATGCCGGATCCGGGATCCTTGCCGGCGGCAATGTGATCATCGGCGCGGGCGACACGGCAAACGTGTATCTCGAGGGCAGTACTGACGGCATCCGCTACGACACGTCGACTCACAAGCTGTACGCCATCGGTTCGGGCGTTATCAACCTCGTCACGACCAATGACACGGAGCTCGAGTTCAACGGCGTTGCCGTTCCTCACGACGCCAACATCACGGGCGCCAACTTCGCCAAGCTGTTCGACGGCTCCGACCTCACAGGCCTCGGACTCCACACCCATGGTGGAACGGGGACCGGCGGTGAGTTCACGGCCACGGCCAACGAGACCATCAACGCAGGCGCCGTTGTCGGCGTCGCCTATGACAGCACAGACGCTGGGGCGTTCAACGTCGACATCGGCGCCAACTTGGGCGTCGACACCACCCCGTACCCCATCGGCTTCGCGGTTGCCGCCTCCACGGCCGGCAACCCCGTTCGCCTGGTGAACTCGGGTGAGGTCACCGTTCCGGGAACCCAGTTCACGGGCGGGGCTCCCACGGCAGCGGACGTCGGCAAGCCGGTGTACGCTTCCGCCACGGCCGGTCAGGTCACGTTGACTGCCCCCACGGGCGCAAACATCTACCGCACGAGGGTCGGTTACCTGACCTCCCCCACCACGGTCGCCATCAACATCGGCGACCCGGTCTTCCTTGCTGCGTAAGTAGCGGGCTGACCTGGGCGGCGGGGTGTGACAGCTCCGCCGCCCGCCACGTCTTCGGACGAGTAGGAGATAGAGAAGATGGCTCTCGAGCGCGCGATCACCATCAACAACAGTACTGGCGGCTCTCCGATCGGGGCGTTCGCAACCATCAACGATGGAGACACGCTGCTCGTTGCCGAGGGCATCCAGTCGACCCAAACGGACATCACCATCACCCCGAACAGCGGGCAGGTGAAGCTTGTGGGCAACGCCCCGGTCATCAACTCTGGGTACTCCGGAGCCGACCAGGACGTCACCTTGTGGTTCGTGCGGGGCACCGGTGCCAACGTCGGCATTCGATGGGGCCAGACCGGCACCCAGACCATGGAGATTACCAACGACGGCACCAATTGGTACTCCATCGCTACCGCCGGATCCTCCTTGATTGGCTACACGGAGGCCGCTGCCAACTATTCTACGGCTCTTGGCTCTGGTACCGCTGCTGCCGGCGCCCACGCAAACTCCGTCCTCGTAGGCTTTGAAGCTGGCGCTGCTTTGACTGGGGCCGACAACGTCATTATCGGCTATCGAGCCGGAAAGGCGATGACAACTGGCATCAACTCGGTGATCATCGGGTCCGGTGCTGCTGCACTAACAGCAGGATCTGCTGAAGACAACGTCATCATCGGTAAGGGGGCGTTTGCTGCCAACACCGGTACATCAGACCAGAACATCATTATCGGTTCTGGGGCAGCGGCGAACTATAGCTCATCCAACGGCCACAACATAGTGGTTGGGTACCAGGCCGGTGCTGGTCTGGACACGGAATCGTATTGCACGATAATTGGATACCAGGCTGGTGCGACGGTGGGTGGCGGCAACGCCATCGCCATCGGGTATCAGGCAGGATATCAGATAGGGAGTTACTCGGTTGCCATAGGCGATCAGGCCCTCTACGCTGCAACGGCGACCAACAACGACGTGGTTGCAATAGGCCGTCAAGCTGGCCGCAACTCTAACGGTTACGGAACGGTTTACATAGGGCAGTATGCCGGGCGCAACGCTAACGGTGGCTATAACGTTGGCATCGGGTACACCGCTTTGGAGATGAGTGGAGCGAGTTATGCGGGGTTCAACGTCGGCATCGGGTACAGGACATTAGCCATCTTGAGTTCCGGTGATAGGAACGTGGCGCTTGGCTACCAGGCAATGGACGTTTCCACCAGTGCATCGAACTCAGTAGCCATCGGCAACTCAGCGTTAGGGTCGAATACGACCTATAGCGGCAACGTTGCGATTGGGTCGAACGCGATGAGTGGGGCCAACGGTGGCACCGAAAACGTCGCCGTTGGGGCGTACGCAGGAGCCAGCATCACCACCAGCTACGGAGTCGCCGTTGGCTCGTATGCGGCATACAATCGAACGTCGTTCTTGAATGGAGTCGCTCTGGGGAGGCAGGCCGGAAGTGGGGGCAGCGGCTCGGACTGTGTGTACATTGGAGAACGCACTGGAGAAAGTGTCACCGGCGACAATAACGTCGCCATAGGGTACAACTCACAACGGTATGCGCGCACTGGCACAAGCTCCAACAACATATCCATCGGGTACGAGTCCCTCAGGAGCAACACAACAAGCGCTGCCAACGACAACATCGCGTTTGGCTATCGGGCCTTGTACAGCACGGTAGCAACAGGCAACATCGCCCTTGGGAGGATGGCTGGGTACTCAAACACCACCGATAACTACCAAGTGTACATCGGGTGGGGCGCGGGGCTGGACAGCAACTTCAACTGTGAGGGGAACGTAGGTGTCGGCTACCATGCGCTTTACAACGTACGCGGCATTGGGAGCGGTGGCTGCGGACGGAACACGGCAGTCGGGTATCAGTCCCTCGAAGCCCTCACAATCAACACCACGGACACGCAGGCGATCAGCAACACCGCGATTGGCTATCAGTCAGGCCTCAACATTGGGGATGCTGCCGATTACAACACGGCACTTGGTGCAGAGGCAATCGGCAGTGGGGCGTTGACCGCCAACAACAATACGGCAGTTGGCTTCCAGTCCCTGTACAACGTGACAGGTGGGGGCAACACTGCCGTGGGGACTGCGAGTGGAGACTCCATCACGAGCGGCGAGAATAACGTTTGCGTAGGGTACAACGCAGACGTATCCGCAAGCACTGACACGAACGAGATCGCAATCGGCTACGCTGTGACAGGCAAGGGGTCGAACACAACGGTGCTCGGCAACACATCCGTGACCGACACCTACGTTCGAGGCAACCTACGGGTCGGCAACGAATCCACTGCCGCAAAGTACCTCTACTTCCAGAACAGCACAGGCGCTACTCAGCCTGGTTTCCGGTGGTCGGGATCGGCCGTCGAATGGTCGAACGACGGTACCAGCTGGTACACGTTTGCGGCGGGAGGCACGTCGCTTACCGGTTACACCCAGTCCGCATCGCCATACGGTACTGCGCTCGGAAGCGGGACTGCTTCTTCCGGTGCCGCCCTGAACATGACCCTGCTCGGCTACCAGGCCGGTGCGTCGCTTACAACTAATGGCGACGACAACACCCTGTTGGGGTTTCAGGCTGGCTCCTCGATCACTTCTGGGTATCAGAACGTATGCGTTGGGTCCAATACCGCCGTCAATGCTACGGCGAGCCTACAAGTGGCTGTGGGGTACAACGCGAGGGTCACGACCAGCCAGCCAGGGAGCATGCAATTCGGCAATGGTACCAACACGTATGCCAGTCGGACGGCACAGTTCGGGGATGCCTTCTACCAGTACATCCTGTACGCAAACAGCTACCAAAGCTATTCAGACGTGTCGCTGAAACAAGACATCGAATCGCTTTCCTCCGATGAGGGACTATCACTCATCCAAAAGCTTCGACCCGTATCCTTCCGCATGAAAACAGGCACAACTGAATACGAAAAGCGGAAGCGGTTTGGACTCATTGCCCAAGAAGTAAAGCTTGCGGTGGAGGAAGCCGGGGTTGGAGCGCGTAGCGTATACTTCGACGAAGGTGAGATCTGGGGGCTGGACTACAACCAGTTTGTAGCCCCATTGATCAAGTCAGTACAAGAACTATCCACGATGGTGAAAGAGCTTCAAGCAGAGGTGGCTCTGCTGAAAGGAACGTGATATGGCACTTCAGATCGCAAAAGAGACCCCCTCTGGAGTCAGCGTGGAGTATTGGCGGATCAACCCGGTCATGACGATCGACATGGTGGAGCGCAAGGTGTACGCCAGGCTGATGGCCTACGTGTCGCAGGCCGCGCGTACGGGCGGCAAGAGGGAGGTCGTGATGGCCGACGAAGTCGTCGGCTTTGACGCCGTTCAGCGGATCGTGCTCGATGGTGCCGACTTCGGGACGGCCCTTGCGGCGGGTGAGTTCCGAGACGTCATGTACGCGAAGCTCAAGACCGAGGACTTCTTCAGCGGGGCCGACGACGTCTAGTCTTGTACTTCCTTCTGTTTGGAAGTAACTTTCCGGCAGGAGGAAGAACACATGGCGCAGAAGAAGAGCAGTGTAAGGAAGACCATGGCGCAAAAGACCGCGAAGAAGGCTGCGAGTCCCGGTACCCCTCTCCCGTCCGGCGGGAAGAAGGTCACACCGAAAGACAAGAAGGCCGTCGACGAGATGAAAAAGGCGCTCGACGAGCAGCGTGAAGTTGTCGTGAGAGCGGCCGTTCAGTACGAGCAGGCCAAGACGATCCACAACCAGCAGGTCGCCAAGCTCTTGCAGCTCGATGGCGAGCTCACCGAGAAGGTCAAGTCGATGCTCGACAAGTACGAGCTCGATCCCGAGACCAAGAACTACAGCTACAACTTCGACAGGGGCACCTTCACGGAAGTCGAGCCCCAGCAGCCGCCGTCGGCCCCCAAGGAGTAGTAGATGGCGTGCACGCCTCCAGGCTGGAGTACCCAGGCATGGGGCTGGACCCCTTGGGGTAGTCTTCCTGGGGGCAACATCCCGTTCCACGAGCCCTTCACGACGTACTGTGTGGGGCCGTGCGGCGAGATGGAGGACATCCTGGCGTACCTGCCGGTGTCCATCTCTGGCGACTTCGGAACGAAGCTACCTGATCAAGACCTGTGCATGTGGAGCATTGCCGGCCCTTCCGGCGTGGCGATCCCCACGGTGCTCACGATCGAGCACGTTCCGGACCCGAACTCTCCGGCGCCGGCGGGCACGCCCCCAAGCTGGACGCTCGAGCTCACGGCCGAGCTCGTCTCCCTCCCCACGGAAGTGGAGAACAGCGTTGAGCACGTTTGGTTTGGTGTGTGGGACGAGGACGGCAACTCGGTCGGCATCTACGTGTCGCAGACGCAGATTGGATGGGGGCCACGCGTGGGCGAGCAGCCCATCGGCATTCTGACCCCCGCGCAGCTCAACGGGTTCCACCTTGAGGAAGGTGTTTTCTACACCTTCCGCATCTCGGTCAACGACACGACGCAGGCCGTCTTCATCTACATCACGAAGACGGACGACCTTCTACAGCCCGGAGGCACCCACGCTTTGCGGGCCATCGTGCCGCTGCCAGGGCAGGTCGGCAGCCACACGGAAGCGACGACCGTCAGCGTGCGCGGCAGCGCCGGGCACGAGGTGCACATCTGCCTCGACTCCATCTGTCTGGCTCCCGCGTTCATGGCCCCGAACATGCCGCCGATTGCGGACGCCGGCGAGGAGCAGGAGATCAAGCTCTGCACCCTCGGCGAGCTCGACGGCACCGGCAGCTACGACCCTGAAGGCTCCCCGCTCATCTACTACTGGCGGCTGACGGACGGCCCCGTGGCCAGCCAGTACGTGTTCGAGGGTCTGGACGGAAGCACCCAGCCACTTGCTATCCCTACCGGCTTCACGAACATCCTGAGCACCACGCTCATGGACGACGAGTTCCTGAGCAAGGGGCTGCCGATTGGGATCGGTTCAGGGGACGTGCTTCTCATCGAGGGCATCGCCTACGACATCATCGCCGTCAACGCGACGGAGATCACCATCAGCGGCGAGTTCCTCGAGGACAACTGGAGCGCCAAGTACTTCAAGGTGCTCAAGCAGTCCATCCTCGACGACCCCTCGAGCCCGACTCCGCACTTCTACCCGGACGCCCCGGGCTTCTACCGTTTCGAGCTCATGGTCAGCGACGGCGGCATCTTCTCGGAGCCGGACGTGACGGTGGTCGCCGTCCGCGAGTCCCCCATGCCCCGGGGCTGCACGCCGAACGTGGGGTTCATCTGGACCAACCTGTCCGACTTCTGGTCACTGGTAGAAGAAAGAGAAGTGATCGAGACCGTGTGGAGCGCGATCACGCAGATCGCCGCTGGTCAGCTGCTCACTTTGTGGCAGGTGGACTACAACAAGAGCCTGCGAGACATCCAGCGCTCGATGGTTCGCAAGTGGCTCTACTACGACCTGCTCATTCAGGAGCCCTTCTACGACCTGACCGAAGTCAAGAAGATGGACAACACGACCGGCTTCCTGACGGGCGCCGGCGGCGTAGTGCAGCCTCCTCCGTTGGGCGGTGTGACCTACGACTTGGACGCGGACTACAGCGGCGAGGACATCCAAGAGCACGACTGGCTCATCCTCGAGGGCGTGGGCTACCGAATCAAGAAGACCTCGGTCGTCGGCGGCGTGACGCGTCTGACTCTGTACGATGCCATTTACAACAACCCGCCCATCCCTTCTCTGCCGGACTGGACCATCGCACGGCCGACCACGAGCTCCCAGATCGACTTCTGGAGCGGGCTGGTGGTCGCCGGCGACAATGCCTTCGTCGAGGTGCTGAACAACGAGACGGGTGAGGTGTTGTACCTGCAGGTCGACGTGCTCGGTGCGGCTCCGGAGAAGCCGGGCGGCGTCGCCTTGGACCCCACGGAGTACCTGCCGTACACCGACAACGACCTGTACACGCTGCACTTCATCGCGGTCTTCCGGCGGAAGTACACGCCGATCAACGACCGCATCCTGGACGTGCCGTACCTGCAGGTCATCCTCAAGGACCCGCCCGAAGACCAGGTACTTCAGCGCAACGTCGACTTCTTCATCGACATGTTCCGTGACCGTAAGTGCCTGCGCTTCGACAGCGTGTTCGTGCACGAGGAGCCCGGGTCAACGGTCCCCATCATCATCGTCGACGACCCGACCCCGCCGGCGAGGTTGTGGGCTGAGTTCACGTACATCGACAACCGCCAGGTCATCGAGTCGAACTTCGGCGTCGCTGCGGACTTCACCCTCGACGACCTCGAGAAGATCCAAGCGGCCTCCCCCGGAGACTTGGACTATCTGTCGGCAGTTCAAGGGCTCTGGTACGTCTTCTTCCACGCGCCCACGCCGTACAATCTGCGCATCGGAACGCAGATTCTTCTTGGTCTGCCGTTCTCGGAAGAAGATGGGCTGATAGAGGAGATCAGGCCCAACTTCTCCGCGGCCGGCACGCGCGTCTTGATTCGGGACAAGGAGGAGACGGGCATCGTCCGATCCTACACCTACCAAGATGGGCTGGACTTGGAGATCAACCCGGAGACGGGGGTCGAGTACGTGGAGGGCGACTCGATCCAGAAGTTCGCTCCGCTGTCCACGGGCGTGGTCGTCTATGACTACCTGAACAACCCGCAGTGGATGTCGGTCCTCATCAGTCAGGGCGTGTTTCGGGAGATCGAGAAGTTCCACAAGTTCTTCGTACGCATCGAGAGCCCTGCCTTCTCTTTGGCCGGCGCCGTGGCGGCGCGCAAGCTGGCGCTGGCGGTCAAGCCCATGCGTACCTATCCCCTTACTGCGGTTCGGTACGAGGTCGGGCCCGACGACATCGACATTACGGACATCATGGCCCTGACGGTCAAGCTCGGGCTGCACGACGGCCCATGCTTCGACTTGTGGGGGTCGGCCAACATCTGGAATGAGGGCGATCCCGGCGTGGTCACCATCTTCCCGCCTCCGGATGGACGGCCTGATCTGTTGACGGCACCCCCGGTGCCCGGCGTGGACACCTTCACTCATCACGAGAACCAGCCTTGGCCTCCGGCCCCTTGGTACTCGAGCTGGGAGTCGGAGTACACGACGCACGAGCAGCATGACGTCGGTATGGCGGGGCTGGACAAGGCAGGAGGCTTCCACGCCCCCATCGTGTGGCCGCAGTTCCTGGACCCGAACCCTGTGCCCCTCGAGTCCTGGGACTTCGAGCTCGAGGCCATCAGGTTGTACTTCGAGCTCGATGGGGCGGCCGAGGCGACGCCCACGTACGACCTCGACATTCTGGTCAACAGCTTCGTCGTGCTCACCCTTCCGTTCACGGTCATCTGGCAGACCAACCCGCACGGCGGCAACGACTTCTTCGAGCTGCGCCACGTCCTGCCGGCGTCCCTCACCATCAATTCTGGTGACACGGTTCAGGTGCGCCTCTCCCCCAGCGGCGTCGGCACGGGTAACCCGAACTGGACCAACGTCGAGGGTCTGCTCTTCGGCAAGTATCTGTACGAGAACCCCGATCTGATGTGGGGCTACGGCTATCAAGACCTGTGCCCTGACGACGAGATCCAGCTCACGCACTACATGGCGTGGGCCTCGCCCATGATGGTGCAGTACAACACCATCTTTTCCTACGGCCTGCCGGTGTACCCGGCTTACGTGGACCCGGTCACGAGCACCATCGTGCTGGACCTGGGCAACCCCACTCTGAGCGTGCCTCCCGGCAGCGGCCTACCCGGCTGGAGCTTCGGGCAGGTTTTGAATCCGCCCCCGCCCCCGTATACTGGGTACGCATCCATCAAGGTGATCTGATGCCCTTCAGCGAAGACATCGACCTCAAGGTCAACGTTCGAATCGAGGCCCGAGAGCGCGGCAAGCTCGTGCGCGTCCACGAGAGCCACAACATCTTCCTGAACACGGGGCGCGACTGGCTTCGTCAGCTGATGTCCTTTCGAGAGGCGCCGGATCCGATGCCTCCGGAAGGCGTGTACGTCGACCCGTGTCAGGGCGGCACCGTACCGTACTACAACAGTCGGCACTCTCTCATCAGGTACATGGCCTTGGGCATCGGTGGCTCCAAGCAGATCTATCCGGCCGCGGAGTTCTTGGTGCCGCCGCTCAGCCACTACCAACCGCAGTCCTTCTTGCAGACGGACACCGACCCGCTGGTCTTCAAGCTCGAGATTCCGGTCGTGCTGGACCTTCTCGGTCAGCCCGTGCCGCCGCCGGCAGTGGGCCCGAAGTGGCTGGGGCAGATAGCCAATCCAGTTTTGCTCGGCACAGGCCCAGGGCACGTGAAGTACACCCGCTTGTTCGCGGAGGCCGAGATCTCTGTTCCTCCATTCGACAACGTCCCTCTCTCGGAGATCGGTCTGTACATCGACGATCCGGACCCGAACTACATACTGACGAAGCCTGACCCGGTCGCACCCCCGTACAACCTGGTCGCCTACGACCAGTTCAACACCATCGTGAAGACCAACGCCATCGCCCTGCAGGTCGATTGGACGTTCCGCATCTGAGGTTGCAATGACGATCTACCGGCTCACCGACATCGACTCCGACGACTACGTCCGCGCAGCCTTCTCCGGGCCCATCCCCCAGGTCGGTGTCGTCGAGTGGATCAACAACACCCCTGGGAGCCTCACACAGGCCCCGGTGAACGCTCCCCCGATCGCCCCAAACCCCTATCCAGGCACGCACTTCGTTGCGGACAAAGAGGATGCGTACGACGGCAACGCCAACCGGGCCCACGGAGCGTTGGCAGAGGGCATCGACGACCTCGACAACATCATGCATCGGGCCGTGGCGATCCCGTCGTACGTCGACTGGACGCCCGCCGTTGGCGCGCACCCTACGTTCACCATTCCGCCGGTGTCCGGCCCCGTCTACTTGGGCGCTCCTATGTCCCCCGGCAACCTGGACCACATCTCGTTGGTGTACGCCAGCAACCACGCTGCGGTTCTCGACGGAGCCGGCAACCGCATCGTGGCCTCGGGGCTCGTACCCGGTATCGGGGCCGGGTCCCTGATCAACGGGTTCTCCCCGGGCACCGGCGTCGACATTACGTGGAGCGCCCCGGTCACCGGGGACGCCGCCACTGTCTACCGCATCTACTACGGAAAGAAGAACAGTCTCGGCGCGCTTGGCCGCGGCGATCTGAGCCGGCTGGCCGTGTTCAACACCGAGGCGGTGGGCGCGGCCGTGCAGCAAGTCCTCAAGCTTCTGCACGCCCCCGCAGCTCTCGGGCAGCAGTGGAACGACCCGTGGCAAACGACGATCTACGACGTCGCTTTCGGGGGCTTCAACTCTCGGTACAATCGAGCGACGCAGGCCCTGACGGACGAGACCGCGTTGCAAACGTCCCTGGCCGCGCTCGAATGGGGCATCCCCGACGTGACGCTCGACACCCCGGGGGGCGGCTCTTGGCTAGAACGTACTGGCCCGGCCCCCTTGTCCATCAGCCACAAGGCTGCGGGCGAGTACTACCTCGACAAGTTCGACGCCATGTGGCGCGCGGTGAACCTTGACGTGAACGCGGCACCCAAGTACGGAGGCTCTTCCGGCTTCGTGATGGTGGGCGCTCGAGGAACGTTCACCGGCATCACGGCTACGCAAAGGGCTCGGGGTCTGGCGGGGTTCCTCCATACGACCATGCTCGGCATGACGTCCGGATCTTCCTACGCACCGTTCCTTTACACCTGCGTGAGTGACGGGGCGGCGGGGACCCTTTCGTGGACGACGCCGCCGGGGTCCATCACCACCACCGAGCTCGAGCTCACCGTGGACTCTGCCGACTTTTTCTGGAAGACGGTCGGTGTCGACAGCCGGACAGGCATCTGCTGCGGCGTTGACATGATCGAGCTTCGGAACGTTTCCGGTACTCAGACCGGGGTGTACGTCATCTATGCGCTGAACGCCGGGAATGCTCGAAAGTGTTACCTGCGGCACTTGTCAGGCCATCAGGTCACGGTGGCTTCTCTCGACACGGACGTCACCTACCGGCTGCACAACGTCATCCACTACACCAGCGACGGCGTGTCGGAGATGGAGTGGAACCTGGCGTTTGTTGGTGGCTTCTCCCACCAGCCGGCTGTGCAGCTGTACGGGTCCGGGTACTTCCAGGCCCCTCTCATGGGCATGGCAGGGGCCACCCCCCTGCTACCGCCTATGCCTTTCAGTGTGTGGGGTACAGAGGGGCAGGCGATCCCCTCGCTGTGGTGGGGCGGTCGGGCCCTCAATGTTGACCCGGCCAGCGACCAGACTCCCCTCATACCGAAGGGCATGTTGATGCCCAACGGCAACGTCTGGGCACCCGGGCTGTTCGTCGACGACATCGGTCGCTACGACTTCATGAACCCGACTCTCCCCATTGACGTGCACTCGAACATCCGCCTCGACACAGGGCTCGGGTTGGTCGCCGACGGCCTGTTCACTCTCGGGTTGGCCCCAAGGTCGGGCACTGGCATTACGTGCGATGGCGACTTCACATTGACCCCGCCGACGGCCAAGTTGACCGCACCGTTCGTCGACGTGTTGGACACGCTTACCGCTGCCGTGGTCGACACTCCATCCGCGCTTGTCGACGTACTGGACGTGACGGAAGTGCGCAGCATGCCCGGGACATACGTTCTGTTCTCTCACGACCTGCGGGGCGGCCCCGGTGTAGAGCTCCTCTTCAATCGCGCGAACGTCGACTACATCAAGTCGCGCAGCGGCGGCACCCCCGTCTACATGGAGGACGGCTTGTTTTCCATGGGGGCCGCGTCGTTCGACAACAGAACTCAGTGGGTCAGGTCTACGGAGCTGGTGTCGTTCGTCACGGCAAACACCATGGCCGTCGAAGTCGCGAACGCCGACATGCCGTACAGAGACATTCGGGTGGACGGCACGTGGGGCGGTGGCACGGCCCTGTGGTACCTGCAGTTGGAGCTCAACGCCACGAAGTTGGTTCATGGTACCGTGCACTACGTTACGGTGCGGGGCGACTTCAACATGGCCGGCCCGGGTATCCAGATTGAGTTTGTGGGTACCAGCGGCACGTTGGTCGTCACTGACTCATCCGACCCGCCCGCTCCACAATACGCCTTGTCGGCGTCTGGAGGCGACCAGACGGCAACATTCAAGTTGTTCGTGGCTGCGCAGGGCGGCATCGCCGGTACGCCGGCCGGCAAGGTGGTATACGTTGAGCGGATGGGCCAGCTGCTCACCTAGGAGGTATCATGGACTTCGGACTCGACACGTTCCTCAGTTGGCAGACCGCACTGTTTGCCTGCGGCATCTACGCGGTCGTCTTCATCCTGCGTCGGCTCGTGGAGTTCTTCTACAAGAAGGCGAAGTACCAGGAGTGGTGGAAGCTCACCCTCACCCTCTTCCCCGGGGCGCTCGGCGCGCTTGCCGGGGTGTTCCTGACCGCGTTCCCGTACCCGGAGGTGCTCACCAACGGCACCGGGCGAGGGGTGTACGGTCTGGTGATTGGCCTTGCTTCAGGCGTCATCTACCGGATCGTCAAGCGCATCATCAAGCAGAAGTTCCCACAGGCGTTTGAAGAGAAGAAGGAATGACCTTCTTTAGGGCATGGGCGTGGTTCAAGAAGTGGGGAGGTTGGGTCTTCGGCGGCCTAGCTTCCCTGGTCGCCATGCTCATCTTCTGGCGGAGGGAGCAGGCGGTCAAACCTTCGATCCGCGAGGTTGAAGATGCCGTCGAAGAAGAGGCGGAGCGCAAGAAGCGCGAGGAAGCTGCAAAAGGCGAGCGCCAGGAAAACGTAGTCCACGAGGAAGCCTCTGGTAAACGAGAGGCCATCATAACCGAACTCGAGGGCAACGCCGAAGGCAAAGACGACCCCGACAAGGTTGCCGAGTTCTTGAAGGATGTCGGCGACGAGATGAGGCACTGATGGCAACACCGACCGAAGAGTACATGGGGTACGCCGCCCGCATCATGGTGGTGCTCAACAACCACTCCGGGCCGGGGGAGTCAGAGGAGATCAGCCCTCTGCGTGAGGAGCTGACTCGTTTGGCCGAGGCGTTTCCGGATGAGATCGGCCCCCTCGACAAGTCCGCATCGGCGGTGGTCCAGTGGGTCATCGCCGGCTACGGGAGCGAGGTGTACACGCCTCCGGAGGTGTGACGTGGAAGCTGCCAAGATCGTTCTGAACCTTCCCGAGAAGCCCGGCCAAGATCGAGAGGAGACCCTCATCGAACTGGTGAAGGCCGGGGAGTACCTGCCCATTCAATGGTGCGCGTTTCGCAGCTCTCACAAGGGGCACAACGCCATCATCTTGTGCACGGCTGACGCGCTTCAGGTGGGGACGCCCGAAGACTCCCTGCGCATCAACGTGACGCACACCGGCGCGCAGCGCATCGCCGACATCCTCGGCTTGCGGCTGCCGACCACCAAGATCGCAGACCTCATCCACCAAGAGGCCACCGTCCGCATCACCCCCTGCACGCAGACGCCTGACGCGCGCATGGCGGACACCTCGAGGATGTACCAGCACAGCCGCGCGGTCGGTGCCAAGACCAAGGGGCGCGGCGGGCTGACGTCTACCGTGGGCAAGGATTGGGTGTTGACCAACCGGCTCAAGGGCAAGCCCGACAAGGGCGCGAACTTCGGCTGGCACGTGGAGAAGGGCAGCTACTACAGCCCAGGCGGGCTACCGGTGCTTCAGCCCCTCGGCCTGGCCCACAACCGGCATCACGTGGACTACTCGCAGGTTCTGCGGCTCATCCACCCCGTCGTGACAGTGGACGGCAAGGACATGAACCTCGACGACGTTCTTCAGGACGATGAGCTCAGCGGTCTCGTCAGCGACGAGGGGCCGCTTGAGATCGTCCGGCATCCAGGGGTCGAGCCCCCGAAGCACGTTACGCCGCCGCCCCTTGCCTGCGGCGCTTGAAGTACGCCTCGCTCTGCTGCTGTTGAGCGAACTGCTTCGGCAGAATCTTCTCGAGCTCGTCCGGCAGCATCCCCGACTTGACCATCTTCACGAGCACCTCGCCGCACGCCCGGGCGTCGGCCGTGGCCTCGTGCGCGTCCTCGAGGACGACTCCCCAGCGGTTGCACACGTCTCCGAGCTTGCCCCCACGGGCGAACTTGTTCAGGACGCGGTCGATGGTCATCGTGCACAGGATGGCGTCGGGCTTTGGCATCTCGAAGCCCAGCCGCTCGAACTCCTGCTGCAGCATCCGCTCATCGAAGCTGGAGTTGTGCGCGACCCACACGGGGTAGCGGAGGAGCTGCTCGCTGATCTCCTCTACCATCTCCTCGAAGCGGTACGCGGTGGCCAGCTTCTCCATCGTCAGGTGATTGATGTCAAGGGCCTCTCGGACCTGTGGGTCATTCGGGTCGGCGTGCTTTGGCCGGATCATGGTGTCCCAGACTTCTACTTCCCTCCCATCTTCGAAGAAGACCAGAGACAGTTCGACGATCTCGTCGGTCTTGCGGAAGCCTGTGGTTTCAGTGTCGAACGCCATTACTCTTTCGTGCCACATGGTCTATTCATCTATCAGAAGATGAAAGAAGAAGCAACTTGTCTGTTTTGCCCCTCGGCGAGTAGACTGCGAGCATGCAGCCCGCCGTCTATGAATCGTGCGCCCGATCGCTGCTGAAGATTGCGGCCACGAACCAGCAGATGCACGAAGCCATCTCGAAGATGGCGCCCAAGGGCGTGCACGTGATGACGGACCCGACGAGGGGCCGAGTGCGAGAGAACTGGGGAGGCGGGGTGTTCGGGCCTCACCACCTACTCGAGGAGGCGCTGGGCCCCAGCCTCAAGAAGAGGCTGCCCAAGGGCAAGATCGTCATGACCTCTTCGGGCAGAGACCCCACTACGCTGGCGCACGAGATGGGCCACGCCCAGTTCGACGAGTCGCTCATCGGGCGGACTGTGCAGAACCCGTACGTGCGGGGGCTGAGCTCCCGTCTTGCCCCCATTGTGGGGGCCGGGGTCGGGTACGCTGCCGGTGCGGCTACGCGCAGTCCTCTCGCGGGTGCCGCCGCCGGCGCAGCGGTGTCGGGCATCGGGCATCTGCCGACCCTTTTGAGTGAGGGCATGGCCAGCATGAAGGCGGTGGACAACCTGCGCGCCGCCGGCGCAAGCGACGCCCAGGTGGCGGCAGCCAAGCGCGACATGGGCAGGTGGCTCCTCACCTACATGAAGGACCCTGCCTTGCACATGGCCGCAGGCGTGATTGCTGGTGGGGCCGGCGGTGCCGCATGAGTTGGGACGGTGACGAAGTGGACACGAAGGTAGAAGGTAAGGGGCGGCCCGAGAAGTCCCCTCATCGCCTGGCGGTGACCCGCCCATCTTGGGACGAGTACTTCCTGAACATCGCCGAGGCCGTGTCAGCCCGTAGCCACGACGCGGAGACCAAGGTCGGCTGTGTCATCGTTGACGTCGAACATCGAGTCTTGGCTACGGGGTACAACGGCTACCCGCCCGGGTACAGCGACGAGCTGCTCCCGAACATCCGACCGTACAAGTACAAGTACATGGTGCACGCGGAGATGAACGCCATTGCGAGCTCGCGCGCGGACCTGCGCGGCGGCACCTTGTACTGCACCAGCACACCGTGCAACGACTGCGCGAAGGCAATCGTTACGGCCGGCATCAAGCGTGTCGTGTGCGCCAAAGCGTACTCGATGCACGACGGGGTCGCAGCAGAGGCCCTCGATCTTCTTCGGATGGGCGGGGTCGAGGCTGTGGTAGGCCTGCCCGTGGAGTCTGTCGGATGAGCTACAGTGCGATGAAAGAGGGGCTGCTCAAGATCGCGGTTGATCCTGCGGCAGTTGGGGCCTTCGGACTAGTAACGCGATGCACGGGCACAGCCTGCCTGGGAACTTGCGCCCACCAAAGTTGCCCCACGCAGGCAAGGAGGCGTTGAAGGCTGGCCTGATCGCGTCCGTCCCACTGGCCCTGACCGGAGCAGCCATCCTTGCCCACCCTCAGTCCCGCAGAGAGATTCAGGATCCACGGCTCTACTCCAACATTCGCGGCGGGCTCACCGGGGAGTCGGCGGAGGAGCGGGTGCGCGCTCACAAGGACATCGAGCGGAGCAACCGAGGCAAGGGCGTGTGGCGCGCCATGAAGGCTGGCTTCTCCCGCTCAGGGGCTAAAAAGAAGAGCGACTGAGCGCTCTATCGGGCGGGGTAGTCAGCAGCGCCGAGGATGACGCTGCTGTCGTCGGGGTCGCGGTAGACCTTCAAGTACACGCGCCGGCCGACGATCTGGCCGAGCGCGTTCTTGAGCAAGACCACCTGCGAGGCAGGGGTCCTTGGGTCTGCCACCGCGCACAGCAGCGCGTTGCACGCTGCTGTGGCCTCCCGCTGTTCGGTGGGGGAGAGCTTCCACCATGGTTTCTTTCCCATCACTACTCTTGTGCCCGCTTCCCATCGAGTGTTGCCCGCTGGTAGGATCGTGGGGCAAGACGTTGCCATCACACCTCAGGAGGTTCCAATGGCATCTGGAAGTGGACTGTTTTCGAACAAGGGGCCGCTCAAGCCTCACCTCACTGAGGGCAAGGGCGGCGTTGCTGGTGAAGTTGCGGACCTTCGAAGGGACGTAGGGGCCGCTCTTGGCGGCCTAGCGGCCTTGGCGGTCAACCATTGGGACTCGCCGCCAGCGGCTGACACCGACGGCATCAAGACGAGCGTGGCGAGCTCCGATGTGGCTGTGGAGTACACCGGTGACGACTTCGACGGCGCCGAGTTCTTGGTTGTGACGGGCACTCGTGACCTCGACGAGCTCACGTACGGCGCCGGCGGGGCGCTCGACGGCGAGACCTTGTGGGTCAAGGTCGGGGCGTCCGGGGTGCTGCAACACATCACTCTTGCCGCTCCTGCGGACAAGGCCGCGGTGGCGACGCAGCTCACGGCCTTTACCGGCATCACGGCCACGGTTGACGGCGCGGACCACCTGGTGCTCACCAGCGCGACGCTGCCCATTCACATCGTGCGCGCGACCGGTAACCTACTCGAGGATCTCGGGCTCGAACTCGGTGTCGGCGTGATGGTGGGGGCTCGGCCGTTCACGGTCACGACCTCCGACTCTGCGGCGACGTGGGCCGGCAACTTCACGGTGTGGGGCCGGGACGTTCGCGGGCGTCTTCTCAGCGAGACGAAGGCCTTGGCGAACAACACGACGATCTCTACCACCACCCACTTCAAGTCGATCGAGAAGTGGGCGGTGGACCCGCAGAACAACGCGGCCGGTACCCTGTTGGCGGGCTTCGGCGCCACGCTCGGCCTCGAGGCCGCGCCGAAGATGCGTTCGGGCCGCCTCGTGATCATGCAGGAGCTCGAGGATGGGGCTGCGCCGGCGGCGGCGGGCGCGTTGTCGCTGCCCTCAGCCAACCCGCCGTACGGCGCGTATACCCCCAACAGTGCTCCCAACGGGGCGCGGGACTTCACGCTCTACTTCGAGGCCGACCCGACCATCTAGTTGAGCAACTGCTGCTCGTCCTTCTTCTCCACCAACAGATACGGGTTGCGCGTGCAGCCCGGCATGTGCTCCTCGAACACGCGGATTACCCACTGGTTGAGGATGTCGGCCGTGGCGGTCGCGTCTCTCGCTCCTGCGGCAGTCAGGGCTTTCAGCTGAGCGCTGGTCACGTCTGCCAGCAGGGAGGGGTGGTCGGCTACTGCCCTGACCGCGGACAGTACGCGGGCTACCTCCTTCACCCCCTCTGCGCTGACTGAGGCCAGCAGCAGCGCCGAGTCTTCGGGCTGCGTCTTTTGGATGACGAGGCCCGCAAGGTAGCGTTTGAACGGTGCGGGGAGGTTGTGGTCCGGCACGAGCTTCTCCAGGAAGAACTCGAACAGGGTGCGGTCGAACTTCCCCCCCTACGGTCTCCAGCTTCTCAAGGTCGAATTGTACTTTCATCTGTTTTCCCTCCTGGTATTCTACCTCACATGAGAACTTCAACGGTCTTGTGCCTGGTTTTGCCGCTGGTTTGCTCGCCCGCGTACGCACAAGAGGTGACCCCTCCAACACCGCCAACAGTCCCGCCAGGCGGGGACAAGATCGAGTACCTAGAAAAAGACGCTCCGGCTCCTTACCCAGGCTTCCTCTACGACGCGGACACGGCAGTGCGGTGGGGCAACTGGCTCACGTTCTGGAAGAAGAGGTACGTCATCGACATGACCGAACAGAAGAAGGTCTGCGGCATCCGAGAGGACACGCAAACCAAGATTCATCTGATCGAAGTCGAGGCAAGGAACCGGATCATAGAAGAGCAGCGCAGGCGCCTCGAGGAGGTGGAGAATCCTCCGTGGTACGAGACCCAGTGGTTTGGGGTGGGGGCGGGGGCCACCGGCGCGTTCGGCCTGACGCTGCTGTCAATCTGGGCTGTGGGGCAGGCTGCTAAGTAAGCTCGAGGCGCTCGAGCAGCCGCTTGTTGGCCTCGGGGGAGTTGGACGGGGGGACGCCGACGGCGCGCAGCGCGAGCACGCGCTCACCCGGCTGCATAGTGGCTACCTCTCCTTCGTACTCCACCACTTCCTGCGCGGTGGGACGGCGCGCGGTGTGCCACGGCTGCGCCGGCACCCTTCCTATCCGTTTCCCTCCTGGTCTCCGTTGTCGAACTGGTCGGCGCCGGCGAAGGACTCCTGCAGATAGTCCTGCACCTTCATGCCCTCGTAGGCCGCCTCGGCGATCATGCCGGTGCCGATGAGCAGGGCCTTGAGCATCCGGTCCTGGACTTGGGCGTTCTTCTGCATGCCGTCGACCATCTCCACCAGTGCCTCGATGTTCTTGTTGGCGTCGGAGAGCTGGGACTTGAGCTCCTCGAGGGCGGCCGCGCTGGCCGCGGAGACGGGCTCCGCCTTTGTGGAGGTGGCCACCGGTGCGGCTTTGGGCTTCTCTTCCTCCTCGGTCTTCTTGCTGGTGTTGCGGGGTGTGCGCTTGGAGGTGGACTCGTTCGACGGCGTCCGCGCTGCTGCCTTCTTGCTTCCGCTGCCCACGGTCTTGGCTGCGTGCTCAGCGATCTTCTCGGCTTGCTCCTTGGGCTTCATGCCGTCGTACGCGCTCTTCTCTTTCGGGGTGCTGAGCATCCCGATGGCCTCGGCCGCCATGCGCCGGGGCCAGCCGCTCATGGCAGCGAGGTCGTCCACACTCAGAGCGGCTACTTCTTCCGGGGTCATCTTCTTCACTTGGGCAAACGCCATGGTTCATTCCCTCCGTTCGTCGATCTCTTCTTCCGACTCAGGGTTCATCAAGATGCACGCCACGACCTGAGTGTCAGTGCACGTGCGGCACGCGATGTCGATGACCGGCAGGCCCTTCTTCCGTTTGATCTGGGCCGTCAGTCCTGCTGTCCTGTCCTTGTAGGTCCACTTCTTGAGGTCCTGGGCGGGGCAGGTAAGCTGCGTTCGCAGCTGCGTCCAGTAGTCCAGGATGAAGTTCATCCATCCGTTTCGCCAGGAGTCGAACACGTTCTCGACCTCCGGCGGTTCTTCCCTTCCGGTGATGTAGGCTATCAGCTCCTCTCTGCTGGCCTCCGAGGGCACGGTTAGGCCCTTGGCTCGGCACACTTGGTACAGTTCTGTTCTGTTCACTTGTTGGTAGTAGCTGTCATCCATGTCACCCTCCCAGAAGGGAGATGCTCGGCTCCTCCTTCTCCATGTCGTAAAGTCGAATCGTAACGCGTTCTTCTTCTCCCGCAGCGTTCGGGCTCTTGGTCAGGATCACCACCATGAACTGGCTGTCGTCGATGCCGCAAACGTCGGCGAGGACATCCTCCAGAAGTTTGACTCTATTGGTGGCGTCCATCTTCTTGTAACGCGTTCTCGACTGTTTTGGATACGTCTTGTTGAACAGGTTGTTGAAGAAGAAGACGAAGTGCACGATGTACGGGACGTTCTTCTTGATCTGCGCCAGCGACGACCCGTAGTGCTTGGTCAGGTACACCTTCGACTCCCGCTTGAACGCCTTGCCCTTGTCCGTGAGCCGCCGCCCGCCGCCGCGCACGATCTTGCCCCTGACTTTCACCGGGGGCACGTTCTCGTAGGCGTGGTTGGTGGTCGGCGGCATGTCCGGCAGGCGCAGCTCGATCATTGCCAACCCCTGCCCATGTTGCTCTCCCTGACCTGGCCGTCGAACTCCGTTTTGCGGATCTCGACTTGGCGGGAGATGACCTTGAGGTGCTCCTTGGCGGAGTTGGACCTGTCCCTGAGCAGCATACAGACCTGCTCTTGAACCTGGAGCTCAATGCGCAGGGGGCGGTACATTGGGTGCAGCTGGAGGTGGTCCTTCTTCTGCTCGACCGTCATCTTCTCCTTCGTGTTCTTGAGCCTCTTGTCCAGGTTCGTGCGGATGCGGGCGGCCACGTCGTCGATCTCGTTCTCCAGTTGGAGTAGGATGGCGTTGGACTCCGTGAGCCGTTGGTTCACGAACGTTGCCCAGCCCAGGTACTCCACGTAGCGCTCGGAGTACTCGGTGCCGGAGATGTCGGCCAGCTCCCCTTTCTTGATGGGCGAGGGGGCGTTGGCTTCCGTGACGCCCATCTGTTCGAGCCGCTGCACCGCGTCGTCGTAGGTGTCCCACTCGCGCTGTACCTGCTCGTTCTCCTGCTGGCTGATGGTGGGCGGAATGCGGAACTTGACTCCGCGGCTTACCGGCTGCCTTTTCTTTTCCATGCGCGCGTCTCCACATTCATGCCGGCTTGTAGCATCGCCATCTCACCCGAGCGGTCCCTCGGTGAGCGGCGCCATGACGGGTGGCAAGTCCATGCGTACTTGCACCACTCGCACCAGATGCCCTCCTTGCGCGGTGGTAGTTCGCCCGCCTCGATGAGGGCGTTGAGCTCTACGATGCGGTCCACCACCCTGCTCCAGATCATCGGTGTGTACTTGACCAGGAACGGTCCGGCGGACGGCGTGATGTTCTCGTTGCCCTTGTTGTAGTACATGAGCCAGGTTGCTGGGAGGTCCAGGCAGGCCATGTACACGTGCACTTGGTCGAGGTGGTAGTCCCGGGGCTCGGTGAGCTTTTCGAACTGTGCGGCCGACTCGGTTTTGATCTCCAGCCCCATGCGTGCGATCGGGTTGCCATCCTTGAGGAAGGTGATGACGCCGTCGCACGAGCTGAAGATGTTCCAGTCGGCGGCCACTGTGTTGTTGTCGGGGTTGATCCGCACCTCGTCTTCGAACTGGTAGGAGTCGAACTTGCCATCCATCTCGTGCATGGCTGCTTGGATGCCGGCGTGCACCCAGTGCCCATGCTCGAACTTCTTGCGCCAGACCCGCCCGATGACCCCCTTTTTCTCCGTGCCGGTCATCGTGTAGGCGGCGGAGCGCAAGCACCCCGTGATCTCGGAGGCATGCACGCCGGCAGGACGGTCGTGGTCGTCACGCTCGTCCATGAACCGTTCGTACGCATCCGAGAAGCCGCGGAACAAGTGCCCGTGCTCCTCCCAGTTCTCTTCCCGTTCGCCGTCTGCGATCGTCAGCAGACTCATCATTCCTCCTTTACCTTGTGTCTCCAGTAGTCGTAGGGGATGACGACCCACTGTTCTTCGACGTTGCGCTGCTCGTCCGTGAACTGGATCTGCATGAGCGGCACCTCGCCGAGTTCGCAGTGGCCGCGCACCTTCGCCAAGTCGCTGCGCTTGACGGAGAACGACTTCTTGCTCGTCATCTTCGCCTCGACGCGGAACTTGCCCTCCTTTCGTACGTCGTCCTTGTTCCAAGGCCCGCCTCCGGAGCCAGGCTGCCTGCGACCGCCGATGTCCTTGGCGATCTTGTGCTCCTGCCTCTCGGAGGCGCGCCTCGTCTTCTTGGCCTTTCGGCTCAGCCCCGTCGGAACAGACATGGCAGCCCCGTCACCTTGTTGGCGAGTACCTGCCTGACGTGGACCGACAGCTTCGGGTCCTCGTCCAGCAGGCGGATGAGCTCGGCGACACCATTGATGCCCTCGAGCAGGTTCGAGCCGTTGGCATCCAGCACGTTGATGCCACCGCGCTTCTCGACGAGCAGCCCGTTTTGAATGAGCGGCTCGATGAGCGAGGCGTTGACGTCGATCATCGACTTCATGGTGTTGTCGTTGAACATGAACTGGACCTTGCCCTTGCGGCCTTCCCGAACGCCCTCCTTCCCTTTCTGCGTCTCCCACTTGAACCACTTGCCGATCTGCGCCCCCTTGTCGGCGGAGCGGCCGGACTTGATCTTCTCGCCGTTCTCCACGATGACCGTGACGCTGTTGCCGTGCTTGACCGCCCAGCCGTCCTGGTTCTTGAACTTGCGACCGTAGGTGCTGGCTTCCATGTCGGCGCGCACCTGGCCCGTTGCGAGGATGGTGGTCTCGTGCTTGAGCCCCCCGAGCTCCGGGAGCTTGCGCTGGAGCTTGTGGTAGCGGTCGAAGAACTTGCGCTTGAGAAGGGCGCGGGCGGCCATCTTCTCCTTGTCGTCCATGTCCTTTTCGTACTCGGCTTCGGACGTGAGCACGCTCAGGGAGTCGATGCCGATGATGTGGTAGAAGCCGGTCTCCAGTGCCTTGAGAAGGATGGTGAGAACCTCTTCCCCGGAGCCGCCGGTTGCGATGTGGAACGTGCCGGTCTTCTCCATGAGCAAAGTGCGCTCCTCGAGAGTGAGCGGTTCCATGCCCAGCTGCCTGCGGCCCTCTTCCATGTCGTCGATGGTGGCGAGCGGCAATCCTACACGGCACCCGACCTTGCGCATGAGCAGGTAGTCCGGCTTCGTCTCCACCCAGATGTGAAGGATGCGGGCGTCATCCCCGTAGATCGTCTGGTGGAACGCGTAGTAGTAGTCGAGCAGGACGGTCTTGCCAGAGCCATCGGGGCCGACGATGAGTGTGACGGCGTCGGCAGGCAGCCCGCCCCCGGTGCCCACGTCCAGCCCCGCAATGCCGCACGGTCGCCGCAGCAGGCTGGTATGCCCGGAGTCCTCAACCGTTCCGATTGCGTTGAACCCCATGGCCTCGTTGACGGCGTTGGCGATGGCCGCGCTCCTCTGCGCGGTGGCGGGCTTGTTCGTTGACGGAGACCGCTTCGCGGGTTTCTTCGCCGCTTTCTTGGTGGCCGGTTTGCGCGACGCCATCACTTCTCCTCGATCTCGCCGGTCTCTTCGAAGGGCTCGGTGCCGCAGCTGGGGCACATGAGAACGTCACCATGCCTTTCGATCTTGGCGCCGCACTTGGGGCAGCCGCCGCTGGCGAACTTCTTCATCTTGTCGTTCTTCGACTCGTCGACTCCGTACTTGTCCATCTCAACCTCCTGTGGATGAGTTCTGCTTTGCCGTTTGCATGAGCTCTCGCATCTGCTTGAACCACTGCAGTCGTCGGCCCATCGTCATTCCCTCCAACAGGGCGTATACGTGGTACCCGTGCAGCTGTGCGAGGATCGCTTCCGCGTACCGATGCCCGGCGTAGATGTAGATGTCGTCCTCTTTGGTGACTCCGAAGCAGGACGTCAGTATGTTGGCGCAACGAGCCCCCCAGTCCCTTCGTTCGTTGGGGGACTTGGGGAGCTCGCGCTCGTAGGTGTAGACCGGGTAGTCGGGCCGCATCACGTGGTGGAACGCGGACACGATGAGAACCCGGTCGTGTGCAAGGCACGCGTAGTCGTACGCGGCCCTGAAGAGGCTGCCGGTGTACAGCTCGCAAGCCGGGACGGGGGTGTCCCCCGTCTCGATCTTGCTTTTGCCGCACCCGACGAGCGCGATGGATTGCCCGCTCACTTCGCGGCCTTTGCTTCTTTGGCGGCTTCGTGCCTCGCCATGTTCATGGCGCTGTACTTGCGAACGCACCCGCACATCGGCATGACCTCTCCGCAGTCCTCGCAGATCTTGCCCTTGCCGGTGCCGTTGCAGGCCATGCACCGGTAGTCCTTCGTCCTGAAGTTCCAGTCGTGCAGGCCCGTGCCTCCGCAGATGCGACAGGTCCGGTCCCCTGGCTCGCGGTGTGCGTCGATGGGTTCTGGGAAGGGCACGACTGGCAGCACCTTCGGCAGCCTGTACTTTCTCTTGCTCACTTTGCCTCCGCCCAGTGAGCCCCTTTACCTGCGTCAGTGAGAAGCTCCACAGGAAGGTCGATCAAGAATGGGTGCTCCATGCGGTCCCTGATCTCCTCCATTGCCGCGTCGGCGGTTTCTGCTGGGCACTCGAAGACGATCTCGTCGTGCACCTGCAGAAGCATCCGGCAGCCGTACTTCTCTTCGAGGTTGGCCTCGTCGCACAGAATCATGGCCATCTTCGCCACGTCTGCCGCCGTGCCCTGAATGCGGACGTTGCCGGACTGTCGCTCGGCACGCCATCGCATCTGTTCGTCGTGAGCGTGGATGTCGGGCAGAACCCGACGGCGACCAAGGAAGGTGTGAGCGCAGGTCGTCTCCCGGACGATGTCGACGGAGTCCTCGAAGAACTTCCGCACGGCCGGGTAGCGATCCATGTACGCTCCCATCTTCTCCTCGGCCTCGGCAACCGTGCACTTCAGCCGCTTGGCGAGCTCCCACTTCTTCATGCCGTAGTTCAGCCCGAAGCCGATGGTCTTGGCCGCGGACCTGGCATGAAGGCAGTCTTGCAGGTACTTGTGCTGAGCGAGGTCCTGTACTTTGAGCGCGCCCCACTCATCCTCGCTCATCTTCTTGGCCCGTTTGATGTCGTCGTACGGGAGGCCGAAGACCAGAGAGGCGTTGCCGATGTGGATGTCCCACCCCTTCTTGAAGATGTCGATCATGTCCTGTTCACCCGACAGCGCAGCGAGCAGGCGCATCTCCAACTGCTTGTAGTCGAAGACGATCATGA
Source organism: uncultured Anaerolineales bacterium (assembly GCA_964393895.1). Taxonomy (GTDB): domain Bacteria; phylum Chloroflexota; class Anaerolineae; order B4-G1; family B4-G1; genus B4-G1. Next base: position 49,603 of record CAYMWP010000001.1, on the reverse strand, counting down.
CGTAGCCCGGAGGCACGATGAATGCCTTGCGGATCTGGTAGATGTCGTCTTCCGGGTTCTTGATGTTCTGCAGGTTGGGGTCGGACGACGAGAGTCGGCCGGTCCGCGCCACGTCTTGGTTGAACTTGGTACGGATGCGGCCATCTTCGTCCAGACGATCGAGCAGGCCCTCCACGTAGGTGCCCTTCGTCTTGGTGATGTCGCGAACTGCGAGGAGCAGGTTGGCGACTGGGTCGTTGTACTTGTCGCTGAGGTAGGTGATGGTCGCTTCATCCGTGGAAGGCGATCGAACCCCGCCCTTGCCACCCTTCGTTCGCTTGAGCGGGGTGTACTTCATCACGTCGAAGAAGTACTCCCTGAGCTGCTTGGTGGAGTTGGGGTTGGTGAGCAGGGCCCCGGCCTTGTCGGCCTCGTGGGCGATCTGCCTGGTGAGCTCGGCGAGCCGCTCTTCCATGGGGGCTTTGAGCCCTTCGAGGAACTCGACGTCGATGACGACTCCGTTGCGCTCGCACTTCCAAAGCACCTTGGTGAACGGTACCTCGATGATGAAGAACAGGTCGGCCAGGGTACCGATGATGGTCCGATGGTTTGGGTCCATCTCTCGCATCATGGCATCCATGCCGCAGTCGACCTCGACCTTCATGAGCAGCTCCTCGAGCTTCTCGAACAGCAGCAAGGTGCCGTAGGCGTCGTTCGAGGCGTACTCCGTCAGCAGGTCCCGGTCGTTCTCGTAGGCCCAGAGCAATGCGTCCTGTACCGACACGAACTTGCCGCCTGCCTCGACCTCTTCGGCCGTGGAGCCACGTGTGAGCTTGCCCCCTTTCTGGACCTTGAAGGTGTCCATGAAGTCCTTCCAGGTCCAGCCGAGGATGTGATCGCTGATGTACTTGAGCCGGTGCGGGTGCTCTTCGTACAGCAGCGCGTGCATGACTTGGATGTCGACGACTTGCCCTGCGAAGCGGATGCCTACGTTCGCCAGCATGTGCATGTCGAACTTGGCATTCGCGAACACCCAGCTGATACGTTCGTCGTCGAACAGCTTGTGGAAGCGGTGGAGAAGACCGGCGTGCAGGGTACAGCGGTGCACCTGCCCGTCGATCGACCTCCACGACAGCGACCAGAACAGGGGCACGTCTCGTGTCTTGTTCAGGCCGGTGGTCTCCGTGTCGATTGCGATGACCCTGACCTTGCTCAGCGTCTCGATCAACTCGGAGGTGATGGCGCCGTCGAGGCCGTCGTCGTAGAAGTACGCCGCCGGCATCCCAACGTTCAGGCTCCGCATGTGCTCCTCCTGGGCGGCCTACTACCGCTGTTGCCCGTACTCCCTGGTGGAGTTACTCGGGGTGCGCGTGACTTGTTTCGGGCCCAGGATGGCGACTTGGTCGGCCATGGGGGTCGGTCCGAGCAGCGTCGGGAGATCGAACGGCTGGAGCATGAACTCGGCCTGCTCCTCCGTCAGCCCTTCTGGCAGTTCGATGGGGTGGGGCTCGCTGTAGTCGACGAGCTGGAACGTCTTGGTAGACTTGCGCCCCGGGGTCTGCGTCTCGACCATGGCGAAGTGCAGGTCCACGTCGAAGATGGATGCGGGCTGCGCGTCATCGCAGTTCTCGCACGCGTAGTACTTCTTCGGCAGTGTCGTCTGCTCGCAGTGTGGGCACAGGTACATCTCGTTGGCCTGCTTGTCGAGCGCTTCGATCTCCTCAGCGTCGAGCTGCGTCTTGCCGCGCTCGTAGAAGGGGTACTCGCACTCGGGGTTGCCACACACGACCGCTTCCCAGTGGATGCTGTTCTTCGTGCCGCAGTTCTTGCAGCTGTAGAAGATGGCCTTGGCAGTGTCGAGGATGATGCCGCGGTACGTGGAGCCGAAGTCCCAGCGCATCTTGCGGCAGGGAAGGGTCTCGGCTTGCGGATCGCGACGAGAGCGCTGCCACGCCATGAACGCCGAGCCGTCGTTGCGTGTCTTGACTTGGCCGGTGCTCTTGTCGAGCTGCGGAAGCAGCTGATACTCGTGGTAGTGGATGAGCGAAACGGAGTGCTGCTGCCTGCGTCCGAGGTAGCCCTCCTTCCAGCGGCCCCGCTCGTCCTTCGTGCGTGCAGCCAGGTACAGGTCGCAGCCGTGGCAGGGCTCTGCACGATTCGAGTCGAAGAAGTACAGTCCACCGCTGCACGACGTGGACTTGTAGGTGCGTGTGTCGCGGTGCTCACGCCAGGTGAAGAACGGCCAGTCTCCGACGACGACCTGGTCGTTGAGCAGCAGCTCTTGTCGGTACATCTGCGGCAGCAGGCGCACGATGTCCGGGGCGCGGCGGGTGCCGCTGGGGTAGTACGCGTCGTCCATCAGATGATACCCGAGCCGTCCTCCAGCTCCCCTCTGCCCCGTCTGGGCCATGAGGGCCATCATCTGCGTTACGTCGCCTTGTACGATGACAGGATCTTGTTCAGCCATTGCTTGTCACTCCTTGTTCTTGTGGCCCACAACTCAAAAGGCTCTGCGGATTGCACCGCGCCTACGACTTCATCTGGGGGCATGTGGTCGGGCTGTTTCCCGTACGGCACGTCTGCCACCCGAACCGGGAAGGAACGGGACAGCTTTCGTCCGGCGATCAGGGTACCACTGAACCCCGCCTTGTCGCCATCAAACATCAGCACGACTCTTCTTCCCAGGCGGGACAGAATAGTGCACTGTTCATCGGTCAAACCAGAGCCGATAGTAGCGACAACCTCGTGGATTCCTGCTTGGTGAACCCACATGCAGGCTTTGAATCCTTCGACTACTACCAGTGGCCCGTCGTTGAAAGTAAGAAGAGGGATGACCTGGTGCAGGTTCCAAAGAAGGACCTTGCGTTCGGTGCCGACCGTCGGCATGCCCCAGATCTTGTACTCTTCCTTGTAGATCTTGTACCGGCCGCCTTCTTCTCCTTCTGTTCTTCTTCCGCTGACACCCACCAGACGGCCGTGGATGTCACGCAGGGGGTAGGTAACGCGCATGTGTGTCTTGTCGAAGCCGACGTCGAAGTACCGCAGCACCTCCTCCTCGAAGCCCTGCTCGAGCAGTTCGACGGGGCACCATTGGAAGAGGCCGAGCAGCGATTCGGGGATGGTCGGGTTCGACAGCAGGTTGTCTCGAAGAGGATCGTGCCGAGGCACTTGTTCTTCTTCGAGACGCTCGATGAGGGCGCCGTACCGTATCTTGATGACGGCCGGAGCCTCCCCGATGTCCCGGAGGAACCGGGCGAGGTTGCCCTTGGCGTGACAAGAGAAGCAGAAGAAGAGGCCACGTGAGATGTTCAGGGACAGTGTGCGCGACCCCCCGGGGTCATCCGAGGTATGGAACGGGCACTCCGCCATGATCTGGTCCGGCCCCGACTTCCGTACCTTCTTCAGGTACTTGTACGCAAGATCGAGAACGGCATCTTCTGGCGTAGTCACTTCTTCCCCTTGGTGCTCTTCTTGTTGCTGGGTGTACGTTTGACCGACTCCAGTTGCTCCTTGAAGCTCTTGAGTGCGGCTGCTTCTGCGTCTTTCGACGATGGCTTTCTTTTCTTCTTCTTCTCTGCTGGTGATTCGCCAGGGTCGTTCGCGTCGACCTCCTGAGCCTCACGCAGCTCTTTTTCTGTTACCCTTTCTTTGAAGTAGAAGTCCGTGGCCGGAACTCCTCCGATGCGGAAGCCAGGCAGGTCCCATTCACGGGAGCCCGCTATGCCCATCATGCAGGTGTTCTGGCTCCGGTCCTCGACCTTCTCGTTGACGACTCGGATGGCCGCAGTGGCGTCTTGACTGAAGGCGTCAGAGAATGCGAGCTCGTCGAGCTCCGCCATCTTGTGCCCAGCCGCTTTGCGGTTGGCCTGGCTCGTGGCAACGAATGGGATCCCTAGCCGCAGTTGGAGGTCGCGAGCTTGTCTCGAGATTGCTTGGACCCGAACGTTGTCGCTGACGGCCCGCTTGTGGCCAGAGCTCATCAGGTAGATGCCGTCCACGTAGACGATGTGCGGCTTGTACTTGCTGACCTTCGCACCGAGCCACGCGATGGTGTCGCCGCCTTCGGACACGTCCTTGCCGGCCAGGCAGATGAGACGGTCGCTGTGTTGAATCTGCTGCGACAGGTCTCGTACCGCCCGGAAGTTGGCTCGGTCCTCTTTGGTCAGCTTGCCCCTGCGGAGCTCTCGGTATGGGACCTCTGCGAGACAGGCGGCGACGCGTTTGATGATGTTCTCGGGCGTCATCTCCTTGGTGTAGACCAGGATGTTGAGCCCCTGTGTGAAGTGGAAAGCGATGAGGTACGACAGGATCCACGACTTCATACTCTTGGGTCGGCCGTAGATGATGACGTAGTCGTCGTGCCACAGGCCGAGCGACTCCTCTTGGATGGCTTCCCAGGGCCACTTGATGGGCGACTCCCCGAGTCCTTCCTCAGCCAGGCAGTACTTCTCGTAGATGGTGTTCATAGCGGCCCCGAACGTGACGTCCTTGTTGGAGCCGTCGCTGATCTCCATGAGGATCTGCGTCTGCCTGTTGAGGTTGGAGATGGCTTCCAGGGGACTGACGTCGAGGTTGCCGAGTGCCAGCTCCATGGACTGCCTTGCTTGAACGGTGACGCGGTTGGTCCTGACCATCAGGCACAGGGACGCGGTCGTCATGCCGGGGTCGTCGCAAAGCACGAACGTGGGAAGCAGGGCCTTGAGCGTGTTGGGGCCGATGACCGAGCCCGCCGACTCTTGGAAGAAGCTGTACAGGTGAGTGAACGTGCCCCTACCCAGGTCGGTCTGGAAGTCTTCGTGGTTGATGCCCCACTCCAGCACCTCGGCCAAGTTCCCGGTGCTGATGATCCTGCTTAGGAGCTGCAACTCTACATGGTGCAGCCCTCCGCTCGATTGCATTCATACCCCTCCTCACAACGGCTTCGTCCCGTCGTTGAAGTGCGCGCCGAGGTCCGCCGGCGGGCCGCCGATCGACGAACCTTCCCCAGCTTCTTCCCCTCCTTCGAAGGTGACGCTGGCCATGTAACGCTCGATGGAGTCTCGCAGGGCCAGCACCTTTTCCCTGACGTCGGGAGATGAGAACTGGGTGACCGTGGTGGTGGCGTAAGTGGCGCCGTCCTTAGTGTTGATGAGCTTCGCCTCGGCGCGAATGTCCATGGCGGCGTCCGTCAGCAAGTCGACCTTGATGGACGTGACCGCCAGCGCGTCGGCCTTTAGCGTTCCTTGGATCATCGCTCTGCCTCCTGCGCCTGCCAGACACGGGCAGGCAGCTCCTTGGACAGCTTCTGAAGACCGTCGCGGGCGAAGTGCTGGGCAATGGTCAGGCCGGTGGCGTAAGCCTGTTCGATGGCCTTGGTCGTCTGGTTGCAGTGCAGCTTTACTGCCACCGAGCACTTCGCGTAGCCGAATGGCAGGTTGTAGCCGGCCGTGACCGTGACCTCCGCTGGCGGCCCGTCGCCTACGTCAATCAGGTCAGCCATGAGGGCGCCACCGAGCACTTCGTGCAGAGTCCGGCCGTCCTCGTACTCGAAGACACGTTCAGCTTCTACCACGGCAGCACCGCCTTCTTGGGCTTGGAGTAGTTGGGGGTGTACGTGAGGACTTGGTCCTGCACGTCGGTGGGGACTTCCCCCTGGTCGACGAGCATGAGGAACGAGTCCTTGGGCATCTCGTGGTGTTCGCGCTTGAACACCTTGCCGCGCCACGTTTCGAACTGCTTCTTGCCGACGAGCTCGAAGCACCTCTCGTGGTCGATCTTGATGGTGAAGTGCTTGAACGAGAAGTCGGAGAAGCTCACGCCCATCCCCGTGTCCGCGCACTTGACCCGCAGCTCCTTGTCCACCGCCTCCACCGCATCGTTGTAGCGGTCGACGATGCTCGCGTAGACCTCGAACAGCTCCCGGTGCATCTCACGGAAGCTCTCGAGCTCCTCCTTTGCGTTGAGGTACTGCTGTCCGCTCGAAAGCTCGGACGCTTCAATCGTGATCGTCTTCTTCCTCTTGACCGACATAGGTATCTCCTCTTGGCGCGAACTCACCCTTTGATTCAATCTGGTGTCGCTTGTAGATCTCAGCTGCGAAAGAGACCGCGTTGTACATCTTGACGGCGGCGGCATCCTCCAAGTCGTGCTCCGATTCTCGAGTTGAACGAAGCACCCATGCGGGGTGCACAGTTGGAATGCACAGGTACTCCACCTGACGCTGGATGACCGGCAGAGACACTTCGCCTTTCGTCTTTCGAGTCCATGCGTTCTTCTTCGCCGTCAGGCTGGGCAGGTAGGTTGCTCCTGGTATGTGAATCGATCTGGGTGCCCCGTTTTCCTTGGTGATGGTGATGGGCTTGCCGGTCAAAAACTCTGTGGCCACGGCCCCTAGCGTGACGATGACGACCGGGTCGACCTTGTAGATCTCCTGGTAGATACGAGGCGCGCACGCCTTCATGTGAACGGAGGTGGGAGGAGAGTCCTCCCAGGCGATCTGTGGGGGGTCCTTCGACCCCGGGGGTCGCCGCTCGAACATGACGTTGCCGTCCTTGTCGAGCTTCTCCACGCAGCTTCTGCATGCCACGATGTTGGTGATGTAAGAGATGTCCTTGATGTGGAGCATGGAGAGCGTCTGCCGCAGCAGCTTGCCGGACGGGCCCACGAACGGGCGGCCGGTTCCTTCCTCCACGAACCCAGGACCCTCTCCGATGAACATGATGCCACCGGGGCGGCCCTCTCCCTCGACGAAGCAGCGACGGAGAGCCAGCCTCCGCGCGCCGAGAGAGCACTTGGTGCAGTTGCTCCACTCCTCCGATAGCTCTTTCAAGCTCTTTCGGAAGTCTGGAACGAACTCTCGTTCTTCCGCCAAGCCTCACCTCCTTGGATCTAGTTTCTGTTTGGTGTCTTATGGCCGGTCTACGGCGCGGATGATGTCGTAGTAGTACGGCCCTCCTTCGTCGACTGGCCACTCACGTAGGTGCCTGCGCAGGTTGTGGCAGATGTTGTGCATCAGCGAGACGTCGTCTTCGAAGATCTCGATGAGCGGCTCTTTCTTCTCCGGCTTCATGCGCAGCGCCCGCCCCATCACCTGCTGAATCCAGCCCTTCTGCGAACCGGGCTCGAGGATGACGACGGTGTCCAGCTCTTGGCTGTCGAGTCCTTCTCTGCCGTACTTGGCGATGGAGAATGTGATCTGCTTGTCGTGCAGCATCGCCAGCCGGGTCTCACGCGGGACGTCGTGAATCATCAACCCGGCGTTCGAGTTGTGCCGCATCGCCTCTTTGAGGTAGGCCTCCTGCCTGTTCTTCAGGATGTTGTCGAGCCGTCGCCTCGCGGAGTCGCAGGCCATCTTGCCCGCTACCCTGTCGAGCTCCCGGCGCTGCCGCTCGGGCAGCAGGGTCGGGGTGACCTCGAGCTGGGCGCGTAGCTTTTTGATGGCCTTCTCCATGTCCTTTACGGTCTTCACCCGCATCTCTCGGTCCTCTTTGCTCGGCATGAAGGACAGGAAGCGTTGCAGGGTTCGAATGACGGACAGCTTGTCCCTCTTGTCGAGCGAACACGCCTCCTGCACGTTGGCTGGCGGGTCGAGCTCCTCGAGGGTGGGCTCGGGAATGTCGGAGTAGAACGTGCCGAGACCGTTCCAAAGCGACAGCAGGTTGACCAGCTCCTCGATGCTGTTGGACAGCACGAGAATCTTCCTGCCCTCGTCGAGAAGCTCCCCGATGCGGTTGAGGACGAAGTGAAGGCGGTCCGGCCAGCGTCCGAAGAAGCCGGCCAGCATGCCATAGTGCAGCTCCCCCCGGGCGTCGTAGATCTGTTGAACGACCGAGGGGTCCGCGGTGTTGGGGGCAAAGCCCGTCTCACGGAAGTTGATGTGAGGTTTCAGGTCTTGCGCCAGGTTCTTGTAGAGCACGGGGCCGACGTGCAGCTCCTGCACGATGTGCATGCCGTCCTTGCGCTCGGGGGTGGCGGTGAGACAGTACCTCCGGCCGTAGAACAGGTTGGCCGTCTTCGAGAATGTCTCGGCGCCGATGTGGTGGCCCTCGTCCCAGATGATGACGCCGAAGTACCGCCGGAACTCTTCCGAGAACCGGTCGGCCTTCTGCGACAACGTCTGGTAGGTAGCCAGAACGATGGGGTGCTCCCAGTCGAACTTGCTGCCCTCCACGCGCCCCACCCCGCCAGGCACGTCGAGGAACTCTTCGATGGCCGCCGCCCATTGGTCGAGCAGCGTGCTGTTGTCGACGATGATGATCGCTGGAACCTTCAGCTGGGCGATGAGCTCGAGGGCGCAGACCGTTTTGCCCTTGCCGCACGCCAGCTGAAGGACGCCGCCCCTTGCGAGCAGCATGTTCTTGACGGACTGGCGCTGTGTGAAGTCCTTGCGGTCTCGCCAGTCCAGGATGATGCGGCTGCTGACTTCCGTTTGTTCGAAGGAGGAAGGTCGGCAGTCGACGATGTCGAAGTCGCGGGGCCGGTTGTACCTCCAGAACTCCCGGGGCACGATCAAGTGGTGCTCCGTTTCGACGTAGAGCTTGTAGTACTTGATCGTCGTCGTGCCCGGGGAGTCGAAGGTGAGCGCCCGCTTGGTGCCCTCGACGTTCAGAACCTCCTTAGGTACCCAGAGATCGGAGTCCAGGTACCCCTTACCGCGCTCCCTCCTTACGGCCCTCATCCTCCCCCCTCACCTCCTCCGTGCCGCGTGAACGGGGCGTTGGAGATGAAGTGTGCCAGGGACATCAGGGCCCCTACAGCAGCGCCTCTGCCCATGGTCAACGCAGCGTTGCGGAAGCTGAACTGCTCCATCGGCTCTAAGGTCGCGAGCATGGACGGAACGGTATACCAGTTCGACGGGACCATCTCCACCGGGTTCATCTGGATGACCTCGTGGCCGACGGGGACGCCTCTTGTTACAGGAGTAGCGGAATTTTGGGGGGTAGAGAGAAACGCCGGACGCTTCACCGACGTGGACAGCGCCGCCGGCGGTGTGCCTCGGGTCAGGTTCGTGACCGGGACTTGGAATGATTGGGACACTTTCCTCGCTGACTTCTGCGCCCCGCACGATTGGAAGTAGTCGCACACGGGTCTGATGTTCGATCCTCCTGTGCTCATGTAGTTCGGATCGTATCCGCCCCTGCACTCAACAGCCTGAGCGGACCACAAGTTGCCGAAACAGTCCGGCTTGCCCATGGTTCTCCTTTCTGGAGCTACGTCTGTGCTCCGTTTCCCTTATGACCGCTCTCGGGCTATCCTTGCGCGGGCCTCTGCGCCATTGCTAGGATGGCAAGATAAGGAGAAACCCGATGCGTACGAGCGGCCTGATCCTCGACCTTCAAGACGACAGCCAAGGGCAAGTACTTCGGCAGATCTATTCTTCTTCGGACGATCTACCGGAAGAGGTGAAAGTCGCTCACCCATTGACCGAGCAGGAGAAGACGACGCTCCCCGACGACGTCTTCGCCCTCGTGCTCGTCAACGGTCAGGAGTCGATGCGGAAGTACGCTTGCGTGGACCCCGGCAACACCCTGCTCAACGTCGAGTACTTCTTGCGCACCCGGCACAAGCTGCCAGAAGAAGCGCAGAAGGTCGCCGCTGCCAACCTGCGCACCGCCTGCTCATGGTACGGCCTCGTGCATTCGGAGCTCGAGAAGGTCGCGCTGGGACTGGGGGCAGCCAAGGCGCTGATCGGTCCCGCCATGACCGGGCTGTCCGCGGCGACTACGGTGGCGGGCACCTCGAAACAGATCAGCGGCAACCTCAATCAAGCACGGCAGTCTGGCGGCATGATCCAGAACTTCCTCAAGCAAGGGGAGGCCACCTTCACCCCGCTCATGCCCCCTCCGTCGTCTGAGCAGGGCAAGCCAGCCAAGACCAAGGCCGTCATCCGCAAGGTCGGGACGGTTCTTCAAAACAATGAGACTGGGCAGAGCATCAAGGGGCAGGAGCTCGTCAGTCAGACCCCTCCCACTCCCCCCAAGCAAAAGCGCGGTCGCCTCATCACCACCCCCAGTTCCCCCGCCGGCTTCATGGAGACAGCGGAGAAGGTGCTTCATCCTCACGTGGACGTGACGGGCAGCGAGGCCAAGGTCGTCGTCCAGGAGAAGAAGAGCTCTGCGTTCGCCCTGCGTGACCGCTACCCCTTGGACAACTTGAAGCAGGTCAAGCGCGCCGCCGCCTACTTCGACGAGCAGGGCGTACGGATGTCGCCGGCGGATCGCCATGAGTACTGCGTCAACATGACGAAGCGAGCCGGGGCTCTCGGCATCCCCGTCAGCGAAGAGGCGCAGAAGTACGGCTCCGAGACCTACGCCCCGGAGGAGGAGATCAAGGTGGCGATGGACGTTCGCCGCAACCTCGCCTCGGGCAATGAGAAGCTGATCGGTATGCTCAACGGCCTCATGAGCAAGCAGGCCCACATCCCTCCGGAGGTCTTCTGTGAGACTCTTGGCATGATCGACACGACCTTCGGTCTCAACCATCACTACGACCGCTATGTGCCTGACCCGTACTGGACCACCTATGGACTCGAAAAGCAGGCCGAGTTCGTCGAGACGATTGGCAACGAGACCATCACCGGGGAGCAGCTGCAAGCGTTCGCGAAGGAGAAGCAGGACGCTCGTGGTACGTTGGAGAAGGTCTTCGCCATGGATCTGGTCGACGAGTTCTGCAAAGACCCGATCGGCATCTTCAAGTCCCTTCCACGGGAACAGAAGTTGCTCATCATGCGGATGGCCAGTGCGGTTGCCGGTGGTGAGTGATGCCCCACGTTCCGCAGGACCAGGACTTCGCGACCATCTTTCTCGACCCTCAGCAGGACGCGAAGAACGAACCCACTATCACGGAGGAGAGCCGTCTCGAGCTGCTGTCCACCGAACCGCATCCTCTGGGGCCGGCTGACCCGCAGCCGACGGGCGGGGTCACCCTCTCCAACTTCTTCCGCCATCCAGAGGCGCACCCTATCGTCTTGGACCTGTGGCTCTCGAACAAGTTCGGCCCCGAGTGGCTCGACTGGGAGCCGGAGACTATCGAGGCGCAAGTCGAGGCGATGTGCAAGTGCGACCTCAGCTCCTTGAACCTGTCCAAGATCCACGCCCTCAAGTCTCTGCACTTGGTCGACTCCTTTTGGGAGCGGTGGGAGGTGTTCGTCTGGTGCGCGATGCCCTTCAACGACCTGTACCCGGACTTCGAGATTATGCAGGTGCCGACGGTTCCGCAGTGCATGATCGCCGTCGACATCGCCGACCAAGTTCGGGACGACGTCGAGTGGTCGGAAGAGGTGAAGCGGTTCCTCGAAGTGGTGCACCGCCACGACGGCATCATGGTGCCGCAGGCTCCGCTCGACTTTGTCACCGTGGACACCGAGGGGTTCCCGCTTGAGCCCGGGGTCATCCAATCTCGGTGGCCCGAGGTCCGCAAGTCAGGCCGGGCTCCGGGGTGCGACACATCGAACGACTGCCAGCTCACCCGAATGCTTGAATCCTACCAGTTCATGCAGGAGTATCGGGACAGGCTTCAGCGGCAGCTAAGGACGGTCCTTCATGCCTGAGTTCGACGAGAACACCATGCGCGGCTTCATCGAGGAGATGGAGAAGCAGGCTCTCACAGGAAACCAGGTGCTCGGGCTGGCCACGGGCACCGGCGCGGCGCTCGGAGGTCTTTGGCAGGGGGGCAAGGCGTACCGAGAGGCCAAGCAGCAAGGTGCCAGCACTTCGGAGGCGTTGCAGCAGGCGGGCAAGAAGGGCCTGATTGGTGCGGGCGCCGGTGCGGCGATTGGTGGGGGACTTGGGGGCATCAGCAAGCTGCGTAAGGGCAAGGGGCTGTTCACCATGCCCAAGTCCTCCCCCATCATGGGGGGCCAGGTCATCGACCCCGGCAAGTCGCTCGCTGAGTTCGGCGGGCATGTCGGGCACATCTGGACGGGCAAGGGCAACGTTCGCAGTTTCGGCGGGGGAGCCGTGCCCGCCATAAAGGCGGAGTCTGAAGCGGCCAAGGCACTGGAGAAGGTCCGACAGGCCCCGGTGGGCGAGGTGAAGGATCCTCGGTTCCTATCCTCCATTCGAGGAAAGATCTCTCCCGCTGAGACCAAGCGGCTGGCTGAGGAGAAGGCTCAGAAAGCGCTGACAGCAGCTCAGGCCAGGGCCAAGGCAATGGAGCGGGCGGAGAAGGCAGGTCTCACCAGCATCCCAGGCACCCTCACCGGTATTGCGCGGGACCCTCGAGGAACTGCCGGCGCGTTCGGTGACTACATTCGGACCATGAGCGGGGGAGAAAAGGCATTCGCTCTTGGCTTCCCTGCTGCCTTTGCCGGCATGGGGGCGCTGGCTCCGGAGGAGGGGCAGAGCAGGCTCGGCGGAGCTCTGTCAGGCGCGGCATCGAGCGTGCCGTGGATGATGCCGTGGATGCCCAAGAGCTTCGCCATGACCATGCTGCCCGGGTCCTCGTCCATCATGCCTCAGATGGCCCTTGGCCGCCCCTTGGAGATGGCGGGCAGCGCTGCCGGTAACGCAGCGACCTCGGGATACCGTCGGGTCGCCGGCGCGGTTCAGCCGCCGGAGGAACAGGGTAGATGAGCTTCTTTTCAGGAGGACTGCAGGGGGTGGCCACGGGGCCCGGTTCGGGGCTGCGCTTTGCGTCTACCCGAGGTCGGATTCAGGGCAGCCCGTCGAACGGGATGAACTACCCGAGCCCGTTCTTCGACATCGGGCACACGTACCTGCCGGTCACGGTCAAGGCGCTGCTCCGCTGGTGCCGGTACTACTTCATGACGAACCCGCTGCTCAATGCGGGCACGTTCAAGATGGCCGAGTATCCGGTGACCGACCTGCTCATCGAGCACGAGAACCCCTCGGTGCAGAAGCGGTGGTCAGAGTACTTCCACGAGCACTTCATGTACCCGGCCTTCCAGATCGAGGTGGGCCTGGACTACTTCACGTACGGCAACGCGTTCATCACGATCTACTACCCCGTGCGCAAGTGGCTCAAGTGCAGGCAGTGCGGCCATCAGGACCACGAGGCGGACCTTCGGTCGAACTACATCTTCACCAACTTCGAGTTCCGCCTGACGTGCCCGCGCTGTGGGCACGTGGGGACCGCTGACGTCAAGCAGCAGTACCTCAAGAACGCCAGCGAGATCCGACTCGTTCGGTGGAACCCCGAGGATGTGGAGATCGACGTCAACGACATCACCGGCGCCGTCGACTACTACTACATCATCCCGCCGATGATGAAGAACGACATCACGGTGGGCAAGAAGAGTGTGGTCGGGGAGATCCCGCAGATCTTCATCCAGGCTGTGCGAGAGAACAAGGGCGTGAAGTTCGCGCCCGACAACTTCTTCCACCTCAAGCGGCCGAGCCTCGCCAACCTAGACCGGGGTTGGGGCACTCCGCTGCTTCTGCCCGTGCTCAAGGACGCCTACTACCTGCAGATCATGAAGAAGGCGCAGGAGGCGATCCTGCTCGAGCACATCATCCCGCTGCGCATCCTGTTTCCGCAGGCCGGCAGCGCGAGCTCGGACCCGTACACGACGATCAACCTCACTCAGTGGCGGGAGCACGTCGCCGGCGAGATCGCTCGGTGGAGGTACGACCCGAACTACATTCCCGTCATGCCGCTGCCCGTGGGGCACCAAACGCTGGGCGGTGACGGCCGGGCCCTGTTGCTGTCCGGTGAGATCCAGCAGTGGAGTGACCACTTGGTGGTCGGCATGGGCGTCCCGCGGGAGTTCATCTTCGGTGGCATGAGCTACGCTGGCACCAACGTGTCGATGCGGATGCTCGAGAACGCGTTCCTTCGATACATCAGCCGGCACTTGGCGCTGTCGAAGTTCGTGATGAAGTCCGTGTCCAAGTACATGGATTGGCCCGAGGCCACGTGCAAGTTCAAGCCCTTCAAGATGGCCGACGACCTCCAGCGCAAGATGTTCCTGCTCAACGTCAACGCGCAGGGCAAGATCAGCGACACTTCCTTCCTGGCCGAGTGCGACTACGACCAGTCGGAAGAGAACAAGATCATGCTGCGCGAGAACAAGGAGCGCCTCGAGGCCCTCAAGGACCAGCAGGTTGCGCAGGCCGAGGCGCAGGGCGAGGCCATGCTCGTCAACGCTAAGTACCAAGCGAAGATGCAGCAGGTCATGATGCAGGCACAGCAGGCGCCCGTCGCCCCGGGCGAGCCGGGCGGCCCCGAGCAACAGATGCAGGGCGGAGGTCCTGGCGGGCAAGGAGCCATGGGCGAACCAATCCCCGGGGGCCAGCCCGCCGAACAGGCGCAGCCCCAAGCGCAGCAGGCCGAGCAGGGCTACTTCCAGCAGCAGGTCGGCAGCCCGCTCAACATGGGCCAGGACATGCAGTCGAACCAGATGATGAACATCGATCTGCCATCGATGGCGATGCAGCAGGCCCGCATGATCACCCAGCTCCCGCCCGAACAACAGCAGACCGCCATCCAGAACCTCGAGCAGCAGTCCCCCGAGCTCGCCGAGCTCGTGCGCCAGTACCTCACCCAACTCCAGCCGCAAAGCGGAGGCGGGGGCGTCGACATGCGCCCGCAACCCAACGTGTACCCGGAACGGCGCGAGACGCCGATGGTGACTTAGGGGGTAAAAAACGACGCCCCCCGAATGGGGGGCCCTGCTCCGTCCGGCCCGTCGACTTCGACGTTCAACCCGGACTCACCCCTGAGCGGGGGCGCCGTGTGGTGCAGGCTCAGAACCAACCGTTGTCGGTCTCTGCCTGCACCTTCGCGAGCGTGGCCAGCGCCACCCCAATGCGGCGCCATGCGTTGAGGATCTCCTCCTCAGCACCGGCGCCCTGGGCGAGCGCAAGCCCCTCTGCAGCGCGGTGAGCGGCGAGCTCGTACTGCTCGGCCGCGTACCGCGCGTCAAGCTCGAGAAGCACGGCGACGCTCGCGTCGTCCTGCTGCTCCAAGAGCTTGAGGGCCCTGTTATAGGCCCTTCCGCAGAGGTTGCCCGCAACACGGCCGTTTCGGCTTTCGCCGCGGTCGTTGCGTGCCATCACTACTATTGTACCTTCTTTCTGCTTACTTTTGCGTCCACAGATCCATTACCTGTTCGGCCATCAGAGCCATGCAGCTCAGGCACATCAGCTCCATGGACTCTTCTTCGTCGAAGTGCCCGCCCATGTCGCTAGAAGGAGTTCGGCCGTCCGGGGGAAGCGGCTCCATGGTTCCGTAGACGGCGCGGATCATGGGCTCACCGTCCACGGGTCTTTTGCAGAAGTCGCAGAAGATGGGAACGTCCGGATCCTCTATCTCTTGCGGGTCTGCGGGCTGAAGCCCTAGCTCCTTCCTCACCTCCTGTATGGCGAACTGGAGCTCGTCGACCAGGCTGCTCCACACGTCGAACGGAAGCATCTCCTCCAAGACCTCCCATTCGTCTTCTCCAACGTCATCCTCCATACCGTCGATCAGGTCGTATGGCTCCTGGTTGGAGACGATGAAGGAGGGGACCATCGGCTCGTCCCCGTTCATCCAGTACTCGCACATGATCGTCAGATCGAGGTCCACGTACGGGATGACCCCGTCGAGTCGGACCACTTCCCAGCCGAGCGGGATGTCCCTGTCCGATCCTCTGCAGATGTGGCCGGACGGCACGGGGCTCAGAACAAGGCTTGGGTCTCGGTACCTGTCGGGGAAGGTCATCGCCATTGTATCTTCTCCAGTTGGACTCGGGCCCAGCGCTTGTTGACGGTCTCGAGTCGCGGGTCGGGGGACATCCCGGTCTCCAGGTCCGCGTCCCACATGAGCGTGAGCAGCTCCTCGTAGTCGAGGCCGTTGATGTGCAGGTGGCGGGTGATCTCCATGCCTTCAGGCAAGGGCATGCCGCCGTACTCCTCGCGGGCGCCCCACTCCAGGCGGAGCAGGTCGTCCTGCAGGTCGTCGGGTTCGGCGGTGATGCCGACCCAGTTGAAGTCGTCTTGGGGTAGGTAGGGGGAACCCAACCAGTGGCACCACTGGCCTGGCTGCGCGATCTCCATCAGCACCTCGAGGTCCCGCTGGTTGCAGAACGACGTGATGCCGAAGTTGTCGATCAGCCAGGCCCGCACGCCTCCCAGAGCCCTTCCGGATGGGAGGTAAAAACCAACGATCTCCCACACCCGGTTGAGGTACTCGACCTTTTCGCCGATGGCGTCGAACATGGGAGCCGTGGTCGGGTCGCCGGGCACGAGTTCGATTAGCCTCGTACCCGGCAACGCCACTGGTGGGCTCGCATACACGTTCGCGAGCCCTCCGTTCATCAGTCGTCGTCTCCTTCCTCGTCCTGGTCGTCGTCCTCGTGCCAGGCTGATTTTTTAGGGTCGAAGCCGGCCTCCTTGATGTCCTCCTCCCGCTCTCCGAAGAGAGAGGTGAAGGACTCCTGCGCGATTCGGGCCATGTCATTCAGCTTGCTGGTGGACATCTCAATCTCCTTGTCGGAGGGCCACCTCCTGACCCTCCGGTTAGAGGGGAAGGGCGCGTACTTCGTCCCTTCAAGGCTCTTATGCCTGCGATCACGCACTCCTTGCCGCCGCTTCAGCCTGCGCGGTACAGTTGCGAGCAGTCCAGAGAGGAACAGGATGGCGTACCTCGACCCGCAGGAAGCCTTCGACCACTTCCAGAAGAAAGTAGTTGAGGGAGTAGAGCAACAGTTCCCGGTGAAGGGAAAGCAGCGCAGCCTTCACCTGGAGCGTGTGGAAGTTCCGGAGCCCCCTAGCCCGGACGACATCAAAGCGCAGCAGCAGGCGAAGATCGACGGCAAGAGCTGGGGCGTGCCCGTGTACGCCCATCTGACCCTCAAGGACAACGCCACCGGCAAGATCGTGGACAAGCGCAAGGTGCGCGTCGCCGAAGTCCCGATGATGACGAAGCGCTACAGCTACATCGTCGGCGGGCAGGAGTACCAAGTCGACAGCCAGTGGCAGCTCAAGCCGGGGGCGTACACCCGCCGCAAGCAGAACCAGCAGCTCGAGACGCAGTTCAACACGACGGGCCCCGGTTCCAAAACGTTCCACTTGAACTTCCACCCCGACAAGAAGCAGTTCACGGTACGGTGGAACAAGGCGGATATCCCGGCGTACCCGATCCTCAAGACGCTTGGGGTCACTGACGAGCAGCTCAAGAAGTCCTGGGGTGAGGACATCCTCGACGCCAACAAGAACGCCCGCGGAGTGGACGGGGCGCTCGCCGCGCTGTACCGCTCGGATCGGGGGCGCAACCCTGAGAACATCGAGCAGGCCAAAGAGCATCTGTGGGACACACTCCAAGCGTCGAAGATGGACAAGAGTGCCACGCACATGACGCTCGGTCGTCCCTTCGAGCATGTGAATGGCGACGCGCTGCACATCGCGTCCAAGCGCCTGCTCGACGTGCAGCGAGGCGGCGGCGAGGATGATCGTGACAGCCTGGTGTTCAAGAGGCTCCGTACGGCTGGCGACTTCGCCCTCGACAAGATGAACAGCCAGAAGTGGGCCGTGCAGAACAAGATGGCCAAGAAGCTCGACACGGCGCAGAGCGTGCGCGACGTCGTGAAGTTCGAGCACTTGAACACGGCGGTCCACAAGACCTTCAGCGAGAATCAGGCGTCGCGCGTTGCCAGCCAGATCAATCCGCTCGAGATGGTCAGCTCCTCGATGCAGACCACGGTCATGGGACCGGGCGGCATCCAATCCGAGCACGCCGTCATCGACCAGACGAAGTGGATCAACCCTTCGCAGTTCGGCTTCCTCGACCCGATCAACACCCCCGAGGGCCCGAAGACCGGCGTCACCCTGCGGCTGCCCATGGGCGTGCGCAAGAAGGGGGACGAGCCCCGCATCGCCTTGACGAACATGCAGACGGGCAAGACCGAGTTCGTCTCCCCGGGCCGAGCCATGCAGGAGAACGTGCTGCTGCCTGACCAGGTCGAGTGGAAGGATGGCAAGCCAAACCCGATCAATGGCAAGAAGTCGAAGATCTTGGGGCCGGGCAACGAGCTCCAGGTGGGCGACGCCAGCAAGGCGAAGTACGTCATGCGGCACCCCACGCAGGTGTTCAACATCACCTCGAACATGATCCCGTATCTGCATTCGACGCAGGGTAACCGTGCAGGCATGGCTTCTCGCCACCTCGAACAGGCGGTGAGCCTCGAAGGAAGGCAGGCCCCTCTGGTGCAGGTAGCCACGGGCGCGGGCAAGGGCCCGTACGACACGTTCGAGGGAATGGTCGGGGCCATGTCGGGGCACCAGTCCCCCATCGACGGGACGGTGGAGAAGGTCACCAAGGATGGCATCCACATCAGGGGCAAGGACGGGGTCAAGCACACCGTTCAGCTGTACAACCACTACCCGCTCAACGACGTGAAGAGCACCATGCACTCCGAGCCGCTGGTCAAGCCCGGCGACGTGGTGAAGAAGGGGCAGCACATCGGGGACACGAACTTCACGAAGGACGGCAAGCTGGCCCTCGGCACCAACCTGCGAGTCGCGTACGCCCCGCTCAAGGGCTACAACTTCGAGGACGGCGTGGTCATCAGCGAGTCCGCGGCGAAGGCCATGAGCTCGGTGCACATGACGAAGCACTCGTTGGCGGTCGAGCCGGACATGAACTTCGACCCCAAGAGGTTCCGTGCGTTGCACGCCGGTACCTACAAGACCGAACAGCTCGATAAGGTGGGGGAGGATGGCGTGGTCGCCGTTGGTACCCGGGTCAAGCCCGGTGACCCCCTCGTGCTCGCCACGCAGCCCTTCAAGATCAAGGATCGAACGGGCATCGGCGCGTGGAAGAAGAACATGTCGGGCGTGCATACCGACAAGAGCGTGAAGTGGGACGGTGACTACGAGGGAGAGGTCGTTGGCGTGCACCGTAAGGGCAAGAGCGTGCAGGTACACGTGCGCACAGTCGAGCCCATGCAGGTGGGCGACAAGCTCAGCGGCCGGTACGGCAACAAGGGCATCGTCACCAAGATCCTCGACAACAGCCAGATGCCGCGCACCAAGGACGGCAGCCACGTCGAGGTGATGCTCAACCCGGCAGGCATCCCCGGGCGCATCAACCCGTCGCAGGTCTTCGAGACCGTGGCGGCGAAGGTGGCCGACAAGACGGGCAAGCCCATCGTCGTGCAGAACTTCAAGCCTCACGTGGACCAGCTGCAAGAGATCAAGAACTTGGCCAAGGCGCACGGGGTGAGCGACACCGAGGAGCTGTACGACCCAGAGACCAACCAGAGCCTCGGGCAGATCCTCACCGGCAAGCAGTACATGCTCAAGTTGGTGCACCAAGTAGAGAAGAAGGGCGCGGTGCGCTCTGGCATGTCGCTGCCCGGCACGGACCCGGAGTCGTACGACCGCAACCTGCAACCCACGGGCGGCGGGCATCACGGCGGGCAGAGCATGGGCTCTCTTGGCATGTACGCCATGCTGGCCCACGGGGCCAAGGCCAACATCCGAGAGATGCAGACGTACAAGAGCGAGGGCCCAGACCCCGCGCCGGCGGAGGCCAAGAAGTGGAAGAGTCAGCACAACGAGGTGTGGCAAGCCATCCAGAACGGCTCCCCTCTTCCCCCTCCGAAGCCCTCGTTCGCCTTCTCGAAGTTCAACGACTACCTGAAGGCGTCGGGCGTCAACATGGAGAAGAACGGGCATCGGTTCGTGCTGACGCCGATGACCGACAAGCAGATCAGGGACATGAGCGCCGGCAAGCTGCCGAAGCCGGACCGCAAGCTCAGCTACAAGCTCGACAAGGACGGCAACCCTATGCCCGTGAAGGGTGGGCTGTTTGACGAGCGCATCACCGGCGGGCACGACGGCAAAAACTGGTCGCACATCGAGCTCGCTGAGCCCATCCCGAACCCCGTGTTCGAGGCCCCCGTACGCGCGCTCACCGGGCTGACGCAGAAGCAGTTCAACGATGTCATGGCCGGCCGCGCCGGCGTCACCCCTGGCGGCGCCTTCACGGACAACCCCCGAGCAGGGCTGACTGGCGGGCACGCCATCAAGAGCATGCTCAAGAAGGTGGACGTGCAGGCTGACCTCGAGCGCGCCAAGGCCGAGCTCAAGAGCACGCCCAAGACCAAGGTCGACGCCACGCTCAAGAAGGTCAAGTACCTCGAGGCGCTCAATCGGACTGGGCACACGGCTGAGGAGGCGTACATCCTGCACAACCTGCCCGTCATTCCTCCGAAGCTGCGCCCCGTCTCCATCCTTCCGGACGGCAGCCTCAACGAGGCGGACTTGAACGGGTTGTACTCGGACTTCGGCCAGCTCAACGCGCAGATGGGTGACCCCGTCATTCGCAACAAGCTGCCGGAGGAGCGTAAGGCAAACCTGCGGGGCGCTTACTACGACGGCGTCAAGGCGCTCATGGGCATCGGCATTGCCCACAAGGACCAGAAGCAGAAGGGCCTGCTCAACCAGATCCACGGCCCTGAGCCGAAGAAGGGGTTCTTCCAGAAGACGCTGATGAATCGCCGGCAGGACCTGACGATGCGCTCGACCATCGTGCCCGAGCCCTCCCTGGGCTTGGATGAGGTGGGCATCCCAGAGCACTACGCCATGGACCTGTTCCGTCCCTTCGTCGTCAAGCAGCTGGTGCAGTCCGGGTCGGCTAAGTTCGACCTCGACGCGCACAAGATGATCAAGGCGAACGATCCTCTCGCGAAGAAAGCACTCGAGCGGGTGATGGACGACAAGCCGGTGCTACTCAAGCGCGACCCTGCGCTGCACAAGTACAACGTGCAGGGCTTCAAACCGCGGCTCGTCGAGGGCAAGGCCATCAAGATCCACCCCCTGACGTGCTCGGGCTACAACGCGGACTTCGACGGCGACACCATGAGCGTGTACGTGCCCATCTCTCGGGAAGCCGAGGCTGAGGCGCACAAGATGATGCCCTCGAACAACCTGTTCAGCGACTCGACGGGTAAGGTGATGTACCAGCCGACGCACGAGTCCGCGCTCGGTCTGTACAAGCTCACGCGCGTCGACAAGAAGACGAACAAGACCTTCGCAAACCCGGGTGACGCCATCAAGGCCGCGCAGGCCGGCAAGATCGGGGTGACGGATCTGGTCAGCATCAAGGGTACTGGGCAGACGACGGCGGGGCGCCTTCTGGTGGCCGCCGCGCTTCCGCAGGACATGCAGAAGCAGATCGTCAACGACCACAAGTTCGTGCTCGACAAGAAGGGCCTCAACACGATGCTCACGACGCTCGCCAAGCAGAGCGGAGGACTTCAGGAGGGGCAGCGCAACACGTACGGCCAGTACGTCGACAGGCTCAAGGATCTGGGCAACGGCGCCGCGTCGGGCATGGCCCCCGTTTACTTCGACAAGTCCCCGGGCAACAACGTGCTCGACCCCAAGAAGCAGCAGTTCGTTCGCATGGACGCGCACACGCTCAACCTGAACGACCTGTCGCCTGACAAGGCCACGCGCGACCGCATCCTTGCTGACACGCAGAAGAAGGTGGATGCAGTCGGCAAGATGAGCCTCTCGCAGGCCGAGAAGGATCGGCGTGCGGTCGATCTGTGGACGCAGGCCGACAAGACGATGGGCATGGCCCACAAGCGCAAGATGATGCAGAAGCCTAACAACCTCGGCATCATGAACATGAGCGGCGGCAAGCCGAACTGGGACCAGTACAAGCAGTTCACCCTGGCTCCGATGCTCGTAACCGACACCTCAGGCAAGACCGTGCCCATTCCCGTCGACAAGAGCTTCAGCGAGGGGCAGGACGTCTCGGGCTACTGGGTCGGCATGTACGGAGCTCGCATGGGCGCCGTGCGCAAGGTGCAGGAGGTGCAGGAGCCAGGCGTCATCACCAAGGCCATGCAGAACACCACGATGGACAACCTCATCGTGGACCACGACTGCGGGACGACTGGAGGAGTGTCGCTCAACGTCCACGACCGCTCCATCGAGGGCCGGCACCTTGCCAGCGACTTCAAGCACGGCAAGTTGCACGTGCCGGCGGGTACCGTGCTGAGCCCCGACATCATTGGGCAGATCCGCTCTGTGAAGAAGGACGCGAATCTCGTCGTGCGCAGCCCGCTCAAGTGCCAGCACGAAAAGGGCATGTGCCAGAAGTGCATGGGCATCGGCCCCGACGGCAAACACTATGAGGTGGGCACGAACGTGGGCGTCATGGCGGCGCACTCGCTGGGGGAGAAGACGACGCAGATGATGCTCAACTCCTTCCACACCGGCGGCGTGGCCACGGGCCGCAAGGACCCGTTCGAGCAGTTCAAGCAGCTGGTGAACCTGCCGGAGAAGGTACCGAACGAAGCGACCCTCGCCGTGCGTTCGGGCACCATCACCAAGGTCGAGCCCCACAAGCTGGGGGCGTACGTGTACATCGATGGGCAGCCCCACTTCGTCGGCCGTGACCGTGGGGGCAAACCGCTGAACGAGTCGCTTCCGGTCCCCGGCTTCAGCTACGTGCCTTGGCAGCCGCCGAAGGCAGGGATGAAAGTCAAGGCGGGGCAGATCCTGAGCGACCCCAACCGCACGACGATCAACCCTCACCACCTTCATCAGGCCACGGGCAAGATCGACGTCGTGCGCAACCACCTGTCCAACGAGATCTACGGGCTGTACAAGGACCACGGCGTGGACCGCAAGCACGTGGACGTGCTCGTGAACTCCATGACGTCGACGACGAAGGTTGTGGACCCGGGCGGCTCCGACGTGCTGCGCGGCGAGTACCGCAACACCAACTGGGTCAAGAACCAGAACAAGCTGCTTCGGGCTCAGGGCCAGCCCACCGTGCAGCATGCTCCGATCCTCAAGGGGATCAACGAGATGCCCCTGCACATGCGCGAGGACTGGATGGCCAAGCTCCAGCACCAGAAGCTCAAGCAGACCATCCTCGAGGCCGCGGCCACTGGCGGGTCCACCAGCCTGCATGGCCCGCACCCCGTGCCGGGCATGGCCTACGGCGCCGAGTTCGGCATGACCTCCAAGGACGCGCTGCGCCCGGGCAAGTCCCACCTCAAAGACGTCGAACCCTACCACTACTGATCCTTCAGACTCCTCCTGTTGCTACGCAACACTGGCTCTTTTTCTGTCAGAAGAGGATTGAAGTACAGTCGATATTCCCTGACGTTTGACGTGACACGTTAGAGCTCAGGCGAAAACTATCGACTCTTTTACTTCAAGTTTTACACTTTAGGAGGTAACATGCCCGTCAAGAAGTGGGTGCTCACCGTCGTCAGAGACGGGGAGAAGACCAAGACCAAAGTAGAAGAGAAGATGGTCGTCATGGACCAGACCCACGCGGTCGTCCTCAGTCGAGGCGGCAGCACTGGTACGGTCGTCAAGAAGGAGAGAGTCTTTGACGATGCGAAGTCGGCGCGCATCGCCGCGGCACGAGGCGGCAAGCCTTGTTGGGTATTCGTGGTGACCCGGGAGCACGTCCGCGGGCTCTCCGACAAACCCGAGCGACCCGAGGTCTTTTACGCCTACGTCTATCCGGCCCCGTTCGGTGGTTGGACCGTGCAGCGGGTCAACGAGAAGAAGGAGCCACTCGGCCGGCCCATCACCGTGTACCACATCTCGAGGCACACCCGGGAGAGCGCGGCCCTCAAGGAGATGGCCAGGTGGGTGGCCATGACCCGCCCCGAGCTTCGCAAGTCCCGCAAGCTGCTCGAGCTGGAGGAGAAGTA
This sequence comes from uncultured Anaerolineales bacterium, assembly GCA_964393895.1. GTDB lineage: Bacteria > Chloroflexota > Anaerolineae > B4-G1 > B4-G1 > B4-G1. The sequence continues at coordinate 26,016 of CAYMWP010000001.1, read as the reverse complement.
CATGGACGAGGTCGTCCGGTCCCTTCGCCGCAAGAAGGTCAAGATTCCCAAGCCCGAGAAGACCAAGGGAGTTCGCTGGCGCCCGCGCGCAAGGAGGACCCGGTAATGCCCGGCTACACCATCATCACCTGTGATGAGGACGGCATCCGGATCGAGCCGAACGTCCCCGAACAGGAGGTCCTCAAGCGGGTGACCCCGGACGAGGACGGATGCACTTACTATGGCGACGCCATCTTCTACAAGGAGATGCCGAGAGCATCTGACGGCTTCTTCCAGGACCGTGAGCTCGGCGAAAGGACGGGAGTCTGCATCCTGCGCGGCGCCCAGGTCGTCACTCCCGTGGCCGAGGAGGTCGTCACCAAGTACAGATTGGAGGGCTAGATGAAGAAGATGCTCGTGCTGGCGGTTCTTCTTACCGCCTGTTGCCCAAGTAGAAGGTATCCGGACGACGTCCGCAACGAGTTCCTCGTCGAGTGCGCGCAGGACGACATCCCCGTACGGCCGTGCATCTGCGTGCTCGAGGGGTTCGAGAAGCGCTACACGCTCGAGGAGTTCCGGACCATCTCCGTGGGGATGAAGAAGGGCGCGCCGATGCCCAAGGAGATGGGAGCCATCGTCGATCGGTGCGCCCTCGAGGAGAGAGAACATGACAAGGAAAAGAAGAGGTAAGCTCGTAGGGTCTGCGGCGTACGGGCGGTGGGGCAAGAAGTTCAAGAAGATCTTGGCCGAGAGAGGGCTGACCGCTCGGAACGTGTCGGTTGCTTTGGGGCTGGCGCGCCATACCGTCGGGGCCTGGTTGCTGGGGCGCCAGGGCATCTCTTGGGAGTCGTACATGCAGGTCGTTGAGTGGGAACCCCGGCTTCGTTCTGATGAGCTGGAGCGCCTCATCGTCGTGAATACTCCAGCCAAGGGTGGTGGAAGACCCCCAGGCTCAACCAACTCCGTCAGTTCGCCTGACTCTGAGCCCAAGGAAGAAGAGGAAGTACGCACAGAAGCCCCCGGTCTCGCCGTGTTTTGGCCTCATGCCCAGTACCCGTACTTGCTTTGGGGCACCGGGACCAAGTTCGAGGGCCTGTACGCTCGGGTGGAGGAGTACGGGAACAGTACCTTCCTACCCGTCGCCGTCATGGAGAGGAAGACCGGCGAGGAGTTCTCTCATGTGCTGACCAGGTTGGCGCAGGAGCGCAAGGAGGCGCTCAGGGCCGTGGGACATGAGTACGACGAGAAGCTGGCGGAGGCCTTGGGCGACATGCGTCTGTCCCTCAACCGAAGGTCGAAGGCCATTACAAGGAGCTGAACATGCCGACTGACAAGGACTTCGAGGACTATGACCTCGACGAGAAGGCCGTCGTCACCTGCGACGAGGTCTACTGTGAGAAGGAGACGGACCTGGCCCTTCTCATCGTTTTCGACACCAACGACGACGGCTCGCAGGATTCGACGTGGATCCCCAAGTCCTGCGTGCACGACGACTCCGAGGTCTATCAGGAGAACCAGGCCGGGCTACTCGTCGTCAAGCGCTGGAAGGCGGAGAAGGAGGGCTGGGCATGATGGACCACCAGTTCGAAGAGCTCCAAGGGGAGCAGGGCTGTACTGACGAGACGCTGCTCCAGCTCCTTCTCGACTACGTCAATGAGCACAACCTGAACGAGTCCGTGGGCGAGTACCTCGAGCACCGGGCGCGGGTGGAGAACAATGAAGTCTGAGGTCAAAGTCAAGACCAAGCGCTTCATCGATTGCCCGCACTGCGGCGAGGAAGACATGTGCATCGAGCATCTGTTCGACTTCCAGTCGGGGCAAGAAGAGCGGATGGCTGGTCCGTGGCACTGCAGGCACTGCGGGCACTCGTTCTTCATCTACGTTCGCTCGGATGGTACGGCGCGGATTGAAGAGCGGGAGGAGGTCAGCTATCCCATCTTCATCCTGCTCGAGATCCCCCCGCAAGAGCAGTCCATCTTCCTGAAGGTGGCCAGCGACTCTTACGGGCGCCCAGTGGAAGACGACGACCAGCGGTACTTCTACGAGGAGCACACCTGCCCCGTGAACTACTTCCGCAGCGTGAAGGAGATCAAGGTCGGCGACGATGACGACCCTCATGGTCTCGCGCTGTATCGGGGATGGTTCGTCGCCGAGTCGAAAGAAGACCAGCACAAGGCGCGCTGGCTCAAGGACAACGGCAACGAGAAGCAGCACGAACAACTGCCGGAGAAGACAGAAGGAGGTACAGATGAGAACCGTTGAACCAAGCTACGAGATCTTGGCCATTCCCGAGGGTGAGCAGGCTCTTGCCTTGCTCGAGCGTATCGGGCGCGTGGCCTACAAGAGCGAGGACAAGATCGACAGTGGGTGGGACTGGTGCGAACGCTGTGACGGGCTCGGCTTCATTGATGTCAAGAAGGGTGTGGACGAGATCACTGAAGACTGCCCCGAGTGTGGTGGGACGCGGGGGGCACAGGTGCGCGAGCCTTCCAGTCACAAGTTCGTCCGCATGATCCTGAAGGCCGAGCGCAAGGCCAAGCTGGTTGAGATGCTCAAAGCGGCGTACCAGGAGACTTGGCGGGACGAAGAGGCCACTACGTTGGCTCACGATGACCTGCGGGAGCTTCTGGCGGACAAGACCGTACGTCTCGTGCTCGAGTACATGGAGCAGAACCCGGCACACGAGAGCGTGATCGAACACTGCTCGGCTACGGTCCTGTTCACGGGCAACCGCGGCTTCACCCACGAGCTCGTTCGCCACCGGCTGGCAGCGTTCACGCAGGAGTCGACGCGCTACTGCAACTACGCCAAGGGCAAGTTCGGCAGCGACATCACGGTCTCGCCCGATCGGCGCCCCTTGCTCGCGGAGCTCGACAACGGCAAGACCGCCATCGATGCAGCCACGCACTGGAAGGCGGCAGTGGACGAGGTCAGCTTCCGGTACATCGAGATGGTCAGGGCGGGCATCCCACCGCAGGTCGCCAGGGATGTGCTGCCCCAGGTCTTGAAGGCCGACATCGTCATGACGGCCAACTTCAGGGAGTGGAGGCACATCTTCCGGATGCGGGACTCCAAGGCCGCGCACCCGGACATGCAGCAGCTCATGCGGCCGCTGCACGAGGAGTTCCGAAAGCTCGTCCCCATCATCTTCGACTGAGGTGGGGATGAAGACCAAGATTCGGTACGGCCACGACAGGTACTATGTGCTCGAGGCGGACAGGAAGGCGATGTACGCTCTTCGAGTGATGATCAGCTACGAGCGGCTGATGTCCCGCATCGGCTCGGCGTACGTGTTGACGCTCGCCTTCGTCCTGATGACTGCCTTGAGGGAGATAGAACTCGGGACCATGTTCGGCCTGTTCGCCTTCAATCTAGCCACGCTTGCGATCCCGCACGTGCACTACATCATCGACAGAAACAGGGCGAAAGAAGTCATCGAGAAGGAGGCGGAGGATGGCTGACCTGCGCTACATCTCCGAGGCAAACAGGCGCGCCGCAGCTCGAAGGCTGGCGGGACATGACGTCCCCCGAGCCGGCACGCTCCACGAGATCAGCTACTGCAGACGGTGCGGCGCCGCTTTCTACAGCGAGGAGCCGTGCCCAGGGAGGAGACAATGGGAAGGATGTTCTTCATCATCTGGGACCCCAGGGACGGGGAGCCCCAGCGAGACAACGGCGTCATCACCTCGGACGGCATCATCGGCCGGGTGACCGAGGAGAACGTGTACATCAAGGCGTACGCTTCCATCAGCGAAGGCGAGAAGAGGCCCGAGGACCTCGAGGTCGGCGCGCACACCTACGCGGAGTTCTCGTTGTCCGGCTCCAAGGGCCTGTACCGCATCTACCGGGTGGCGTGATGGGCGAGGTCCACTACGCCAGCACCCGGCTGCACAACAACGCCGGCATGCAGTTCCCGCTGTGTCGGCAGAACGACCGGCTCCTCGACTTGAGTCTCCGCGTCAAGTTCGGCAGGACCACCGAGGTCACCT
>CAYMWP010000001.1:0-21948 GCA_964393895.1 uncultured Anaerolineales bacterium | reverse complement strand
TCAAGGGAGGGCTCAACTACGGCGGCTGCTACGACCTCGTCAACAAGATCGCCCCGATCTCCAAACCGGCGTTCGAGTCGATGATGTACGAGGCGGACCAGGAGGTACCGTGAATCGAGAATACAAGCAGGGTGACCGGGTCCAGCTGCACCCCGCCACCGACTTTTGGATGAGCGGAGCCCGATACGGCGAGGTCATCCAATGCAGCCTGCGCATGAGCAAAAAGAAGCCGGACGGCACCAGGACCCACTCGTTCAAGTACAAGGTGCGCTTGGACAGCGGCCACACGGCGTGGTTCAAAGAGCAGGACATCCAGGAGAAGGTCACATGAGCGGCAGCGACGAGATGGGTAGCCCCTTCAGCATGCAGGACGTGGTGCGGGACATCGTCAGGCGCGGCAGCTATGTGAAGAAGGCGCGGATGATCGTGGAGCTCGAGTTGTCGGACGGGCGCCACGCCGTTGCTCGTACCAACGAGTACACGTGCTCCGAGCAGGAGGCTGTTCAAGCTTCCATACGAGGCCTGGGCAATTCGGCTCTATTCGTGACCGTGAAGCTCGCCATGGACGTGCTGCGGGTGCAGGCCGACCACTTCGTCGAACGCCTCGTCAAACAGGCAGAAGAAGAGGAGAAAGAAGCCGTCCGCATCAAGCAGTACTTGAACAAGCTTTCGGGCCAGGACGATGAGGAATCCAGGCTTCTTCGTTCGTGGCTACAGGATGCTCTCAAGCATCGCGGTCTTTGACTTTTCTGTTGACCGAGGTTGCCGTGGGCAGTAGAACAGAAGCCTGCCCAGGCAGCCTGGTCTTTGCATCTTCGGGGGTGACTTGGTTTCGACGTGGATGTCGAAGCGTCTTCTGCGTGCAGGCAGAGGCACCGGAACTGCCTTGACCAAACTGGTGCAGCGTAGTTGCCAACGACAACAACGCACTCGCCGCCGTCGCTTGATGGTGGCCGTCGACGGGCGAGGTGTCTCGCGTAGCCCTGAGGCGTCAACCACTCGAGGCTGAGCCCTACCGGTGGTCTCCTGACGGACCTGAAGAAGGGCGAGATTCATTGGGAGATGACTGGCTGGAAAGACAGCCGAACCCCGCTGGGAGGGTAGACCAGCTACGCACGTGAACGAGGAAGCCGTGTAGCTTTCGCGGACCGCAGTTCGATTCTGCGCACCTCCACCAATAGAAAGGGCACATGATGGAGTACAACGAGGTTGTACCGCTGTACGCGGACAAGTTCTTCGCTCGTGTGGGCTCTCCTACTTCGACAGGGTGCCGAGAGTGGCAAGCCGGACTGGACAAGGACGGTTACGGCCACTTTCAGTTTCGGCACGAAGGCAAGAAGTACAAGGTTCGAGCTCATCGAGCGGCCTACATGTTGGCCGGCAACTGGCTGCCTCCGGGCGCCATTCTCCGACATACCTGCGACAATCCTGCGTGCGTGAACCCTGAGCACCTTCTGTGGGGTACACACGCTGACAACGTTCAAGACTGCGTGAGTCGGGGAAGGAACGCGTTTGGGGAAGGTAACGGCAGGCATGTCATGTGTGACGACGAGGTGTTGGAGCTTCGAGCTTCTGCCTCTTCTTTCATCCATGAGCAAGCGCACAAGTACGGTGTCGATGAGGCGGCCATACGCGCTGCGTTAGCCCAGCGTACTTGGACCCATGTGCCTTGAGATCTTTGCTGCTGGGCCGATAACCCAGCGGGCAGAGTAGGTATGTTCCACCAGAGGGGCTCGCACACCCACTCGAACGGGCCAGCCGGGCCCCTTGCCGTGCGAGGCGAGGGTGGACCGGCACTTGTTCTCATCCCAGGGTGCCGACAGGCGTAAAACTGATGATGGCTTAGGTCACCTGGTCCGACCGAAAGCCCCCAGCTGAGCAGGGACCAGCGTGCAAGACGGGAACGTGCGCAGAGCTCAGCACACCCTTGGTCGGTTCGTTCTGACCTCGTGGTGCCCGTGACAGCCGGGATAGACCGGCACTTCTTTTGGGCTTCGGCCCTGAAGCCGGGGAACCTTCGCCAGGCCAGCGAACTGCCATTCCTCGGGAGCCTGATACTCGAAGGAACGAGTGCACGAGTTCTTGTCGTGTTTCTGCAGGTTCGAGTCCTGCCAGGCTCGCTGGGTACCTGGGTCCCCCTCCGTCGACGGAGGACAGGCCCGGGGTCGGAGGGATGGGCTCCTACTCAAGCCCGTGATGATGCTGCATGCGGACCTGGGTCGCTCAATGGTAGGGTACGTGGGGACACGGTATGCGGGTTCGACTCCCGTCCCATCTCATTCAACGTGTGCAGCCTCTCTCATAGCGGGATAGAGGAGTCTGGTCGTCCTCGCAGGGCTCATAACTCTGAGATCGGTGGTTCGAACCCACCTCCCGCAACCAGATGAAAGCTCGAGCAGTAGAGGTGGTGATCACGGTGCTGTGCTTGGTGGCCGCCGGCGCGGTCGCCTACTTCATGCTTCGGCCTGGTCCATGTGACGGCGTGAAGTGCCCCGAGGGCACCTACCCCATGGAGCAAGGCGCCGGACTGTTCACCTCGAGGTGCTCGTGCATCGGGCATCCGAAGGATCCGTAGCTCAATTGGTGAGAGCCCCCGGCTCATAACCGGGCTGTTGGCGGTTCGAACCCGCCCGGATCTACTGAGTTCTGTCAGGAGGTAGGCCTAGAAGCAGCCATCCTTCAAAGAGTCGCCAATGGCAGCAGCCGGAGTACCAGCGATGGACCGCCGGCCCGAGAGGCTTCGGCCTCGAAGCGTCCCACCAGACGTTTGCACCACCAGGTTAGTCCCAGGTGGGAGTCTTAGAGCTCATTGGGGAATGTGGGCGTAGAGCCATCGGGAAGCGAATGTGGGAGGTAAACCGCGTCAGCCTTTTCAAAGCCTGGTAACAGGTGGAGTTCCTGAGTCCTGACGTGGGGGAAGTACCATCAGTAGCACGGCCGGTTTTGCCCGCACGGACGAGAGGAACTGCGGGTTTGACTTGAAGGGATCAGAATGAGCCCTGTGCCCCTTCGGGGATGACCGGTACAGCCCTAAGAGCGTTTGGCGTAGCAGCACACTGTCAGAACTCGCAACTCAGGGACGGCGGCATGGTGTCTGGGGAGACCCCAGGCCGGCCCGCTCGGGGGTTCATGAAACACCGCCGTCCTCTCTTTTTAGCCGCCAGGAGCAGAAGATGCGTTTGAAAACAAAGCTGAAGAAGATCTTGAGCACCCGTCTCACCGACGTGACGACGCGCGCGGCCAAGCGACTTCCGACCCGCATGCTCGAGGGCATCGTGTGGGCCGGCTACTATGTGCCGCGCACGCTCAAGCTGCCCATCGTCGGGTCGCTGCACACCGCCGCGTTCTTCGAGTACGGAGATCGGCTCGAGTCAGAGTCCCCCCTGCCGGCTGGGCGCAAGAGCGCGTACGAGCGCAAGACCTCGAATCAGGCTGCGGGGTGCAGGGGCGTCAAAGGCCGGACCACGGTCATCGAGATGAGCGAGCCCTTGGAGAGCTACCCGATCCCGCGACATCGCCCGGCTACGGAGATCGACGCATGAGCACAGAGAGGTCGCTACGCGACGTGCTCGAGGGCAGGGGCGAGCTGCGCAAGCCCAAGAGGGCGGGCTTCTGGGCCGATAACCCACCGAAAGAAGATGGCAAGTCTCAGGGCCTCATGCAGTACCTGCGCATGGAGCATGAGAAGTCGATGCAGGAGTACCCGATTGCACAGCAGCATGTAGACCCGCAGTGGGCTATCGACAGCCCGGTAGAATGGGCGGCAGTAGTGACGCACCTTCGCGCCGGCAAGGAGAAGGACTGGTACAAGGGCTCGTCGAGCTGCCGGTTGTGCGGGTGCACCGACGGATCGGCGGACATGACGGACGGTGAGTGGGTGTGGCCCCAGGGTCTCCTGCACTACATCATCGTGCACGACGTCAAGCCTCCGAACCAGGAGTTCATCGACCACTGCGTGCGGGAGCTCAAGAGGCGCTTCGCCTTCAAGGACGGTTGAGTCGTCCGCCGCTCACCTGTACTCTACCGTCATGGAAGAGCGACTTGTAGAAGAAGAACCGAAGGAAGAGCAGAGCAAGCCGCACGAGCGGATCGCGGAGCTCGAGGTGGAGCTGGCAGCGGCCAAGGCCAAGAAGGCCGACGCAGAAGCCCGCGCGGCCAACCAGAAGGCCTTCGGGGACAAGGCGCGGGCTTGGAGGGAGTGGGTGCAGCTCGGCCTGCTCATTCTCGGCCCGGCGCTAGGCGGCTACGCCGTGCTCACGAAGGCCTCGTCCGAGAAGGTGGAGAAGAATTACGATCGGACCAGGGAGGCCATCGAACGGCTTGACGAGAACGTACAGGAGCAGCACAAGGCCACGAAAGATGCGGTCGACTTCACAGAGAAGGCGACCAAGGCCGTGGCGAGTGCTCTGCCCGTCCCCGCAACCTCCGCGGCTCCCTCAGCGGCAGGGGGCACGGGTGGGGGCACCCACCACGCGGCGAGCGACGAGCCCCCTCAGCCGGACATCCCCGATCCCCCGAAGCTGTCCGAACCAAAACCTCCAGTTGCGCTGCCCCCTGCCTCTGCCGCATTCTGAGAGCCCATGGGTCGCTACTTCCCCAACCGAACCACTGAGATTCTGCAGGCCAGCGTCATCAACATCGACATGGTCCAGTGGACCGTGGACGTGTACTCCAAGAAGGTGGGTCGGTGGTTCCCGAATGTGCAGGTCGGCAACATGTACTTGCACCACGCCGCCGGCGAGGGCGTCTACGCCGTGCCGGACCTGGGCGCCACGTGCATGATCTGCCTACCCACGGACCTGTCTCCGCCCTTCATCCTGTCGTACGTCGCGCCGCCCGAGGTGATCAGCGGCGACGAGGTGGACAACCCCGACGAGGAGCTGGCCGAGGAGCTGGCCAAGGACGGCGATGCGCTGGACCAGGCCGACAGCTCCTCGAGGACGCGTCCTCTCGGCTTCACGTTCGGGTTGCGGCGTGGGCGCGCCAAGCCGGGCGACATCGTCATGCGGGGCAGGGACGGCAACTTCGTCATCCTGCACCGAGGCGGGGTGCTCCAGCTCGGCGCCAGCGAACTCGCTCAGCGCATCTATCTGCCCCTGCGCAACCTCATCATGGACATGGCCGAGCGTTACCGCATGACGACGGCTGCCGGCACCATCCGTTGGGGGATGCAGGAGCTCGACTACGAGAAGCGTGAGACCGAATGGATGCAGACGCTTCGCGTGTTCGCCGATGACGCCTACGCGGACCTTCGGATCGTTTGCGGGCACGTGAACAACCCCGTGCGCCTGCCCGAGGGGGACGACGACAAGGACATCCTCGACCAGATGCAGTTTGCCGTGAACGCCCCGGTCGTCTACGAGGTCACGCTGCTGCCGGGGGGCAAAGACAGCGGCTTCAACGCTGAGAGCGGCGAGGTCTACAAGAAGAGCTACAACCAGATGAAGCTCCAGTGGAAGTTCGACCGTGACGGCAAGGCGTACGGAAGGTTCGATGGTGACGCGTTCCTGAGCTGTCAGAAGAACCTGTTCGTGCGCGTCAAAGGGAACCTGGACATTCAGTCCAAGGGCGTGGTCAATCTGACGGGCGACGGCAATGCGACGCTCGGGGGCAAGGGCACCACCAAGGTCAAGGGGCAGGAAGTCATCTTGGCCGATGGGGCCTTGGGCGTGGCGCGGATGGCCGACCAGGTTGCAATCGTCCTGCCCCCTAGCCTGGCGGGGCAGGCGGGGCTGCCTGTGCTGTACGGATCGATCATCACCTCGAGCGCCAAGGTCAAGGTGCCCTGATGTTCGACGTGCCGCTTACCGACTATCAGCTGGTTGACGTCAACGTGGGGCTGGCCGCGGCCCTGAGCGTCATCAACCCCTTGGCCTTGTCGCTGGAGGCTTCGCTGTTCGGGGCCTTCGGCCTCGGCCCGTTGCAACTCGACTTCCAGGCCCGGCTCGACGCAGCGTTGTCGGTGAGCCTGAACTGGAACCCTTCGGCGCAGATCCAGGCGCTGGGAGAGTTGGCCGGTGCCATCAGCGCCGGGCTCGTCCTGCCGCTCCCAGCGGTCAACGCCAGTGCCGACGCTGCCGCGGACCTCCAGCTCAAGATTGGCGGCATCCAGATCCTGCTCGACGCCGGCCTTGCCCTCATTCTACCCAGCCTCGATGCGGTGGCGGCCGGACAGGCAGCGCTGAGCGCGAGTCTCGGGTACTTGGTTTGGCACGGTTCAGGCGCCCAATTGGCCGCCGAGCTGTACCCGGCTATCACGGCCAAGTACGGTACTGCGGGAGGGGTCTACGCCCTCTGCCTGTTCTTTGACGCTGCTGCTTTCGCCACCATCAGCGGCAACATCTTCGTGGGCATCCCGGGCGTGCCAAACGCCGCCATGTTCAAGACGACCCCGTAGCGTATTCCGGCATCATCCCGGTCATAAGACCGTCGAAGATAGTCTCAGCTACAGGAGGAAACAGATGGGAAGAGCACTGAGCGACGCCGAGCTCATCATCGGCCATTGGTATCTGGTGGGGGGCCTGAGCGGCCCCCGCTTCTACTGCGTGACCGGCATGCACGACGGCCTGGTGATGCTCGCTGACGGGCTCACCGAGGCGCAGAGTGACCGCAAGAGCTTCAAGGAGATGGCCGCGCCATTGCGGCGCTTCAGCTACCCCAACGGGACCATCGTAGCCGTCTTCCACGAGTGCGTTCGCAAGGGCGTCGTGGTCGGCATGGGGTCCTTGCAGGGCCGGCGCATCGTGCAGCTGGTTTTGGGGGACGGCTCGTGGGCGGAGAAGGTGGAGGTCGACACGAAGTGCATCTGCGAGCTCCGAGACGTCGGGTGGGCCGAGGATAAGCAGCTCAAGCCCACGAACCACGGAGACTGGGTGGAGTACGGCAGCATGCCCGTGCTCGTGAGCAGGTTCCAAGAGGACACCTGCCAGATCCTCCGCTGTCACGTGGCGCCGGACTGGCTGGAGTTCAAGCGCGATCTGCAGCCGGTGGAGACCCGCTACCTTCGCCCGTGGCGTCTACCCAAGCGCATGATCATCGGACAGAGGGTGATGACCCCGGCGGGCACGGGGGTGCTCGGTCAGCCCTCCGTCAACCTCAACGTGTGGGAGGTCGTCGTGGAGTCCGACCATCGTCATCTTCTCTTCACGGAGAGGATGCTCATGCCCGTCGAGATCTTCACGAGGTTGCACGAGATTCAGGGCAAGGAAGAGCTCCCCGACTACCCGCAGACCATCACCAGTCCTGGGGTGCGTCTTGCGTGCAGGAACATGGTCGACCAGGAGCGGGGCGGCGAGTTCGGTCCTTCTCCGCTCAGCCACCTGTTCCAGTACTGGGCCGCTCGGGAGATGGCGCACGATACCGTCCTCGACTCTTTGAACATCGCCAAGGCGGCAACGCCCATGCGCAAAGAGCCCCCGTGGCCAACGTTCGAGAAGGACGCCAAGGGCATCGGACCCGGGGGCATGGTGACGCGCGACGGCAGGCCCATTGGCCGGGTGATGCTGCTGTCCTCGACGCACGACTACCTCGACATCCTCTTTTGGCGCGAAGAGTTCAAGAAGCTGGCCCAAGAGGAGGCGCACGCCCCCATCCGGTCGAAGATGGAGGGCGTGAAGGTTGACTTCTCGCGGCAGGGGGAGATGGGCGTCGCCTCTCTTCGGGATGCCGCCGCACGCTGGGCGAACTTCGATCCTACGACCGTGACCGACAAACAGCTCATCGCCGAGCTCAAGGGCGAGACCGCAAACAGAAAGAAGACCGAGCAGGAACTGCGCGGCACCATCGCTGAGCTCCACGCCGAGGTGGAGCAGCTTCGTCAGAAGCTCATGCTTCACGGCGACCGCGCGCAGACGTGGTGGGATTCCCTCACGAGAAAGAAGGAATGATGGACGAAGAGCTACTGGCCCGTACGGAGGAGGCCTTGAAGAAGGTCGACCCTCTCACCGAACCGCTCTGCAGACTCATCCAAGCAAACATCGAAGGCGACACCGACACGGCAGGGGCGGCGCTCGAGGCCCTCAGCGTGGACCTCACCCCGTTCGAGATCGCCCTGCTGCTGTCCCAAGCCTCGGCAGCCATGGTCGCCATCATCAGCGTCGACACCGGCACCGGGCCCTTGGGGGTGAGCACCCTGACGCAAGTACTCAGCGTGGTCCACAGCTCGTATGCAGAGGACATCTACAAGGGAATGGCAGGAGGTAGCCATGAAGACAGTGGAAGATAGGGTCGTCGCGCACCTCAACGAATGGGCGAAGCTGAATGAGAGGGACGGCATCGACGAGAATCTCGTGCGCGGTCTGACCGCGCTTGCACGGAAGCTGCTGCCTCCCGTTCTTCGGAACGAGGTAGCCTTTCTTGCGGATCTCGTGGAGAGCGTCGTCGATGCCCCCACGAACAACCCATACTTCCACCTGACCGTCATGATCTTCTCCCACTACGTGGAGAAGTGCGAGCTGCCTGAGCCCCCGGACCCGGGCGAGTCCAACGGTCCTGGCGATGAGGTTCTCGCCCACATGTGGATGCAGGGCGCCAAGGCCCTGGCCGACGCCTACCAGGGTAAGTCCGTGCTGTACCCTCGAGGCGTGTCGGCCTTCGCCCTCGATGGGTTTTTGCGTGATATCGCCGTGGAGACGGCGAAGGACAGGGGAGCCGCCACCAAGGACGCGGAGGAGGCCATCAACGCCTGGGTCATGCAGGCGCACGCCTACATGAACTTCGCCGTGGCGCTCGATGGTCTCCGCACGGCGGCTGAAGAGATGAGCGAAAAGGACCACGCAGCGAACCGCCGGAAGCTGAAGCAGAAGCTCGCGGAGGTCGACAAGGTTCGGCTCACTTACGTCATCCCGCCCAAGAAGATGCCGAAGACAGAGGCGCAGAAGAACTTCAAGCCTCCGCCTTTCGACAGCCCTGAGCTGATCGTGCGGGACATGAACGACGCGCCCAAGAGGATGTCTTCGCTACGCCCGGCGGACTGGACGTTCGTCTACCGAATCAGGGCCCTGCTGGCCAACGCGCCGAAGCCTCGGGTCATCGTCAAGAACCGAGAGCAGAGGGGGCGCTGGGTCCCCATCGAGCTCAAGACGCGCACCGGCAAGCAGCAGTTCGTCTGCACCTACTGCGGCCGCGTGTCCATCTACCCTGACAAGGAGTGCCCGATCCCGGGCTACGTTCGGGAGGAGCAGGAACGAGTCGACGGCAAGGCCCTCATATACTGGGGGGACTGGTTGCCGTGCCACGAACAGGAAGAAGAAGAAGGCAGGAGGGAGGCACATGGAGTACGAGATTCAGCAGGATGACGCTGCCGAGAACCCGCGGGCCGAGTTCGACCATCTCGGTACGATACTGTACACGTCGCATCGGTACCTCTTGGGTGACCGGAAGACTGAAGTGGGAGAGATTCATCAGGTGGAGCGCGACGGCAACAACATCGTTCTGCCTGTCTACGCCTACATCCACAGTGGCGTCACACTTTCGACCAACTCGTTCGGCTGCCCGTGGGACAGCGGACAGTGCGGCATCATCTACGCGACCAAAGAGGACGCCCTCAAGTGGTTCGGCAAGGACGAGATGACGCCTGAACTCGGCAAGTTGGTGGAGGAGACACTGAAGAAGGAGGTGGAAGAGTTCAGCCTGTACCTCTCGGGTGGGGTGCTGGCGTGGGTAGTGCGGGACAGCGCCGGCGACATCCTCGAGAGCGTGGGCGGCTACTACGATCGAGAGTGTGCGGAGGCCGACGCGAAGGCGGCGTTGGAGGGCTACTTGCACAAGCGAGGCAGAAAGAACGAGATCGAGGTCACGTGCCTCGGGGAGCCGGAGGGAGCAGCATGAAGGAGAACAACAGCATGGCGTGGGCCGAAGGACAGGCCCAAGGCAGTCAACACCCTCGGGAGGACTTGGCCATCGCCTTGGCCAATCAACAGGTCCTGTCCGCCGAGAAGGGCAAGGCCCTCATTCAGCTGCAAGATGCCAAGGAGCGCATCCGCAAGCTCGAGGCCCAGCTCACGGCGCCGCGCCGTCCCTTGGCCGACTTCGTGGCCTTGATGGAGTGCCGCCTCAGAGACAACGACCACAAGGGAGAGCAGGGTTGGAGGAGCGACCTGCCTGCGGAGCTGTACCAGCACCTGCTCAAGGAAGTCGTCGAGCTGCACGCCGCCATCCTCGATGGCCGCGGCGTCCCCAAGGAAGCGGCGGACGTCGCGAACATGGCGATGATGATCGCCGACGAGTGGAACGATGGCACCGGCTTCGGGCGAGGGTGACGGCACCGTCCTGCGTTTTCCGGCGTTCATTGGGATACGGCAGGACACCCCTGACGGCCCCATTCTCGGCACCATCGATCTCGACCTGCAGGTTGCCCATCTGCCCAAGCACGTTCAGAGGCACGTGGCTCGGGCTCTTCAGGGCAGCGGTTTGGCCATCGTGATGTCGAAGGCGGAGTACGAGGGTACCCGCACCTGAAGCCCCGGCGTTCTGTCGGGCAAGACGCGGCAGCCAGCTCGCGTCTTTCTACCCACCAACTTCCCTCCCTTCCAGGGAATAAGAGCGATGCTAGCCATCCAGTAGACACAGAAGGGAGACCACTATGACAGAGCGCAACTGGTACGAGATCGTCGAGTGCAACCAATGCCGGCAGCACAGCAACCGGGGAACGGAGATCAGCAGCGGGCATGGGTCCATCACGTTCAAGAGTGTCGAGGAAAGGGCCCCGCAGGTCCACCTGCGCCTCGACTCGGAGGACTACGACTTGTTCGTGCGGCAGGTCAGCAGCAAGAGCTGCGCTCTGCCCGCGAACATGGTCCTGAGGTTCCAGGTGCAGGAGCTGCTCTGCAAGCACGGAGATGACCCTTGGACAGTCGTCATGCGCCCGCACGACGGCGACAGGTTCGAGTTCGACGTGTCCATGGAAGAGGGCCTCATCCTCATGCGCGAGATGCTCGAGGACATGGAGGACAACTACTGATGCCCATCACGTACGACGACGCCGTGCGGGCGTGCTTGGGCGACCCTGCGTTTCTCGAGGAGTACGACCGGCTGCGGGGCACCACCTTCAGCCAGCGCGGCTCCATCAAGAACCTCATCGACCAGGCCACTGGCAAGTACGACGCGGATGCCAAGGAGCTCGCCTTCTTCATCCGCGACCACATCTGGCGCCCGGCCGTCGAGCTGGAGAGGAGAGCAGATGAGTGACATGAAGAAGGTAACAGAAGAACAGTTCATGACGTTGACGGGTACCGAGATGCTCGGCCACCCCGCCCTGCACGACAACCAGGAGTTCTACGCCGGCGACAGGGCGTGGTGCATCCTCGTGCGTGACCGGGTCGACAACGACTTCGGCTTCGTCATCTTCGAGCGTACCCGGGACGGCGTCGAGCCGAGCGAGGTCGCCACGTCCATCGACGACAAGGACAAGGCGCGCGAGCTCATGCTCGAGCGCGCGGGCAAGCAGAACAAGAAGTACGAGGACCTGAACTAGGAGGGCCTATGAAAGTCGAGTGCAAGTACATCATCTGGCAAGAGAAGACCGACCAGCTCCTGCTCATGGCCACCGGCAACAAGAGCTGGCGCGGCGTCCTGTCCTTCGAAGGCGCCACGCCGACGCGCTTCGACGGCACCAGCGAGCAGGACGTGCTCGACCGCATGAAGAGCTACGTTCGCAAGACCATCGACGACGTGCTCGGTGGGGTCATCGAAGGCACCCTCAGGCAGGGCTCGTTCGTTCACGACCACGAGGTGGAGGAAGCGCCCCGTCTCGGTTGCACCGTGACCATCCGGGGGATCGATGTGGACGAGGCGTACTGGGGCACGGACCTGTCGCGCAGCCACGTCCACGACAACAAGGCCCTCGTCGCCGAGCTTCGTCGTTTGGCCGACGTGCTCGATGATGACGAGGTCGGGAGCGCCGACGTCATCATCATCCGGAGGTAGCCATGGACGTCAAACAGAAGATAGCAGACCTGCGTGCCTGCGGCGCCTCGAGGAGAACGCCGCTGAGGACTACATCCGCTACCACGGCAGAGAGACGGGCGTTGCGGAGGCGTAGCCGAGGGAGATGAGGACATATGGATGGCCCTGCACCTCTTGCAAGAGCTGCACTACAAAGACTCTCTCAAGTCGCTCCCAGTTACGACACGTGTCAGGCCTTCAGGTCGTATGCGGGGCGTAGTTCAAAACAAGCCCGACGCTTTTCGGCTGATCTCCGGAGGGCTGACGCGCGGGTACCCGTATAGAGAGTGAACTGACAGTGGAGGTAGATTGAATGGGTAGAAAGACACAAGAACACACGTTCTACGAGAAGTACTACGCGGCGCTCAAGGGCGCCACCATCGTGGGCACGCGGGTCGAGCTGCAAGACGGACAGTGCTGGCCTGTGATCAAGGTGAGGATGGACAACGGCGACGAGCTCGAGCTCGAGGTCTCCCGCGACTCCGAGGGCAACGGGCCGGGCTTCCTCTTCGGACTTCCGAGGCCAGCATGAGCAGTGAGGCGAAAGAGATCATCAAGAGCTGGCCGACCATCATGCAGACCTCAGGCGGCCTCGAGCTCAAGTACGAGGACAAGGAGAAGATCCGCGTCTGGTACAGCGAGTACGACGACGAAGTCAGCATCGAGGTGCTCGACCCCGAGCAGAGAGGGGGTAGGTGGCTCGAGCTGTAGGCTCAATTCTCAGCGAAAGCGGAGGTCAAGTGAGGGCCCAAGCGGCCCTCTTCACTCTCACTAGCAGATAGGTAACAGATGTACAAAAAGCTAACAGTAGACAGAATGATCGAGCAGGTGAGGGCGGGACGCTATGCCTCGCACGAGTCTGTTCGCAAAGCCGTAGGGCGTTGCGATCTTGCAGAAGAAGAGAAAGAGAAAGTGCGCATGGCCAGCCTTGCCCACTTCAACCCCACCCCCCTCCAGGCGTTTCTTACTCGGCTGGAGGATGGCAAGTTTCGCAGCCACGGGAGCGCCCTAGCCGCCCTTTCCAAGATCCAGCACAAGTGCGACGCCACGGCGGAGCAGATCGCCAGTGCACGTGCTGCGGTCTACCGGTTCTATGGGAAGAAGACCTCTGCGGCTCCTGAGGTCGTGACTCCTGCGCCGGCGAAGCCCTCGCCCGGCGAGGCGAACAAGGATGCGTTGATTCAAACGCTGCTCAGGGCGCTGCTAGACAAGGAACTGCACAACGCGCTCATCGAGGTCTACCCCCTGTACCGTCGGTACAACGGGACTACCGAGCGCGCCCTCTCCGTGCTCAGAAGCCTCGACAACGCCGGCGTCTCCCTCGATCAGCTCACGTCCCCAAAAGCGTAAGGCACGCAGCTCTGTGCACAGACGGGGCGCCGGCCATGTCCCAGTCCGGTTGGTGTGACCGGATCTGGCAGCTGGTGGTCGGGTGCTCTTACGTGTCTGAGGGGTGCAAGCACTGCTACAGCGCCCGCAAGATACACAACGTCTACAGAGACCAGGAATGGGCAAAGGAGCTGACGTGCCTGAACCGAGATGGCGTCCCAGGCTGGACCGGTAAGGTAGTGCAGCGCCCCGAGCAACTGTTCAAGCTGGATGCTTGGAGTTGCCCCAGCTACGTGCTGGTCGGGGACAGGGGTGATCTTCTTCATCCAAAAGTCCCTGACGAGTTCATAGAACGAGCGCTGATCGCCATTGAAAACAATCCCAAGAACATCTACTTGCTGTTGACCAAGAGGTCCAAGCGCATGGCTTCTTTCTTCGGAAGGAGGAAACTGCCCGACAACTTGTGGCTTGGAGTCAGCGTAGAGAAGGCGAAGTACTTGCATCGAGCCGACGACCTGCACAGGACCGGAGCCAAGAAGAAGTTCCTGTCCCTCCAACCGCTGCTCGGTCCTGTGCCCGTGCCTGACGTCGACTGGGTCATCGTGGGTGGGCAGCAAGGCGGGCAGCAAACAGCTACCAAGCTCGAGTGGGTCGAGCAGGTGGTCGAGCAGGTCAAGGCCAAGGGCATCCCCCTGTACGTGAACTACTTGCCTGGCTACAAGAAGCTGGGGTTCACCACCCGGGACTGGCCCGAGCACCTTCAGGTGTGGGAGAGGCCGGGATCTGGGTAGGCAAGGCACCACGTCATCAAACGGTTGAAGAGGAGGTAACCGGGAGGGGGCGTGCAGGCGCCCTTTTCTATCTACTCAATTACCAGTGAAAGCGGGGCACAATAGTATTGAGAAGCATAGAACCAACAGGAGACAGTTCAATGATCACACGTATCCTGACTGCAGCAGTTCGCCCCGCCTTTGAAACCCTTCGCCATGAAGAGGAGGTGCGACGTGCGCCCTGGACTCTGGTCAAGTCCTACGGGACCATTGGTCTCGTCTCGTACTTGGTGCTCAGCCACTTCTCCAACAAGGAGACGGCAGAGAAGACCACCAAGCACGCTGAGGAGTTGGCCTACTTCGACAAGCGCATCGCCAATGCCAACGAGCGCATCGCCGAGCTCGAGGACCGTCTCCACGACTACGAGGCACTCGCCGGGGTGCTCGAGATCGAGAAGGAGAAGATTCGGCAGCGGCGCCGAGTCGAGGAGGCGCGGGCCATCGTGAGGCGTTACGAGGAGGCCAAGGCTATCGTGGTCGAGGCCGACGCGCCCAAGGGCAACGGCGCACATCAGTATGACGGCGTCGGCACGTGACGGACTGAGATCCCAACCCAGTGACGGGCTCCACAGCGGAGTAAACCGAACACCTGGGGCGGGTCGACAGATCATACGGGGGGACCTCCCCTCTTTTTACTACTGGAGGAACCATGAACAGTGACAAGATGAAGGACCTGGCCCAGAGGCTCCGAGCCAGGTTGGAAGAAGAGCAGAGGGATGAGGATGAGGACGAGCCCGAGCCCGTGTTCGAGCTCAAGCCTACGGGCGAGCCCCCGACGCTCGACGAGCTGCTGCCGCTTGCGATGCGTGCGACCGTTGCTTCTCTGCCCAGGAGGAAAGAGAAGAAAGAGTCCTGATGAGCAACCCGTACCGCAAGCCGTGGCTTCCAGCGAAGAAGTGCCCACCGCAGTGCGACGACGACTACCGCATGTGCGAGCACTGCCCGGACAACCCAGGGCTGCACCCGGACCCGTGCCCGGTGTGCGGCGCCAGATGGGACCAACCTTGCGACAAGAGCAAGCACGGAGAGGGAGAAGACAGATGAGCAGATCGGATGTGCAGCCGAGTACCGAAGAGGTGCTCTGCAGACAGATCGACCAGTGTGTGGAGCAGGAGAAGGAGTCCCTGGCCATGCTCAAACGGCTCGAGTGGATCGAGCTAAGCGAGGAGTCGGAAGACTGCCAGGGCTACCCCACCGACATCACGCTCGGCCCCAGGTGCCCGGTGTGCGGGATGAGCGAGAAGCACATGGCCGACTGCGAGCTCGCGGGCCTGATCAAGAAGCTCGGCGGCGGCGTCGAGCAGTACGGGCCGGGCGAGCTCGAGGAGGAGAACCGCCTGAGGGAGGAGAAGCACAAGAAGATGCGGTGGTTGGCGGACGTGCGGCGAGTGGCGTTCATCTTCCAACAGATCGAGCACGTCCTGAGGACCTGCGAGAGATACCGGATCGATACGAGTGCGGGCACGCCCACGGTGCTGGAAGAAGTGCCGGTCATCTACGGCGTCAGGGACGGCCTCGACTGTGACCCCATCCACAGAAACGGGGTCGTCAGCGTGTGCGCCTACGACGCCGAGACGAGGGACCGCATCGAGGACAACTGGTTGCTCATCGACGACCCCATCAAGCCAACGGCCAAAGTGCTGAAGATGACCAAGCCGCTGGGCGAGCGCTTCGAGAACTGGACGATACATCACGTTCGCATGGTCGGGGCGCAGCTCGGCCTGTTCAGGGTCAACGCCTGCTGCGCCCATGGCCCCATCAAGTACGTGGGCGGCGTGGCCGTACTCGCATGAGAGGAGGTAGAAGATGCTGGTCTACAGAACAGTAACGAAGCTCACAGACCACGGGCAGCTGGCGATTGCACTTGAGGAGCCGAGGCCCCCACAGGGGCCGTACGTCCTTGACCACTGGCACCTGGTCAGCATGAAGGAGGACTCGTACGAGTGGGAGGGGACCGGGGAGAAGCGCATCGAGATCACGGCGTGGTGGCTGCCCATCTTCAGTGGATAGGAGAAGACAGATGTGGTCAGGGAGCTGGTCGTCGAGGATTGGCTCCCCTCTTTTTTACCTACTCAGTCAGAAGTAGGTAGACCAGAGCGTCTTCTAGTTGCTCAATTCTTTCTACTGATCGGGTACAAGAGTAGTGATGAAGAACACCATGAAGAACACCATGAACCACCACCTTCGCCCGGTCGTCAAAGACCGGCTTGACCGCATGAAGCGGTTGGCGACCTTCGCCCCCTTCCTTCCCGGGGAAGGACCGGTGGAGGCTGCCCGACGGGCATGGAGCTACCGATGGATAATCTCGGGGGATGTGCAGCTTCGGTCGTTCATCGACCTCGACTCGCTCCCGTCGGTGCCCCAGGTGCACGACATCGAGTGTCGGCAGGCGCGACGCCGCTGGGCAAAGAGGGAGGAGGCGAGGCCGGAGGAGCGAAAGGCTCTCCGGCGCCAGCTCTTCTCGATGATGCCCGTTTCCCAGCGGGTCTACTTCGCCAAGGGGTGCTGCTCCGTGCAGTCCCCACCCGGGGCCGTCGCGCGAATCGGTGGGAGCGAGAGCTCCTACTGCTGGTTCCTCGACCGCTTCGGGCGGGTCATCGAGGGGTGGCGCGCCCGCTCCTCAGGTCCCGACACCTGGCCCGAGCCCGCGCCGTTCGTGCCGGATCTGCAGAGCGGGCAGTGGCCGATCACCCCCCTCGGCCGATCCTTCCGGGACTGGCTTTTCGGGGTGGCGTCATGACGACTTTCGTCGTGGAGCATTGGACGGCCGCCCCCTCGTCAGAGCACGTGGGGTACTACTGCATGTGCCGAGACTGACCGTTCTGGTCAGCCGCGTCCCCTTCCCGGGGGCGCGCTTTCTTTAGCCCCGTGTTGGCGTAATAGTTCGCGGCCATGATGGTAACACCTGCCCGGGTGTTACCGTTTCGTCTCTTTTCGGTTGACTCGTCCCGGCACCCAGATGCCCCAACTGTTGACCTCGTGGTATAACGGGCGAGAAGGAGCGAAGACATGCCCGGACTGTTTCTCGACCACAAGAAGGTACGCTTCGAGTTCGAAAAGCTCGGCTCGGAGACGATGCTTCCTGAAGACCCGAACGTTTGGCCCAACGAGATCCTGCAAGAGCTGTACAAGCAGGTGAGCTACATCGCCGACTTCACGCCGAAGGTCGTTCCGGCCATCATCGACGGCGAGAAGGGCTACGGCTTCGGCCACATCGAGGTCACCAGCAAGACGGGTGCGCAGAACCCGACGCCGGCGCAAGAGGAGGCAGCGGGTATCCGCCACGTGCGCATCCCGTTCCTCATCAAGGATCGGAAGCTGATGCCCCTCGACCTCCTGCTCACCGACAGCTCCAAGCTGATGCCCTTGACCGAGACTCGGATGCGGCAAGCGCTGTTCCGCCCTCAGTCGTTCGACGTCACGAGCAAGACCCCTGGCGACGCCTCCTTGATCGGGCAGCTGTACCCGCCGTATCGCCAGAACTACGGCTTCGGCGGAGGCGGTGGTGTCGTGAACATCGGCATGGGCAAGATGGGCGAGGCCGACAAGAGCGTCGGGGACACTGCTCGCCACATGCTCCTTCACGGCATCTACCGGGGCGACGTCGGTCAGGCGCGCAAGGGGCGCGCGGCTCTCGTCAAGCAGAAGGGTACGGCAGCCGACATCGCCGCGCACGACCGGTACATCGCCAAGATGGGCGAGGCCGACACCTTCATGGGCTGGCTCGCTGAAGAGTACCAGTCCAAGGAAGCCAGCGACGTCGAGGAACTCGCGCGCACCCTCAAGGAGCGGATCAAGAAGACTCGCAAGGACCCCGCAGCCACGCTCGACGAGATGGCCACGCTGTCGGGACTCAAGAGCGCCAGCGCGCAGGACCCCAGGCTGCCTGGAGAAGACCGCCGGCTCACGGGTCCGAGCCCCGAGTACATGGGCCTCAAGAGCCCGACCAACAAGATCGAGAAGAAGGCCAGCAAGGCCGACAAGGCGATCTTGTGGGCCATGGAGAAGACGAAGGGCACACCGGAGAGTGCCCGAGCTTTCGAAAAAGCGCGTCCCAACATCGAGCGAGCCATCTGGGGTGCGGGTATTGGTCTTGGCACTGGTGCCGGTATGGGCATTGGCTACCACGAGGGCAGCAAGGGCCGGCCGGGCCGCGAGGCAGCGTCTGGCAAGTACCGAACCAAGAAGTCCTCCATCCTGCCGTCCATCCTTCGTACCATCAACGAGACCGACTTCCAGAGGCTCGCTACGCTCATCGACGAGCCTGAGGTGAAACTTGCCTTCTTGCAGAACGAGGACGCTTCCAAGGCTCTGGCTCCGCTTGGAAGCTACCGACCCGTGCCCGCCGAGAAGCGTGCTGAGGCTTTCGTGCGAGCCATCCCAAGTGATGTCGCCCAGATCCGACGGCTTGGGGACGGTACGTACGAAGTCAAGGTGGCATCCCATCGGTTCTGGGCTCCCCGCACTTCCAGGGTGGACCGCGGGCAACTGGTGGATCTCGTGGGGACCAAGTTGGCCATGGACGTGGATACCAATGAGTCGGTGACCATGGCCGACGGCGCCCAGGTCGACATGCCGAGCCCCGAGCAGGACAAGCTCGCCCCCATCGTGGACTTCGGGCTGTACCGTGTGCAGACCGCAGAGGGCCGGGAGCTCGTCGGCTACGTGTTCCCCAACCTCATCGACTCGAGCGGCGATAGCGTCCCGCTGTTCCTGTTCACCAACGGCTCCGAGTACGCCATGCAGGCCGACATCGCTGGTGTGCGTGCCGGCGAAGGCATGGCCATCCCCGAGGGCGACCCTCACGGGCACGGTGCGTTCTTCCGGGTGCTGCCCAACGGCAAGGCCGAGGCGACGGTGCCGATGACCATCAAGGGGCAAGTCGAGGGCGGCTACATGGTCGAGGCCTTCGACGGAGCTCCCGTCACCGTGATGCCGCAGGCAGGCATTGAGGGCTTCGCTCTTGCGGGCGACACGCTGCTCGTACCCCAGGACGTCAGGTGGCTCGACCTCGACCAGGCCCAAGAGGTCCAGCTCGTCGAGCAGCCCGGTGAGCCCGGTCAGAAGGAAGCGATGGCCCGCGCCATCAGCGTCGACATCCGCTCTTCCGGCCCCAACACCTTCAGCATCGACGGGCCGCCCGTGAGCAAGCTGGCGTATGCGCAGAAGCAGATGCTCAGCTTCGACGACGCCTCCTTCCTGCTGGCGGGCTTGGGCGTGCAGCCCCCGTTCGCCATGCACAAGCTCAGCGAGGCCGTGTTCGCGGGCAAGCCCGTGACCGTACCCACGTGCCGCGTCATCAAGACCGCCGGCGAGCGGATGCACGACGGTCTTCTCAGGGCCCGGGACAAGATCGCATCGAGGCCGGTGCCCAAGGTCGGCTTCCTCGTCAAAGAGGCGGCGATGATCCCGGATACCACCAGCGTCGACGTCGTCCTGTCCCTCGGCTTCCTCAACGAGGAGAACATCAACGAGTTCCTGAAGTCGCTGCCCGTGCTCGAGGACGCGCAGCTGCGGATGAGCGAGCTGCTGTACGCGAGCCGCGTGGGCCTGCAGGACGTCCCCGACCAGGCCCTCGAGCGCGCCATTCGGGCCGTCGAGAAGGTCATCGAAGGTCTCAAGGTCCTGGCGTTTACAGAGAACTGAGCGCTCCGTGGGGAGCCCCCAACAATCTTTTGACTTCCCTCGGCCCCTGACGGAAGTATGATCAGGGCACCATGGAGCGGTGGAGTGTATCGGCAAACTACGCAAAGTTCCTACTTTGCCAGGACTTGAGGGCCGATGCGCGCCGCACCCAGACGCGGATCTTCCGACTTGGCATGTTCCCGCCGTCGACAGACACGATAGAGTTCCTACGAGAAGAGCTCCGCCCACCCCGCAACTTCATGCCCGAGACCACTCGGCATGAGGCCTCCGTCCGGTTCCTGAAGCAAGAGGGCATCTACGGCCTCTTCCACCCCGACAAGTACGACCGTCAAGCCTTGGCCCTGCTGCACAAGTCGGTGGTCAAGGAAGCCGCCGAAGCATGGCTTCTCACTGGCGCCCCGTACGCCGGCGCCGCCGAGTTCCTCAAGAACACCTTCGGGGAGGCGTTCGACCCAATCGCCATTGAGCGCTACGTCTGGTACTGCTTCAACCTCCACAAGATACAGCCCTCGGAGTGGCCGGGCATCTTCCGGCGCTACCATTCTCAGTGGGGGGAGGGCGACGTGGAGGACGACATCCGCTGGCGGGCTGTGTCGGGGTCGAACGACAAGGCCACCCGCATCATGCTGCGCACCTACTACGGCAAGAAGGTGGCCAACACCGACTTCGACGAGGCCATCCGAGACGGGGCGACCACGATCGCCAACGCCATCGCTGCCAAGTCGCAGGACCCACGCGTCACCATGCAGGATCTCAACATCGGCGCCCAGGGCATGAGGCACATCAAGGAAGCCTACGAGATGTCCCGCTCGGTCGACGCCGACTGGTTGGCGAACGTGGAGCGCGCCAAGCTCAAGCAGCATGACGACAAGATCGTGATGGTCCACGAGCTCAGCCAGGGAAACCACAGCACCGAGCTCGTCAATCAGGAAGAGGAGAGTCGAGTTGTCGTCCCAATCGACGCTGAGTTCATCGATGACGGCGACGAGTGACCCATTCGTCATCGTCTACCAGCGCCCCACGACTACCGCCGACTACTGGAACGGGCCGTGGGACATCGAGTGTCCTGCTTTCGGCAACACCATCGAGATAGACCCTCTCGTTCTGGAGTTCGTCGAGGCCATGCGCAGGCATGAGGAGTGGGTGAAGACCCGGCGTCTGCGTTCCCTCATGGGTGCGCCCCCGCCCCGCCCGCTCAAGTCCCTCTGCTCTGTCGGTTGCCGCCCGCCCCGCACTCGTGGGAAAGTGTCGTTCAGGCCCAGCGTACTTTCCAGGGCCGCCCGGAACCCCGATGAACGTCTGCCCAAAGTGCGGGGGCAAGGTCGTGCCCACCAGAAAGCCCGGTCGCACCATGCGGTACCGGGGCACTGAGTACCGCATCCCGGCCAACTACGTCATCCCCACGTGCAAGAAGTGCGGGGCGCAGTGGACTTCGACTGAGCAGCTGCTCGAGCTCGGCGCCTGGTTGGAGAAGAAGAATGGCTGAGCAGAGCATCTCCCTCGGCTACGCCTCCGCAACGCTGGTTCCGGAAGGTGAAGACGGCGTCCGCATCGAGAAGCTGTGGGTCGACCCTGAACATCGGGGCAAGGGAGATGCGCGTCGGCTCTTGCGCAAGATCAAGAAGGACTTCGCCGACAAGAAGTTGTGGATGCGGCCCCGCGGCTTCGGGGACATCCCCATGGGCGTGGACGAGCTCAGGAAGTTCTACGAGAGCGAGGGCTTCAAGACCATGGACAAGCTCGACAACATGCTCTTCGACAAGACGGCTGAAGTCGTCGAGCTCACCACGCCCGGGCAGCGTCAAGAAGCCGCCAGTCTCGAACGACGTGTCTTCTCTCCGGGCAGCAAGTACCAGAACCCGAGGCCCCCTTCCGCCAAGAGGTTCACCTCGTACGGCGTCTACGACGACGGAAAACTCGTGGGGGTCACCAGGGTGGACAAAGACCCTCTCAAGGCATGGGCCAAGGACAAGGAAGGGCTGAAGGCGCTGAAGGTCCTCGGGCCGGAGGTGTGGATAGAGGCTACGGCGGTAGACCCGGAGCATCGTGGTAAGGGCGTGGCCAAGGCTCTTCGAGGGCACGTGCAGAGCCAGTACAGCAGCGTGCTCACAGGGACTGGTCCGAAGTCCGACCCGGCCATGAAGCACTTGAACGAGTCGCAAGGGTTCAAGCCCGTTCTGCAACGAGGAAAGAACATGCA